>NZ_JBSFCI010000020.1:32131-144497 GCF_053593375.1 Streptomyces sp. NPDC002309 | reverse complement strand
TCACCCAGCGCCAACCGCAACGCCCCGACGTCCAGATCACCACTCAACCGCAGAGCCACCGGAATGTTGTACGTCGCCGACGGCCCCTCCAACTCACCCAGGAACCACAACCGCTGCTGCGCGAACGACAACGGCACCCGCTCCACCCGCTCCCGCCCCACCAGCGGCAGACGCCTCACACCAGAACCCGTCAACCGGCCCGCCAGACCAGCCGGAGTAGGCGACTCGAACAGCGCCCGGATCGCCACCTCGACCCCGAACACCGACCGGATCCGACTCACCAACCGGGTCGCCAGCAGCGAATGACCACCCAACTCGAAGAAGTTGTCCTCCACCCCGACCGCGGGCAACCCCAAAATCCCCGCGAACACCGAGCACAGAAGCTCCTCCTGCACCGACGCCGGCCCCCGGCCACCCCCAGCCACCTGATAATCCGGAACAGGCAGAGCCTTGCGGTCCAGCTTCCCGTTCACCGTCAACGGCAGCACATCCAGCACCACCAAAGCCGACGGCACCATGTACTCCGGCAACACCGCACCCAGACGGGCACGCAGGGCAGCGACGTCCACAGCGCCCCTGTGACCGGCGCCGCGCACGAGATAGCCGACCAGACGCCTGTCACCAGGACGGTCCTCACGCACCACCACCGCCGACTGGACCACACCCGGAAGGGCGAGCAGCGCGGCCTCCACCTCACCCAACTCGACACGGAACCCACGCACCTTCACCTGATCGTCGGTGCGCCCGAGGTATTCAAGCTGACCGTTGGCGTTCCACCGGGCCAGGTCGCCCGTGCGGTACATCCGCTCACCCGGACCCCCGAAGGGACTCGCGACGAACCGCTGCGCGGTCAGCCCCGGCCGGTCGAGGTAGCCGCGGGCCAACTGCACACCGGCCAGATACAACTCACCGGGCACACCGGGCGGCACCGGCCGCAACGCGGTGTCGAGCACGAACACGCGCATGTTCCGGCTCGGACGGCCTATGGGGATGTCACCGTGCAGGTCCGGCTCGCCCGGAGCGACCGCGAGAGCGACGCATCCGACGGCGGCCTCGGTCGGACCGTACTCGTTGGTGACGGCGACACCGGGGTGGGCGGTCCGCCACTTGGTGAGCTGGTCCCACGAGAGGCTTTCGCCGCCGACGACGAGGTCTCCGCTAGCGAAGGTCCCGGCAGGCTGCTCGGCCAGCACGCTCAGGTGGCTGGGCGTCACCTTGAGGAAGGTGGGTGCGGGTTCCTCGGGGAAACCGTCTCGGATGTCGGTGAGGTGCAGGGTGCCGCCAGCCACCAGCGTGCCGTACAGCGGCGTGACGGTCAGGTCGAAGGAGACCGACGAATGCAGCACGGTGCGGTCGCTCAGCCCGGGGTAAGCGTCGGTTGCCCAGGTGACGTAGTGGCACACGGCCTCGTGGCTGACCACCACGCCCTTGGGCCGTCCGGTCGAACCGGAGGTGTAGATGACGTAGGCAGGGTGCTGCGGCAGCAAGGGGGTGCCTCGCTCGAAGTCCGCCACGTCGGTGTCGGCAAGGCGGGTGAGCGTCGCCACGGTACTCGGCGCGTCGACCACGAGGTGAGTCTGTTCGTCCTGCAACACCGCCTGCGTCGCCTCGCTGGTGAGCACCAGGAGCGGTTCGGCGTCGGTGAGGAGGTAGGTGATGCGGTCGGCGGGGTAGTCGGGGTCGATCGGGACGTAGGCGGCTCCGGTCTTGACCACCGCGAGGAGAGCGACGACCAGGTCGACGGAGCGGTGCATCATCACCGCGACGAGTCCCTCGGGTCCCGCACCGTGGGTGGTCAGCAGTCGTGCCAAACGGTTGGCCCGGGCGTTGAGCTCGGCGTACGTGAGGCCGGCCTGGCCGAGCACGACCGCTGTGGCATCGGGGGTCCTCGCGACCTGGGCTTCGAACAGCTCGGCCAGCGTCGCCCGCTGCACCTCGTGGGCAGTGTCGTTCCACTCGGAGAGGATGTGGTGGCGCTCTGCTTCGCTGAGGATGTCGATCCGGTCCACGCTGATGGACGGGTCCGTGGTCACCGCGCGCAGGAGACGGGTGAACCGCTCACCGATGGCGATGACAGTGTCGTGATCGAACAGGTCGGCAGCGTAGGTGATGGTGCCGCCCAGGCCGCTCGGGGTGCCGTCACCCGCGTGGTGTTCGGCGAGTTGGAAGTCCAGGTCGAACTTGGCGGGGAGGGCGCCCGGGGGCAGCACTTCGGCGTCGAGACCTGGCAGGTCCAGCAGGGCCTGGCTGGTGTTCTGCAGGGTGAGCATCACCTGGAACAGCGGGTGACGGGCCATGGACCGGGCCGGGGCCAGTTCTTCCACCAGCCGTTCGAACGGGACGTCCTGATGGGTGAATGCACCAAGATCAGTCTCCCGCGTTCGGGCCAGCAACTGCGAGAAGTTCGGGTCGTCGGAGAGGTCCGACCGCAGGACCAGGGTGTTGACGAAGAAGCCCACCAGATCGTCGAGTGCCTCGTCGGTGCGACCGGCGACGGAGGTACCGATGGGGATGTCCTGGCCGGCCCCGAGCCGGGACAGCAACACGGCCAACGCGGCCTGCACAACCATGAACACCGTCACGCCCTGCACCCGGGCCAGCTCAGCCACCTCACGGTGCAACTGCGCGTCAATGGTCAATCCGACACTGCCTCCCCGATGGGAGACGACCGGGGGCCGCGGCCGGTCGAACGGCAACGTCAGCTCCTCCGGCAGGCCGGTCAGTGCCTCGCGCCAGTAAGTCAACTGCCCGGCCAGGAGGCTGTCCGGATCGTTCACGTCCCCCAGCAGCTCACGCTGCCACAGACTGTAATCGGCATACTGCACCGGCAGCGGCGCCCACCCAGGCACCTGGCCCTTGAACCGCGCCGCATACGCCACCGACAGATCCCGCGCCAGCGGCCCCATCGACCACCCGTCACCGGCAATGTGATGCACCATGATCATCAAGAGGTGCTCGTCAGATGCGGTCTCGAACAGCCACACCCTCAGCGGGATCTCGGCGGCCAGATCGAAGTGATGACCCGCGATCTCAGTGATCACGGTTTCGATGTCAACTGCCCGTTCGACCACGAGAGGGACCAGGGCACTCTCGGCCGGCAGGATCTGCTGATACGGCCTGCCCTCATCGGCCGCGAACACCGTCCGCAACACCTCATGCCGGCCCACCACATCACCCAGCGCCAACCGCAACGCCTCGACGTCCAGATCACCGCTCAACCGCAGAGCCACCGGAATGTTGTACGTCGCCGACGGCCCCTCCAACTCCCCCAGGAACCACAACCGCTGCTGCGCGAACGACAACGGCACCCGCTCCACCCGCTCCCGCCCCACCAGCGGCAGACGCCTCGCACCAGAACCCGTCAACTGGCCCGCCAGACCAGCCGGAGTAGGCGACTCGAACAGCGCCCGGATCGCCACCTCGACCCCGAACACCGACCGGATCCGACTCACCAACCGGGTCGCCAGCAGCGAATGACCACCCAACTCGAAGAAGTTGTCCTCCACCCCGACCGCGGGCAACCCCAAAATCCCCGCGAACACCGTGCACAGAAGCTCCTCCTGCACCGACGCCGGCCCCCGGCCACCCCCAGCCACCTGATAATCCGGAACGGGCAGAGCCTTGCGGTCCAGCTTCCCGTTCACCGTCAACGGCAGCACATCCAGCACCACCAAAGCCGACGGCACCATGTACTCCGGCAACACCGCACCCAACTGCACACGCAGCACGGCAGTGTCCACCTGAGCAGTGACACCACCGTCGGAAACGAGATAGCCGACCAGACGCCTGTCCCCTGGACGGTCCTCACGCACCACCACCGCCGACTGGACCACGCCCGGAAGGGCGAGCAGCGCGGCCTCCACCTCACCCAACTCGATCCGGAACCCACGCACCTTCACCTGGTCATCCGTACGACCCAGGAAGTCCAGAACACCGTCCGGCCGCCACTTCACCAGGTCGCCCGTGCGATACATCCGCTCACCCGGACCCCCGAAGGGACTCGCGACGAACCGCTCCGCCGTCAACCCCGACCGACCCAGATACCCCCGCGCCAACTGCACACCGGCCAGATACAACTCACCAGGCACACCAGGCGGCACCGGCCGCAACGCCGAGTCCAGCACATACACCCGCGTGTTCCAGACCGGGCGTCCGATGGGGACACCGCTGCTGGGGGTGTCGCTGTCACACGTCCACGCGGTGACCTCGACCGAAGCCTCGGTGGGACCGTAGAGATTGTGAAGCGGAACGTCCAGCAGGTCCCGGAACTGCGCGGCGACGTCGCCGGGGAGGGCTTCGCCGCTGCAGAAGACAGCCCGCAGGTCACCGCAGGAGGCGGCGGCCGGTTCGCGGAGGAAGACCTGCAGCAGGGACGGGACGAAGTGCGCGATCGTGACACGTTCGCGTTGGATCAAGTCGGCCAGGTACCCGGGGTCGCGGTGGCCCGAGGGCTTGGCGACCACCAAGCTCGCGCCCTGGAGCAACGGCCAGAAGAACTCCCGCACTGACACGTCGAAACCGAAGGGGGTCTTCTGCAGCACCCGGTCGGAGGCGGTCAGGTTGTAGGCGCCCTGCATCCAGGTCAGCCAGTTGACGATGCCCGCGTGGGGTACGGCGACGCCCTTCGGGCGTCCGGTGGACCCGGAGGTGTAGATGACGTAGGCGGGGTGGGCGGGCAGCAGGGTGGTGCAGCGCTCGGTGTCGGTGGGGTCGGTGTCGGACAGGTCGTTGAGCGCGGTGACGGTCCGGGGGTCGTCGACGACCACGTACGGCGGGTGGCTGTCGGTGAGGCCGGAGGCCAGGTCCGTGCTGGTGAGCACCAGGACGGGCTGGGCGTCGGTGAGGACGTAAGTGATGCGGTCGACGGGGTGGTCCGGGTCGACGGGTACGTACGCGCCGCCGGCCTTGACCACCGCGAGGAGGGCGACGACCAGGTCGACGGAGCGGTGCATCATCACCGCGACCAGCGACTCGGGTCCGACTCCCCGGTCGACCAGGAATCGGGCGAGGCGGTTGGCCCGTGCGTTGAGGTCCGCGTACGTCACCTCGACACCCTCGAAGACCACCGCGACCGCATGCGGCGTGCGGGCCGCCTGGGTCTCGAACAGATCCGGAAGCGTCGCCGCGCGCACCTCCCGGGCGGTGTCGTTCCATTCCTCGAGAACCCGACGCTGCTCGGAGCGGCTCATCAACGTGATCCGGTGTACGCGCTCGTCCGCGGCGGAACGCGCCATCCAGTTCATCACGTCGAGGAATTTCGCAGCATGTTCATGCACCGCACGCCGGCTGTACAGGTCCGGGTTGGCATCGACAACCACGGATATGCGTCCGTCGGACGACCTGTCGTACACCGAGATCGACAGGTCATTGAAATTTATGCCACCGAGGCTGTGCGCGCTGGCGGGAGCGTCTCCGAATTTCACATCGTAGTCAAAGGAGACGATGTTCATCACGAGAGGGTATAGACCACTGCGCCCTACGAGTTTCAGGTCCCTGAGGATGTCCTCTTGGCGGTATCGCTGATGCCGCAAGGCATCTCTCACTCCACGGGACACCTGCTTGACGAGTTCCCTCACTGTGGCCTTCGGCTGCACGGTGAGACGCAGAGGAACAATGTTCGCCGTCATTCCCGGGATGTCCCGCAGCGCAGACGACCTGCCCATCACCGGGACGCCGAGAATGACGTCCTCTTGTCCCGTTGCACGGTGAAGGAGGGCGGCGCCGGCGGCTATGGCCAGACCCGAGAGACTCGTTCCGAGCCGACGTGCGGAGCTTCTGAGTTCCGCGGCGGCGTCGGAAGGGACGTGGAGCGTGTGACGTGTCAGTTCATGGGGCGTGGTCGAAGGTTCCCGGCCACTCAGGCTGACCGCTTGAGGGCGATCGGAAAAGCGTTCCGTCCAGTACTCCCGGTCGCGGTCGAATTCTGCTGACACCCGGTAATGGGCATCGGCGTCCATCAGTGCGGAACTCGAAGGAATCGCACCTTCTTCGACGGATTCACCAGCCTGCAGTGCCGTGTAAATCGAGGCCACTCGGGCCGCTATCACGGATCCTGCGAGTCCGTCGGCGATGATGTGGTGTATGCGCTGGTACCAGAAGAAGAGATCTTCGGTCACCTTGAACACAGCATGGGTGAAAAGTTCAGCGCCTTGGAGATCCACCGGACGTCGCATGTCCGCCCGCATCCAGCTCTCCGCGCTGCCACGGGGGTCTTCTTCACCGCTCACGTCGATCACATGAAACGGCCAATCGCTGCGCGGCTCAACATACTGCTGCGGGACTTCCTCCGCGGCCCCCTCGAAACGCAGACGAAGGCAATCGACCTCTTGGACGACTCTGCGCACTGCAGCCTCGAAGAAGTCTGTGTCCACCTTGCCGTGAATCTCGATGTATTCAGCCATGTTGTAGATCGGATTATCTGGATTCAGTTGCTGTGCATGCCATACGCCAAGCTGCCCAGCCATCAGTTCGCGACGGCCATCACGCAATCCAGACATCTCCGCACCTCGGTCAACGCTCTCGCTCCATACCCGGAGCAACCAGTTCAAGCAATTTGACAGCAATGTTGATCAACTTCACCTTCTCAAGCCGAACTGAACATTGTCAACGCCCCTGACGAAAGGGGCAATTAGAGGGTGTTTGGTTGATTTATCACGGCCGCTTCGGACCGCCTTGTCGCGTTTACCTCCTGCACCCCCGGACCGAAGGACCTGGAGCCTCGTCCCTGAGGGGAATTTTCACCCATCGATAAACCAGACGGAATCCAGCACCGAGAAGCGGATCGAACGGGCACGGAACTCCGCGCCCGGAAGGCTGTGAAGAGGTGCGTACGATGCGGATCAGTCCAAGGATTTCAGTCGCAAAAGCGAATCGCTATCACAATCACACCTGATCGCCCTTTAGGGGATGCTCGACTCCGGACCCGCCGCACCCTGAGGCGTCTTGATCATCAGCAGCCGGCTGACGGCGTCCTCCTGGGCCATCGTCCGCAGATCCGCATCCGGCAGCACGGACGGAGACGTCGCCACCGCACATTCCAGCCGCCGGTCGGCGTGCGCCGTGGGCCACACCAAGCCAGTACGCCTGCGGCTCTCTGATCGACCGTGCCAGGGGAACGGCGCCCTCGACCGCGGCCGACAGTTCGTCGCCTGGCGGGCAGCAGCTCCCGTACGGCGAAACGGCCACTGGCCAACCACGGACCCGACGCCGGCCCGCCTGCTCGAACAACTGAAGCTCGTGTTCTATGACGTCGGTCACAGCGTTCGGCCGACTAATCGGCGCGCTTAGTAGATGCGGCGTAGGGGACATAAGATTATTTGTCCGATTTAGCTCGGATGTGGATCCCGTCGCTCGACCTAGGATTCCTCCCGGTCTGTCCGCACACCTGTTGCTCTGTGCCGTAAGGCTTCTGACGGAACGACAGCTCTCCCGCCCGCCGCCATGTCCGGACCGGAGACGCCCGCACTGCCCGCGGTGAGGTCCCGGGACCTACGAGGTCACGTAGTGGCGGGACCCGTTGCGTTCCCTGTGAGCCGTTCTAAGAATGACGACCCACAGGACGTCGCCGCAGTTCAGAACCGGTGTTCACACAGAGTCGACCGCACACCCGGACGCTCGGCGTCACCGAGTGACTAGGAGCCACCACATGAAGTCGTCCCGAACGTCCGCGAGATTCCCCGCCCTCGCTCTCGGGCTGGGTCTGGCCACCACCGCGCTGGGCACGGCGGTACCGGCAAGCGCCCACACGGCCGACACCCCGTCCGCCGCTGGTACCTCCGTGGCGCGGTACGTCGGGTCGTCTGAGGAGACCGCGAACAACGAGGCGTTCTTCGAGGCCGTGCGCACGTCGGTCGCCGAGAAGCGCGCCGCCCAGCCCTACGCGCAGGCAGTGACCGTCTACTACGACGCCTCCCGGGCACCTAGCTTCCGTTCGCAGATATCGAGCGCCGCCTCGATCTGGAACAGCTCCGAGGCGAACGTCAAGCTCGAGGAGGCCTCGGGCAGCGCCGACTTCTCCTACTACGAGGGCAACGACTCGCGCGGATCGCACGCCTCCACCAACGGCCACGGAAGCGGCTACATCTTCCTCGACTACGGCCAGAACCAGCAGTACGACTCGGTCCGCATCGTCACCCACGAGACCGGGCACGTACTGGGCCTCCAGGACAACTACGGCGGGCCGTGCAGTGAGCTGATGTCGGGCGGCAGCGCCGGCCCGTCCTGCACCAACAGCTATCCGAACGCCACCGAGCGCGCGCGTGTCGACCAGGTGTGGGGAACTGGACTCGCGCAGGCTCCGGGTACGGTGAACCAGCCCGCCGACCCCCTGAGCTCTGCACCGCAGGCACGGCCCGTAGTGCCCGAGAACGTTCCGGGGTATCCGCTCAACGGTCCGTCCTGGCGCTGATCGGTTGGGCATCGCGGCCCTGAGAAGGTGGTCAGACCCGGTCCAGGGGTTGGTGCGGACCACTGGGGAGTTCTCTCTCGATCGCGTCTCCAGGACGCACCACGCCGCCTTCCCTCACGATGCTCATGATTCCGGCTTTGCGCACGATCGACCCCGCCTGGTCGCGGCCGACGACCTGCTTGAGCAGCCCCTCCTGGAAGTTGTCGATCTGCACACAGGGATTGCGCAGGCCGGTGACTTCCAGGACCGCGGACTCGCCGATGCGTAGCAATGTGCCGACAGGCAGACCGAGCAGATCGATGCCGCGCGTGGTGATGTTCTCGCCGAGTTCGCCGGGCGCCACCTTGAACCCCTGTTCGTCGACCTCGGCGAAGAGCTCTTCGTGAATGAGGTGGACCTGGCGCAGATTCGGCTGGGTGGGATCCTGCGCGATACGCGAGCGGTGCTTGACCGTCACCCCGGCATGCACGTCCCCCTCCACGCCGAACCCGGCCAGCAGTGTGACGCTGTCCCGGTTCGGCTTGGTGAACGAGTACTGCCCGTTGCTGCTGACCGCCGTCACTGTTCCGCTCATACCTCGGACCCCCTCGTCGTCACCCTGATCAGCCATGAGCCTAGCCCCCGCCCCTCAAGGCACAACGTCCACGACCACTCGCCGGTCGGGCCGTCGGCGCCGCCCCGCGTGTCCGCGCCAGAACTGGGAAGCTAGCTTTGGATCATGAGTCGTCAGCGCACGTGGGCACAAGCCGCGGCCGTCTATGCCACATGGTGGATCCTGACAGCCGGAGGGTTCTGGATCCTCGGCAAAGTCCTCGGGGAGCCCATGGACTTCTCGGCCTGCGCCGTCGGCGCCGTGGCTCTGATTGCGGCGCAGGAACTCGGAGAACGCTTGAGGCGGCGTCGGAAAGCCAGGAAGCGCGCACGAGCATTGCCAAGGTGACCCGGCGAAGTCGCCACTCGTGGCCGCGGAGCTGGTGCGGCGCCGCGGCATCCCAGCCGTGCCGGCCGCCGCAACCGACGGGCTGGGCAGAGCTGACTGCCAGGGCCCAGGCGTGCGACTGCGACTCCGCCTCGGACAGCGGGCCGGGCGGGGCATACCCGTGCGCCCCTGGGTCGGCCCGAAGCCGCCAAGACACGCACGCCGCCTGCCCGGTTGCGGGACTTCCACCGGCTTGGCAAGCCACGAGCCCGGTCATGAGCGCTGGCACAAGGCCGGCCCGACGGTGCGCTGTCGGGCCGGACCCCTCCCCCGTACCTCGCTCCAGCCCCCTCGCGGCCGGCCGGCGGCCGGTCCGGCCTACGGTCCGGCAGGCCCCGACATGACCGTCATCGACGGTCCAGTTGAGCGAACAGGTCGGCGACCACGGACGCCGCTTGCTCTTCGAGATAGAAGTGGCCGCCCGGGAAGGCGCGGACGGTGAAGGCCGACCGCGTCACCGAGGACCAGGCGCTCACCTCGCCCTCACCGATCTCCTCGTCCGCGTCCCCGTAGTAGGCGACGACGGGGACGTCCAGGACCGGCGTCGCCACGGACGTCGTGTAGCGCTCGATGAGACGGTAGTCGGCACGTACCGCCGGAAGCAGAAGGTCGCGCAATTCCTCGTCCGCGAGGGCCTGTGCGGTCATGCCCCTCATCGCGACGAGGTTCTCGACCAGTTCCGCGTCGGTGGCGTCGGCGAGGCCCCGGGACTTCTGCCGGCCCGGTCCTGCCCTGCCGGAGACGAACAACGCCGCGGGGCCGACAGGGCCTGGCGCCCTCGCCAGTCGCGCCGCCACCTCGAACGCCACGCTGGCGCCCATGCTGTGGCCGAAGAGCACCAGCGGACCGCCGGCCAGGCTCGCGCACGCGTCCGCGAGCGGATCCGCCAACGCCTCCATACGGTCGGCCGGCGTCTCGAAGAGCCGGTCCTCCCGCCCCGGGTACCGCACTGCCAGGACTTCCACGTCCTCGGGCACCAACGAGGCCCAGGACCGGAAGAAGCTGGCAGCGCCCCCGGCATGCGGGAAGCAGACGATGCGCAACCGCGGCGTCCGGGCCCCGCGAATCCGGCGGAACCATGGCGATGCCGGCGCTTCACCGGCCATACCGCTCATCACTGTTCTACTCATCCTCATCGTGTTGAAGCACTCACGCAGACCGGCGCACCGGCCTGTCGGCCGCTCGGGCACCACCGGCACGGATCCCGTGACGCAAGAAGGGGCAACAGCCCAGACCGTACAGGTGCCGTGGCAGGTCCCTGTGCGGGGGCGCTGCGCCGCTGCCTCTCCTCGCCGGTGCCCGCACTCACGCGACCGAACACCGTCGCCCACCGGACCCCGCGGAGACCCATGCCGTACACGACGAATTCACGGACAGGTTCGAGGGATCCCCGAATCCCGAGGACTGCCATGCGTACAGGACCGGGACCAGGACCGGCATCAGTACATGCGTAGGGGGGCGATCTGATCGGATCGATCACGACCTGATCAGATCGCCCCCACACTCGCGCTGCTCTCCCGAGCCGCCGAAGTGGTTCAGGAACGACCGTGCAGATCGTTGTAGAGGAACTCGTTGACCTGCTTGACGGCGGCCTTGGCGGCGTTGGTCTTGGCTACGGCGTTGAGCATGGCGAAGTCATGGATGGCACCCTGGTAACGGACGGTGGTGATGTCGTTGCCGGCGGCACGGAGCTTGTCGGCGTATGCCTCGCCCTCGTCGCGCAGCACGTCGCCCTCGTCCGTGATGAGCAGCGCCTTGGGCAGGCCCTTGAGCTGATGCGTACTGGCCCGCAGCGGCGACGCGAGGATGTTCTTGCGGTCCTTCTTGTTCGGCGCGTAGTTGTCCCAGAACCACTGCATCGCCTTGCGGGTGAGCCAGGGGCCGTTGGCGAAGGTGCGGTACGAGTCGGTGTTGAAGTCGGCGTTGGTGACCGGGTACATGAGCACCTGCGAGTCGAGCTCCGGGCCGCCGCGCCGCTTGGCCATGAGAGTGACGGCGGCGGTCATGTTGCCACCGACGCTGTCGCCGGCGATGGCGAGCCGGGAGCCGTCGACATTGATCTTGTTGCCGTGCTTGGCCACCCACTTGGTGGCGGCGTAGGCCTGCTCTATCGCGACGGGGAAGCGGGCTTCGGGCGAAGGGGTGTAGTTGACGAAGATCACCGCTGCGCGGGCGCCGTTCGCGATCTGCCGCACCAGCCGGTCGTGCGTGTTCTCGTCGCCCAGGACCCAGCCGCCACCGTGCACGTACATGACCGCGGGGAGCTTGCCGGTGACCCCCTTGGGCCGGACGATCCGGATGTCGACCTTGCCGGTCGGTCCGACCTTGAGGGTGCGATGGCTGATGTCGGCCGGCAGCTTGTCGATCGGTCCGGACTGCGCGTCGGCCAGGGCCTTGCGGGCGTCGGCGGGCGACAGGGTGTAGATGGGCGGGGTCTTGGCCGCGGCGTCGGAGAACACCTTGGCGTCACGCTCCAGGACCAGCGGCCACTTCGGCGCATCGTCCGACTCGGCGTGAGCGGCAGGTGCGCCGGTGGCGGCGAACGTCCCCAGGACGAGGGGCAGGACAACAGCGAGGGCGGTCTTCCGGTTCATGCCGCGCTTGGCGATCGAGTACATGAGCGTCTCCTGGTCAGTTTCTGGGTGGCACGGCGCGTCGATGGCACCGCAATGTTCCGAAGGTCAAGAAGCGCTGATTTCGATATCAGGCGGAGTCGGCAGCCTGGAGAGCCGCGGATTCAGCGTGGAGTCCTGGACACCGCCACGATGCCGACGAGGGGAATGGTGCAGGCCGGGTTCACCCGGCGTGGATCTCCACCAGTTCCTGTAATACGGCCGACAGCGTCGATCCCGGGCCGAGCCCGGCCTCTGAACGGATGGGCTTCAGGAATGTGGTCGTGCGGAATTTCCCGAGGTCAGGACGGGAATGCACATCGATCTCCTATCCCCGTGACGGTTCTTTCACCTGCATGGACAAATCACCTCGGCGAGTTGTGACAGGGGAAGATTCCTTTCCGGGAAGTCGGTTCGCCAGGTGCAGGGCATCGTCGCTGGTGACGGCGCTGTCACGGTTGACGCAGGGCGCGGAATCTCCTCGTCGCCGTCTCCTGCGTGGGCGGCTTCCTACGAGCACGCGGTCGGCGCCTGGTCGGCTTCTTCGCCGCGCTGCGCCTCGGCGGCCGGCGGCCGGGGTCACGTACGCTGAAGCGGTCGGCCCGGCGGAGGCACCTCGCCCTCCCGGTGGCCGACGTGTCTCGACGGTTGGCAGGAACTCGCCAAAGCTCTGATCGAAGACCTGCTGGGCGAGTACGAGTAGAGGCAGCACGCCCCTTGTACGAGGCCCCAGGAATGCACTGGCGTCCGGCAGACCGCTAGATCGCCAGACCCGCAGGAAAGGGCTGACGCGTCGAGTGCGCCTGTTCAGGTCTTGGGAAGACGGACGTCCGGCGCCCTGCCTCCATCCTTTTGCCGCCTGGCACGCACCGCCTCCCAAGCGGCCCCCACCAGAAAGCCCACCCCGAGCAGGCCTATCACTATGGAACCCTGCCGAATTCCGTCGACTTGGCGTCCGTCGAGATATTCGACATGGATGACTTCGGCGGGAGCCGCCGGGTTGTACACGACGGGTATCTGCGCCCCTGGCTCCGCGTCGATCGCGGAACCGCTCGCGACCTCGACATCCGCGCGAACCGGGCCGGAGGGTGTGCCGAAACGCGCGTTCACGGTGGTTGCCATGCCGCCGTCCGAGCGGCTGACGATCTCAACCACGGTCGCGTCGGTCCTATGGCCGTGATCGCGGAGTGCCGCCAGCATCCGGTAGTCCTGCGCGGCATTCCATCCCATGGCCCCCGCAATGGTGGCGAACAGCAGAAACCCCCCGGCAGCCAGCCGAGTTCTGGCCCAACGCGGGTCCAGCAACCGCGATTGCGGCCCGAGCCCCAGCAGTGCCGCCGCGAGGCGTCCCGGGGTGGGCGGCCGACCGACCCAAGCCCGGCCTCGGCGGCGTGCCAGCCGGAAGACGGCCTCCGCCGCAGCGAGCGCCAGCGCCCAGCCGAGGACATAGACCCAGAGCGGGCCGAGCGGCCCGAACGCCATCCACACCACGGCGGACATGACGACGGCCAGGGCCTTCCAACCCAGAGGAGACCTGTGCTCGTCCGGGTCGCTGTTCAGCAAGGACTCGCGCTCATCCACCTGCGCCTCCACTCCCCGTCATGAGAGGAGACTCGCGCGATGCCGCACTGGTTGCAGGGGCGAGGATCGAGTTCAACCGAGCCAAGAGCCCTGTCCCCACCTGCCCGGGCCCGGACCTGGTCTGAGCAACCCTGACATGGCGGAGGACGCGAGCGCCTGGGCAGCCGCGCTGCTCCAAGGGGTGCTCGGCAGTCTGACGGCCGGCATCGTCCTGGCCGTCGTGATCGCCGCGTCGCACTCGTGGCGGGCCTGGCGTACGGTTTCGCGTCGCCATCTGAAGGACGCTGTTCCCCAGGATCGACAAGGTCGAGGAGTTCCCGCACGGCCGAATCACCTTCGTCTGTGCGAGCTCGCTCGCCCCGCTACGACGTGGGCAGGACCGTCAGCCGGCCTGCCCACTCGTCGCAGCCGGGCGGCGGCCCGGTGTCGAGGGTCGGGCTCAGAGGCAGTCGATGAAGGTGACCGTCTCCCCGAGCGGCGCGCGCCCCGTACGGGCGTCGCGTGCCGACGGGTCCTCGAATCCGATCGACATGCCGCAGAAGAGCATCAGTTCGTCCGGTGGGGACACGATCTCCGCGACGGTCCTGTGGAACTTCGCCCACGCCATCTGCGTGCAGCTGTGCAGCCCTTCGGTGCGCAGCAACAGCATGACGTTTTGCAGGAACATGCCAACATCGGACCATTGCGGTCGCCCGAGGGTGCGGTCGATGTAGCAGAACAGGGCCGCGGGAGCGCCGAAGCACTCCCAGTTCGCGGATGCGGCCCTCTGGCGCGCCTCCAGGTCCTCGCGCGGGATCCCGAGCGCGCCGTAGCGCTGATTACCGAAGGCCGATCGGCGTTCGGTGTAGGGCGACTTCATCGCGGGCGGGTATTGGTCGTACTCCGGCTCGTCCCAGGCGTCGCCGGACGCCAGGCGTTCGCCGGCGCGCCGCTTGAGTTCCTTCAGTGGGCCGTCGGTGAGCACATAGGCGTTCCACGGCTGGATGTTCGACCCGGAGGGCGCCCAGGCCGCGGTCGACAGCACGCGTTCCAGCGTCTGTCTGGAGACGGGACGATCAGTGAAGCTGCGTACTGCCCGTCGGCTCGCTACCGCCTCATAGACATCCACGAACAACATCTCCCGTTCGACTCGCACGGACATCGTCGTTACGACTGCAACCGTATCACTCGCGACGATCTCATGTATAACTGTTGTCAGTTGAGCCCGAGCAGCCCTCGGCACCGGCCCAGGGCGCCACCTTCGGAGAGGTCCATGGCCACCCTTCTGCACATCGACTCGTCCCTGTTCTCCGGCGAGATGTCCACGTCCCGTTCGGTCACGGCCGCCTTCCGCGAGGCATGGGAGGAGCAGCACCCGAACGGCACGGTCGTCTACCGCGACCTGGCCGCCCACCCCGTGCCCCACATCACCGCCGAAGCCTGGTCCGCCGGCAGCGTCGCGCCGTCCGGGCACAGCGCGGAACAGGCCGCCGCGTACGCCGTACGAGCCGCGCTCATCGAGGAGTTGGAGCAGGCGGACGCCGTCCTGATCGGCGCGCCCATGTACAACTTCGGCATCCCGTCGACCCTCAAAGCCTGGATCGACAACGTCTACCTGCTCGGCCGCACCGTCGGAGACACACCCTCGGCCCAGGGCACCCCGGTGGTCGTCGTCGCCAGCCGCGGCGGCTCCTACGCGCCCGGTACGCCGCGCGAGGGGTTCGAGTTCGTCCAGAACTACCTGGAGGCCGTCCTCAAGAACGCCCTGGGCCTGGACCTCGACTTCATCGTCCCGGAGCTGACCATGGCACCGCGCAACCCGGCCATGTCCGACCTGGTCCCGCTCTACGAGGCCTCCCGCGAACGCGCCTTCGCAGACGCGACGGCGAAGGCCAAGGAAATCGCCGGCAAACTGGCCCTGTAGGCCACGCACCGTGCGGGGCCACCCACCGACGTCGGTCCAGCGACCGGGCGGAAGCATCTCAAGGTGGTCCCGGACGGGTCGTGCGTGGTCTGGCGTGGGCCGGGTGGTGCGGTCAGGGCATCCGACCGGCACACGCCGGTCGGACGCCCTGACGGGTGCAAGGGACTCGGCCGCTCAGCGCCAGGGAGCCGTCCGGAAGCGACTCGCCCAGTACGCCGTTCGGTCCAGGTAGGCCGTCTCCGCTGCCTGTCCGTGCAGGCCGTAGGCCCCGGCGTACGTCAGGTAGCCGAAGCCGCCCGGCGGTGCCGAGTCGGCGGGCTCGATGGAACTGCCCTCGTGCCACTCGTTGAAGGAGGTCACCGACACCCACGTCGGTGAACCGCCGATCGCCGGGTCGAGGGCGTTGTTCCACTGCCTGTCGTAGGCCGCGCCGTTCGCCCGCTCCACGGTGGGCGTGGAGTTGCCGGGTACCGCCCGGTCGTCGAGGTACCCGGGCGCGACGGACGGGGCCCAGATCAGGCCGTTGGCACGGGCGTGGTCGCCCGCGTTCTTCCAGCCGGGCGCGGTCGCCCCCGCGATGCCGTCGTAGGTGTACATGCCGGAGAAGTGGGCGATCTTGCTGGTGTCGGTGGTCTGGGCCAGGACGATGCTGGTGTCGGTGACCTGGTCCAGCGGCGCCCAGTCGGTGATGTCCAGGCTCTGGAACACATAGAAGGCGCTCTTGTCGCCGTGTTCCGACGAGCGGTGGAAGGCCGGGTGGCCGCCGTAGGTGCGGTTGATGTACTCGATGTCGGCGACCGTCGAGGCAGCGCTGCGGCCCGCGTACGGCTCCAGGTGCCAGGCCACCTCGATGCCCTGCTCGTGCGCCGCGTCGAGCACGCCCCTCACGAGCCGGTCCTCGTAGCTGTCCCGGCCCCACCAGCTGTAGACGATCACGCCGGCGCCCGAACGGGCGACCCACTCCATGTGCCGGGCGACGGCGCCCTCGTAGTCACCCGAGTCGTACGGGCCGAGTGCCGGGTAGAAGTCGGCGCCGACGTCGTCGGGCGGGGTACGGCCGCCCTGCTGCCAGTGCCGCCAGCCGCCGTTGACCGCCGGGCTTCCGTACCACGGGTAGTAGAAGAGATGCACGTCGTCGGAGAGGGGGGCGGTGTGGGGCTCGGCGCCGAGACTGAACGTGTCGATGTCGAACAGGGCACCGCTGCCGCCGGTGAATCTCAGGAAGAGCGGTCCGGAGGCGGAGCCCGTCAGGGTCGTCGTGACGGTCGTGAAGGTCTCCCAGCCACCGGTCACCGGCACCGCCACCGAGCCGAGCACGGTACCCGTGGCCGATCCGGAGCGGACCTCGATGGTGCCGCCCGCGCCCGCGGACGACACCTTCGCCGTGAAGGTCCTCGCCCCGGCCGTGGAGACGGACGAGTAGCCGGCCCAGTCGCCGTTGTCGATGTAGCCGAGGGTCCGGCCGCCGCTGGCGGGCGCGTGCGCGGCCACCTGGACGCCGGAACCGGAGGTGTACGACTCGGCCTCCACCTGTACGGGGCCGGCCGGGACCGAGCAGTTCGCCGCGACCTGCCCGGCCGCGTACCGCACCCCGCCCAGCAGCAGGGAGCGGAAGGCCGGGTCGGCGTAGGACTCGACGGTGTGCCCGAGCCCGGTGTAGAAGGACCGGCCCTGGCCCTGGCTGTGGCACCAGGTGATGGGGTGGTCGGCGCCCATCGAACCGCCGCTGTAGCTGCTTTCGTCCAGGGTCTGCAGGACACGCACCCTGGGACGCGGGTTGGCCCGGTAGTTGTACCACTCGTCGGTCCGGGTCCAGGTGGCTCCGAGGTGGGAGGTGGCGGGGTGGCTCCGGTCCTCGTTCCTGATCACGGCCCGCTGGATGGCGGGGTGACTCTGGAACCAGGCGCCGACGAGCTGGCCGTAGTAGGGCCAGTCGTACTCGGTGTCGGCCGCCGCGTGCACGCCGAGGTAGCCGCCGCCGGAGTCGACGTAGGACTGCAGGGCGGTCTGCTGGGCGGAGTTGAGGACGTCACCGGTGGTGTTGAGGAACACCACCGCCTCGTAGTTCGCGAGGTTGCCGGCCGTGAAGGCGCCGGCGTCCTCGGTGGCCGTGACCGTGAAGTCGTTCTGCTGGCCGAGGGTACGCAGGGCGTCGATGCCGGCCGGGATCGCGTCGTGCCGGAATCCGGCGGTCCTGGTGAACACCAGGATCTCGAACGAGGCCGCGTGCGCCGTGCCCGCCGGGACGATCAGGGCGCCCAGCAGGGCCAGGATCAGGACCGCGCCGCCGAGGCGTAAGCGCCGTATGAAGCTGGTCATGACATCACCCCTTCTTCCGTGTCGTCGGGGAGGAGAGCGTGAAGGTGTCGACGTCGAAGAGGCTGCCGGAACCTCCGGTGAAGGTGAGGAACAGCGGGCCCGTTCCCGTGCCGTTGAGCGTGGCGTTGACGGTGGTGAACGTCTCCCAGCTGCCGGTCACCGGCACCGTGACCGAGCCGAGCAACGGTCCGTTCTGTGATCCGGAGCGGAACTGGAGGGTGCCGCCGGCGCCCGCGGAGGAGACACGGGCGGAGACCGAGGTGGCGCCCGCGGTGGAGACGGAGGCGTAGCCCGCCCAGTCGCCGTTGTCGATGTAGCCCAGGGTGAGTCCGCCGCTGGCCGCGCCGTGCGGGGCGGCCTGGACACCCGAGGCGGTGCCGTACGACTCCGCCTCCCACGGCGTGGTCGTGG
Source organism: Streptomyces sp. NPDC002309 (assembly GCF_053593375.1). NCBI lineage: Bacteria > Bacillati > Actinomycetota > Actinomycetes > Kitasatosporales > Streptomycetaceae > Streptomyces > Streptomyces sp. NPDC002309. Next base: position 126,285 of record NZ_JBSFCI010000020.1, on the reverse strand, counting down.
TGGAGCCGGTGCCCAGGGTGAAGGCGTCGACGTCGAACAGGTTGCCCTGGCCGGTGGGGCCGCGGAAGACCAGGAACAGTTCGCTGGTGCCGGAGGGCGGGCCGGAGAGGTTGGCGGAGACGTCGGTGAAGGTGTCCCAACCCCCGGTCACCGGGACGGTCGCGGTGCCGAGCAGGCTCCCGGTGGCGGAACCCGCGCGCACCTCGATCCTCCCGCCCGTTCCCCCGGAGGACACCCGGGCGGTGAACTTCGTGGCGCCCGCGAGGACATAGGGCTTGAACGAGATCCAGTCGCCGTCGTCGGTGAAGCCGACCGTCCTGCCGCCCTCGGCGGTGCCATGGTCGGCGGTCTGGATTCCGGACTGGGCACCGTAGTGCTCGCCCTGGCGATGGCGGGGTTGCAGGGTGCGCACCGAGTGCGTGGTCAGGCCGTCCTTGTCGGTGTACTCGGCGTCGAAGACGCCGTAGAGGTTCGCGGCGCTGTCGTGCTCGCCGTCCTCCGGGACGAGGATGCTGCCCTGGCAGCCGTTGGAGGAGGTGATGGCGTGGGTGTGGCTGTCATGGCCGATGAGATAGGTGACCTTCACCTTCGAGCAGTCGATCGTGCCGTCCTCGGGGTCGCTGACCTGCACCCTGAAGGGCACGGTGTCCCCGAAGGAGAACAACTGCCCGTCCAGCGGCTGTTGCAGGGTCACCGTCGGCGCGGTGTTGCCCGCGGTGACGACCAGGCTGGCGGTTCCCGTCAGACCCTGTGGATCACGGACCGTCAGAGTGGGGCGATAGGTGCCCGCGGTGGTGTACGTGTGGCTGGGGTTGGCCTGTGTCGACGTCGCGCCGTCACCGAAGTTCCAGGAGTAGCTCAGCGCCCCGCCCTCGGGGTCGGCGCTGCCCTGCGAGGAGAACCGCACGGTCAGCGGCAGGGCGCCAGAGGTGCGGTCCGCGGACGCCTGGGCGATCGGGTTGCGGTTGCTGCCGCCGAGGTACTCGATGCGGTACAGACCCGCGTTGTTGCCGCCGGTGCCGTAGTCCAGGACGTACAGCGCACCGTCGGGGCCGAAGTCGGTGTCCATCACCTGGGTGCCGTTCCAGGGGACGTCCTCGATGGTGCCGTACGAGCCGTCGCTCTTGACCTCGATCGCCTTGATCCACTGGCGGCCGTACTCGGCGGCGAAGAAGCGGCCGTCGAGGGACTGGGGGAACTTGACGGTGGAGGTCGAGTTCGGGTCGTAGCGGTAGACCTCGCCGCCCATCGGGGACTCCGAGCCGCCGCCGAACTCGGGCGGCGAGCCGTCCAGACCGTACTTGATCCAGCTGGGCTTGGCGGCCGGCAACTGGGCGAGGCCGGTGTTGCGCAGCGAGTTGTTCGTGGGGCCGCCCGCGCAATTGTACTTCCCGGCGGACGGGCCGCTCGGGAACGTGTACTCGTTGTAGACCTCGTTCGTGGTGTTCGTCCCTGTGCAGTACGGCCAGCCGTAGTTGCCGGGCGAGGTGATGCGGTTGAACTCGACCTGGCCGCCCGGTCCCCGGTTGGGGTCGGTGCCGCCGGCGTCAGGACCGTAGTCGCCGAGGTAGACCGTGCCGGAGGGCCGGTCGACGGAGAGCCGGAACGGGTTGCGGAAGCCCATCGCGTAGATCTCGGGCCGGGTGTTCGCGGTGCCCGGGGCGAAGAGGTTCCCGGCGGGGACGGTGTAGCCCCCGGCGGCGGTCGGCTTGATCCGCAGGACCTTGCCGCGCAGGTCGTTGGTGTTGCCCGAGCTGCGCTGGGCGTCGAACTGCGGGTTGCGGTTGGTGCGTTCGTCGATCGGCGCGTATCCGGAGGAGTCGAACGGGTTGGTGTCGTCGCCGGTGCTCAGGTAGAGGTTCCCGGCCGCGTCGAAGTCGATGTCGCCGCCGACGTGGCAGCACTGGCCGCGGTCGTTGGGTACTTCGAGGACGACCTTCTCCCCGGCCAGGTCCAAGGTGCCGTCGCTGCGCAGCGTGAACCGCGACAGGTTGAGGTGGCCCTTCCAGACCTCGAAGTCGGCGGCGCTGCCCGTGGTCGGGGCGTCGCCCGCCGGAGTGTTCAGCTTCGGGGAGTAGTAGAGGTAGACGTAGCGGTTGGTGGCGAAGGCGGGGTCGACCGCCACGCCCTGGAGTCCTTCCTCGTCGTGTGTGTAGACGTCCAGTTTCCCGGCCTGCTTGGTGTTGCCCGCGGCGTCGGTAAGGCGGATCGTGCCGTCGCGCGCCGTGTGCAGCACGGAGCGGTCGGGCAGCACGGCCAGCGACATGGGTTCACCCAGTTCGGCGGCGCCCGTGGCGAGTTGTACCTGCTGGTAGTCGGAGGGCGGGAGGTCCGCCGGGGCGGCTGCCGCACGTGGGGGCACGGTGACGGCGGCGGCAAGGATCAAGGCCAGTGCGGTGAGCCATCGTAGCCCCGCTCCAGGGCGCTGAGACATGACAGAGCTTTCCTTCCTGACGGTGGGGGAAGTCAGGCAGGCGCGCGCCGGCCGCGCTTGCCGCATGGATCAGCGGTGCTCTTCTGCAGAGATATTGCGCGGCTCGTACGAAAGATTGTGCTGCTCTGCGAGTTATTTGCACAGTGGCGGCACGCGCTGTATTTGTCAAGGCTCTGTCAATATTCGGGGGTCAGCGGTGGCTCTCCGGCATGTCCCGTTCCGCATCGCCTCGGAGCGGTGCCGACGGGGCTGACGGAGCTGACGGAGCTGACGGGGCTGACGGGGCTGACGGCAATGGACGCGGACACGCCGGCCGCCCCGGTGCCCGAGGACGCCGTCGTCCGGCTGACGCCCCGGGTCTCATGCGGTGGCGACGACCGGCGGGTGTCCCCGTAGCCCTGGCGCGAGCACCAGGGTCACGGCGACGGAAGCCGCAGCCATGACCGTCATCGCCGTCCCGGGTGTGGTGAGTTCGGCGATCGTGCCCGCGAGCAGGGCACCGACGCCCTGCAGGGTGAGCATGCCGGAGGAGTGCAGGCCGAGGGCCTGGCCGCTCAGCTCGTCGGGGGTCAGCCGCATCAGGCGCTCCTGGAGCAGGAGGCTCGCCGCGAAGCCGACGGAGGCCAGGGTCACGGCGACCAGCGCGACGGACGGTCCCGGCTCCAGGAAGAACACCAGGTAAGGGGCGGCGAGCAGCAACCGCAGCGGGGCGCCGAGGCGCTCACGCCACCGCGGCGGGAGAAAGCGTCCGGCGAGCGTGTCGCCGACGAGCATGCCGAGGGCGGCGCAGGCGAAGAGCAGCCCCGCGTACCCGGGAGCATAGGAGACGTACAGCGACTCGCAGCCCACGACGAGTCCGTTCGGGACCCACAGCGCCAGGTAGACGTAGCGGCGGGGCGTGGACGACCACAGACGGGCGTTGACGCGCCAGGTGGCGGCGGCCGACGGACGGCCGACGGCGCGGGGCGGGCGGTCGGTGAGCCCGAGCCGGGTGGCGGCAGCGGCGGCCACATGGAGCAGCGCGCCGACGAGCAGCGCGCCCCGCGGCGACAGCAGGGCGACGAGGACCCCGCCGAGGGCGTAGCCGCAGATCTGAAGGGTGCCCACGGCCATGTTGAGCACCGAGCGGCCCAGCAGAAAGCCGTCCTTGGTGAGGATCTCGTTGAGCAGGCCGAAGCGGACTCCCCCGCCCACCGAGGCGATCAGACCTTCGGCCGCCAGGACCGCGAAGACGGCCCACACCGGCAGCCCCGGAACGGCCTGGACGCCGGTGGCCACCGCGAAGATCAGAGCGAGGCCGGTCATGGCGGCGCGCGGGCGGAGCCGGTCCGCGGCCGACAGCAGCGTGGCCGCGCCGACGACCTGGGCAAGGGAGGGCCCGAACATGGCGAGGGCGGACAGCAGCGGGGACCCGGTGGCGGAGTGGACCAGGGTGCCCAGGGCCAACCCGCTCACCGTCGAGGCAGCCACCGACAAGGCGCTGGTGGCGAAGAGCGAGGTGAACTCCGGTGTGCGGAAGAGCTCTTGGTAGGTGCGCATGACGGGAAGTGTCCGAAGGGCCGCTGGGGCGGCGCTAATGTTTCGCAGGGAGGCGAAACAATGGGACTGTGGCTGCTCGATGCGGACACCCTGGCGCGCAGTCGATTCGTGATCTCCCCCTTGGCCGAGGCGGTTGCCGCCCTGGTCGACCTGGAGGAGGCAGTGGCCTCCCACCCTGTGCAGGAGAAGTGGTTGACGGCCCATCTGCCGGCCTATCGCGAACGACTGGCACGGGACCCGGTCGCGGCGGCCGTGGTGCGGGCCGGGTTCCGGTACAGCTGGATCGCCGACTTCCTGATCCCCGCTCCGGTGGGCGACGGCGTCCCGCTCATCGACGAGGAACTGCACCGCATCCGGACCGTCTCGCCCGCGACCGCCCGCGCGGACCTGAGGACCGCCCTGGGCAGCGGCTCCCTTCCCCACGCGCTGCGCCGCGACGACCTCCCCGAACGCTCGGCCGCCGTGCTGGAGTGGGTGTGGACCCGGACGGTGCTTCCGGACTGGGAAAGGCGCCGGCGCGTCCTCGAGGCCGATGTCGTCGCCCGCACCAGGCAGTTGGGCGACGGCGGGTGGGCCACCGCACTCGACGCCCTGCGCCCCCGCACCCGCTGGCTGGGTGAGGGCCGACTGCAGATCAACGCCCACGACAATCCGCCCCGCGACATCTCCGGCGCACAACTCCTGTTCGTCCCCGTCACCCCACGCCGCGGCTGGGTGACCTGGGACGAGCCCCACCGGTACGCCGTGATGTATCCGTGCTCGGGCGTGCTGACCGGGGAGGAGGCCCGTCCGGCACCCCAGGCGCTGCGCGCCCTGCTCGGTGCGGGACGGGCCCGGATCCTCGTACTCCTGGGCACCCCGATGAGCACCTCGCAGCTGGTGGCCCTGACCGGGCTGGCACTGGGCTCGGTGGGACGACACCTGAAGGTGCTGCTGGACGCGGAACTGGTCCGGCGGCGACGCGCGGGGCGGTCGGTGCTGTACTACCGCAGCGAGACGGGCGACTCGCTGGTCGAGGCGGTCCGGCACGGCCGGTCAGGGCTTCCTGCCTCGGTCACCGCGGAGTGACGCGCCGCGCGGGGCACCGTCCCGCGGCCACCTTCCCCTGGGACGATCACTGCCATGCCCCTCCCCCGGCGCGTGTGCCCTGCTGCAGGAGAGCGCGCGGCGGTCCTTGCCCTGCACGGCCGGATCTGCGATGACGCCCAGAAGCACAAAGTGCGGTCAGGGACGATGACTTTGCTCCACGGACACGGTCTTCTCCTTGAGCGCCCGTGGCGGACGTCACGCGTTGCGGCCCGGGCAGCGCCGTCCCTGACAGGAGAATCTCCCGCATGACTGATCCTGAACCGACCGGCAAGCGCAGTCGCGGCCCAGAGGTGTGGCCCCTGGTCCACGCCGAGCGAACGGCGCTCGCGACCGATCTCGCGGACCTGACCGACGAGCAGTGGGCGACGTCGTCGCTGTGCTCCGGGTTGACGGTGCGCGAGGTGCTGGCGCACCTCACCGCCGCTGCGAACCTCAACGCCCTGCGGTGGATGGCCGGTGTGTTCCGCTGCCGGTTCGACTTCGACAGACAGGTGGCCATGCGGCTGGCGGAGCAGCTCGGCGCGACCCCGGCCGAGACGCTGGAGCGATTCCGCCGCACGGTCCCCAGCACGACCAAGCCGCCCTTGCCCGCCGTCGCCATGCTGGGCGAGGCCGTCGTGCACGGAGAAGACATCCGGCGTCCGCTGGGCATCCGTCGCGCCTACCCGATCGAAGTGGTCACGCTGGTGGCTGAGTACTACCGCGGTTCGGACCTCGTGGTCCTCGCGAAGGGACGTATCGGCGGGTTGCGACTCGTGGCGGACGACGGCCCGTTCACGACCGGTTCCGGGCCACTCGTCTCCGGTCCCACCTTGGCCCTGGTGATGGCGATGACCGGGCGCGCGACCTCCTGCGACGATCTCCGGGGGGACGGAGTGGAACTCCTCCGCGGACGCTGCGCGGCGGCGTGACCGTGCTGAGCGCCGGGCTGAACGGCCTTGTCCGGTCGCGGACCTCGATCGGGCGAGGCCGCCCCCTGGTCGGTCGCCACGTGGCAGGGGATGCCCGCTGCGGAGTTCGGCGCGGTCGGATCGTGGACATGGCAGTATGAAGCGGTGACCGCTCTGCCGGACGACCGGCCGCCGCTGCTCAGCGAAGCCGACCGCGACACGGCCGTGCGACGCTTGCAGGAGGCCTACGCCGAAGGGCACATCTCGCACGAGGATCTGGACGAACGCCTCCACCAGGCGCTCACCGTCAGGACACACGGCGAACTCGCGTCGGCCATGGCCTCGCTTCCGGAGGAGAAGGCTGCCGCCACCACCACGATCGGCGCCGCCGGCGGACGGATCCGGCGGCGCGGCAGGTGGCGGGTACCTCGGAGCCTCAAGGTGGCGTCCGCGTTCGGAAGGGTGCATCTCGATCTGTCACGGGCCGTCATCGAGCATCCGGTGGTGGACATCGAGCTGCAACTCGGCACCGGCAACGCCAAGATCACGGTGCCGCGCGACGCGATCGTCGACGTCGAGGCCCTGCACACCGGGTGGAAGGACACGCTCTACAAGCCTTCCCGGCGCTCCCGCGCGGACGGCCCGAGGGTGCGGATTTCCGGAACCATGGGGTTCGGGCGGTTGAAGATCCGCCACGCGCGGCGCTGAGGCTCCGCCCGCCACCAGCAGCAGCTGCCTCCGGCGCTCCTTCGTCGTCGCTCGGAAGCCGGCGCCGGGTTGTCACGCGTCGGGCGGCATCAGTACATGAGCAAGTCGAGGTCATTTGCCGCGGTCGGCCCCTTGCCGATCCGCACACAGGCTGGACAGTGATGAACAGGCTGCCCAACAACCGCATGGGTGAGCGTCGCCTGATTCACCATCGGTGCGTTGCCGGGGTGGCCTCACCGGCCGCACACGAGTCGACCAGTCGGTCTGTCCGGATTCACCGGCGACCGTCGCGGTCGTCCAGGCGGAGCGCATCGCACACCGAAGGGCCCCCGCACGTCACGTCCTTGCGGGAGCCCTTCGTCCAGCCGCCTGCCGGTGAACGTGGAGAAGACGGTCACGAGCAGGACATCCACGGCCTGTTACGCCGTCACGGTGCGAGCAGAAGGCTGTCGCCGCGCTCCTTGGCCGCGGCGTAGCGCCTGGCGACGTCCTGCCAGTTGACGACCTGCCACATGGCCTCGATGAAGTCGACCTTCTGGTTCTTGTACTGGAGGTAGAAGGCGTGCTCCCAGGCGTCGAAGACGAGGATCGGGGTGGAGCCCTGGCCGACGTTGCCCTGGTGGTCGTAGACCTGCTCGACGATCAGTCGGCCGCTCAGCGGCTCGTAGGCGAGAACGCCCCAGCCGGACCCCTGCGTCGTGGCGGACGCCTTGGTCAGCTGCGCCTTGAAGGCGGCGAAGGAACCGAAGGACTCGGCGATCGCGCCCGCCAGTTCACCGACGCCGTCGTTCTCCAGGGGCTCGCCGCCGCCGTCCCCGGTCATGTTGTGCCAGTAGATGGAGTGCAGGATGTGGCCGGAGAGGTGGAAGGCCAGGTTCTTCTCCAAGCCGTTGATCGAGCCCCACGACTCCTTGTCCCGCGCCTCGGCGAGCTGCTCGAGCGTGTCGTTCGCGCCCTTCACGTATGCCGCGTGGTGCTTGTCGTGGTGCAGCTCGATGATCTCGGGGCTGATCACGGGAGCGAGCGACGAGTAGTCGTACGGAAGTTCCGGGAGCGTGTAAACCGCCATGTCCAACGTCCTCCGACGTTCATGCGAATGATGTGCAGCTGCACGCTAACAGCAAGAGCGAGGGGTTTTCGATCAGGCATGGGGCCCAGGTCCTCTGTCGTGTCGCAGGCCAGGGTGGTCAGCCGCAGGTGGCGGGCCGCGGATGGCGAGGGGGCGGGCCGTGGGTGACGCCCTGGGTGCGGCGGCTTCCCTGGCGCTGCCGTGACGGGGCATCACCCCAGGGGAACGCGGGGACCGACGGGCCTTCGGCCGGAGGACGGGGCGCCCTCAGCAGGTCGGTGTCGGAGGGCAGGAGTTCCCGCGCCTGGTAAGGGGCGCTGAACATGGGTGGGTAATACGGCAGGTGAGCTCGTGGGTATGCTCACCGCCATGCCGTCGGCCGTCCTCCGCTCCTCTCTGTCACCGGGCCCGATTCCGACACCTCCGCGCGGCCCTTCCCCACCGGCCACCCCCTGTCGGCGATCACGACAGGAGCCGCACGGGCCCTGTCCCGACCAAGAGCAGCGAGAACACCTGTGACCACGTACGCCTACGAGAAGGACGGCGCGGCCATCTACCGCCAGTCCTTCGCCACCATTCGCGCGGAGGCAAACCTCACGGGCCTGCCGCCCGACGTCAGTCAGGTCGCGGTACGGATGATCCACGCCTGCGGGATGGTCGACCTCGTACAGGACCTTGCCTACTCGCCCGCCGTCGTGACCCGCGCCCGTGAGGCCCTGCGCGCGGGCGCTCCTGTCTTCACCGACGTGCGGATGGTGGCGAGCGGAGTGACACGCAAGCGGCTGCCCGCCGACAACGACGTGATCTGCACGCTGTCCGACCCCGCTGTTCCCGAGCTGGCCGCGAAGCTCGGGACCACGCGCAGCGCCGCAGCGATGGAGTTGTGGCGCGATCGCCTGGAGGGTTCGGTCGTCGCCGTCGGCAACGCGCCCACCGCTCTGTTCCGGTTGCTGGAGATGATCCAGGGGGGCGCGCCACGGCCGGCTGCCGTCATCGGTGTCCCGGTCGGATTCGTCGGTGCTGCCGAGTCGAAGGAGGCCCTGGCCGCGAACACATCCGGCCTGGAGTATCTGGTGGTACGGGGCCGCCGGGGCGGCAGTGCCATCGCCGCCGCGGCGCTCAACGCGATCGCCGACGAGAAGGAGTGAACGAGGCGAAGTCACCTGCGGGGTGACGGTAACGGCTGACGCTCGGGACGCGACGCGCGTTCGCCGCGGGCGGCGCGCCGCCCGCCCGCGACCCGAATGGGCGCCCTGCTCGGGCATGACAGCGCCACGCCCTGACCGACACCGATCACGGGTCACGCCGGTCACGCCGGTCACGCCGGTCACGCCGGTCAGGGTGGCGCGGGACCAGCGCGGCCCCCGGAGAGGCCGGCCTTCCCCCTCGGCGTGCCGGCCTTCAACCGCCGTCCGGGAACCCACGGGAGTGGAGCAGTTCCTCTGTCCACCGGGCCGCTTCTTCCGGCTCGCCCACCACCCGTACCCCCTGGGGAACCGGCGGTCGACGGACCACGACCACCGGCAGCCCCGCTTCCCGCGCCGCTGTGAGCTTCGGTGCCGTCGCGGCCCCGCCGCTGTCCTTGGTCACGAGTACGTCGATGCGGTGGCGGCGCAGCAGTTCACGCTCGCCGTCGAGGGTGAAGGGGCCACGGTCGAGGAGCACCTCCGCACTTGCCGGGCAACGGGTCCGGGGCGCGTCCACGGCCCGTACGAGGAACCACAGTTCGTCCAGGTCGGCGAAGGCGGCCAGGCCCAGGCTGCCCGTGGTGAGGAAGACGCGTCGGCCGACCGCGGGGAGCAGTGCCGCGGCTTCCTCCAGGGAGCCGGTCTCGTGCCAGACGTCGCCCGGCACCGGAACCCAGCCGGGGCGCCGCAGCGCGAGCAGGGGCACCTGGGCGGTGGCAGCGGCGCGGGCCGCGTGGAAGCTCATCCTCCCGGCGAAGGGGTGGGTGGCGTCGATGAGGGCGTCCACCCGGTGGTCGCCCAGCCACGCGGTCAGAGCCGCCACCCCGCCGAATCCGCCGATCCTGGTCCCGCCCGGAGGAAGCCGGGGATGGCTCACCCGCCCGGCGAGAGAGGTTGTCAACTCCAGGCCGGGGGTCCGGGGGTGGAGCAGTTCGGCCAGACGGCGGGCTTCCGCGGTGCCTCCGAGTATCAGTACGTGCATGAGGGTCCGGATCCGATCATGAGCAGCGAGACGCAGGGTGCCGCAGGGTGCCGCGGGGTCCAAGGCAAGCACACCGGAGGACTCGGCGTGGAGAAAGCTGTCGCCGTGTACTTGATCGTCCTGATACGACATGGGGATGGACACTGAAGCATGGGATCGCACAGACCTTCTGCTTGCCGAGCGGGCATGCGAACGCCTCATCGTCGAGTTCGTGCACAAGCTCGATCTCGGTGACCCTGGCGACGTGGCCGATCTCTTCACGGACGACGGGTTCTGGGAGTGGGCGGAGGGCGACCGTCGGATCCAGGGCCGTGACGCGCTGCGTTCGTATTTCGCCGGTCGGCCGGCGGACCGGCTCTCTCGCCGGATATGCACGAACATCCTGGTCACCGTCACGTCCGAGGCGACAGCCTCCGCGACCACGTACTTCACGACCTACCGTGTCGACGGACATCACGGCGGTCTCGTGCCGCCTCGTGCCCCGACGCAGGTCGGCCACTACGAGGACTCGTTCCGCGAGGTGGACGGTCGTTGGCTGCTCAGTTCGCGCTCGTTGTATCTGGCCTTCGCCGGACCGACCGAGCGGCTCGAGGGAGCAGCCGAGACGTGAGCCCGCCCCCAGCTCTGGCGCGAGGCACAGGAGAGCGACGTGGGCGGGGCATTCTGGAGTGATCCGTACTGCGGGAGCCCGTCAAAGCTGCCGCAGTACAGAAGTCCGTCCGGCGACAGCACCTCGACACGTCATCCGCCTGCTCGCGCAGAGGTGTTGAAGGACTTCTGCACGGCCCACTGGGTGACCGGCATGGCCTGTCGCCACCCGGTGAAGCCCCCCACGGGCACGGCATGCGCGACGGCGAGCCGCATCAGCTCGCCGCCGCGGCGGTGGTAGGCGTCCGCGAGCAGCGCCTCGGACTCCAGCGTCACGGTGTTGGCGACCAGCCGCCCACCGGCGGGAAGCGCCTCCCAGCAGGCGTCGAGGAGACCAGGCGCGGTGAGCCCGCCGCCGACGAACACGGCGTCGGGTGAGGACAGTTCGGCCAGCACGGCGGGCGCGGAACCCGTGACGACCCGCAGACCCGGAACACCGAGCCGATCGGCGTTGGCGGTGATGCGTGCGGAGCGGACCGGGTCGCGCTCGACGGCGACCGCGCGGCACGACGGATGGGCGCGCATCCACTCGATGGCGATCGAGCCGGACCCGCCGCCGATGTCCCACAGGAGTTCACCGGGACCGGGCGCCAGGAGGCCGAGCGTGGCGGCGCGGACGTGTCGCTTCGTGAGCTGGCCGTCGTGCTCGTACGACTGGTCCGGGAGGCCGGGCACCGCGCCGAGGCGGAGCGTGTCGGGGGCGCGACGGCAGTCGACGGCGACGATGTTGAGCGGGTCGCCGGGCTGCCGCGCGTCCGGCCACTCGTCGGCCGTGGTCTCCCGCAGTGTGCGTTCCCCGGGACCGCCGAGTTGTTCCAGGATCCGCATCCGGCTCGGGCCGAAGCCCCGGTCCCGCAGCAAGCGGGCGACGTCGCCGGGCGTGGTCGCGTCGGCGCTGAGGACGAGCAGTCTCCGGCCGTCGTGCAGGGCCGCCGCGAGGCGGGCGGTGGGGCGGCCGACGAGCGTGACTACTTCGACGTCCTCCAGTGGCCAGCCGAGGCGGGCGGCTGCGTAGGAGACGGAGGAAGGGTGAGGCAGGATTCGCAGGGTGCCCGCCTCCTGGACCTCCTCGGCGAGCGCGCGCCCGATGCCGTAGAACATGGGGTCCCCGCTCGCCAGTACCGCGATCCGGCGGCCGGCGTGCGCCGCGAGGAGGCCGGCGACCGCGGGGCGTAGGGGCGAAGGCCAGACGATCCGCTCCCCGCCGCACTGCGGTGGCAGCAGGTCCAGCTGACGTGGACCGCCGATCAAGACCTCAGCCTCGCGGAGGGCGGTGCGCGAAACGTCCGCTATGCCGTCCCAGCCGTCGGCCCCGATACCGACGGCGGTCACGGCGGCACCGGGGAGTGCTGGACGTGCGGAGGTCACAGCTCGACACCTCGGGATCCGGGGGCGGTTGGCGGGGCGACTCCGGCGCACTCTACTGGGCGACGATCAGCGCGTCCTCGGGCAGGGCGATGCTTCGACAAGGTCGCGCGGGTCTTCGGGCCGCCGTACCCGGGCGGTCCGGCCCGGCGACCGGACCGCGAGCTCGGGAGCTCCGCGTGCCGTCGCCCTCCCGCGCCCGCTGACCGCTCCGCGCGATGATCCGTACGCCTTCTCCCCCCGGGCTTCAGGCCCGTAGCCGAGGCTGTGGGGGGACTGCGGCGCGATGATCGCGTCTCGATTGCGAGAAGGTCCGCGTCGCTGGTCGGATGATCGGGGTGGTCTGGGGTAGAACGAATCTCGGCACTCGATCGTCGAGAGCCGGAGCATGCCCGTGTGGGGCTGTTCCCGGGCATGACAGAGGACTTGCAGATGGCCAGCGGCACCGTGAAGTGGTTCAACTCCGAGAAGGGATTCGGGTTCATCGCCCAGGACGGCGGGGGCCCGGACGTCTTCGCCCACTACTCCGAGATCCAGGGCAACGGCTACCGGGAGCTCACGGAAGGCGAGCACGTCACCTTCGAGATCGGCCAAGGACAGAAGGGCCCGCAGGCCCAGAACATCGTCCGCGGCTGACACGCGACACGCGGTAACGTCCAGTGGGTTACGGATTGGGTAGCCCACTGGACGATCGGTGTTCCTGCACCGCCGGCCCGCGCATCACTCGCACGCATGTCGAGCTGCACGCTTCACCCTCGGCCGGTTCCAAGGGGACGGGCCTGCGGCTCCTTGGGCTGCTTCGGCTCCTTGAGCTCCTTCGGCTCCTTCCGCAGCCTCAAGGGCTGTCGTGGACTCGCCACGCTTCTGAAAACGCTTCGCTTTCCACCGAGGACCCCGCGTGAGGCGGTCCATCGCGGGCATACGCGTGACGACAGCTACTGGCCGACTCCCCTCTCAAGGAGGCTCACCGTGCTGGGCATCATCGCGGCGGTCCTGTTCTTCATCGCCTTCCTCATCAACGCGGCGGAAATCTCCACGAACGACGCCTTCGCCTCGACCAACGTCATGCTGATCGGGCTCACGGTGCTCGCCCTGCACGTCGCGGGGATCGGCAACGGCTGGGCTGCCCGCGGCCGCAGGCGTTGACCCTCCGGCCGCCCGGCTTCGGTGGATCGCTCGGCAGGTCGGCCGGTTCCGGCGGTACTCGCGGCTGCGCCGGCGGAGGGTCCGGACTCGTTCCGATCAGCGGGCTCCCGGCCCTTGACCGGTCGTGAGCGACCTCAGGTCGTCAACGACATCAGATCGTCAGTGATCTCAGGTCGGCCCAGCGGGACGCCCGGGCGGGGACCGGATCCCGCGCCGCCATCGGGCGTTCCGGGCCCTTCCCCCGAGCTTGGCGGTCGGCCGTCCACGGCATGCGCCGCGCGGACGACGTCTCGGCTAGGACTCGTGCGCCACACCCCGATGTCCGTCCGACGGTGCCCGCAGCAGACGGTCCAGCTCGTTCCCGGCCTCCTCGTACCCGGCGTCCGCGATCCGCTGGAGCTCGCGCAGGTCTCCCGCCGCCACCGCGCGCCGCGTGAGCAGCAGCCCGGCGCGCGGGGACCCCTCGTCCAGCAGTTCGCTCAGCTCCTCGACCTCGCCGGCTTCGTCGGCAAGATCGGCCAGCCGGTCCAGGGCGGCCTCGTTGCCCTCGTCGGCAAGATCGCGGAGGGTGTCCCGATCGATACTCGTGTTCGTCATGGCGCCATCCTGCAACCCCGCCCCTGGGGAAAGGTCAAGTGGGACAATGGCCGGGTGATCACCATCGGTCAGCTGGCACGGTACGCGGGCGTGTCGATCAAGACCGTCCGCGTCTATCACGACAAGGGCCTGCTCCCGGAGCCCGAGCGCGACGCATCCGGCTACCGGCGGTACGGGGCGCAGGACGCCATCGACCTGATCAAGATCCGGACGCTCGCCGAGGCCGGCGTCCCCCTGGCCCGTATCCGGGAACTGAGGTCAGCGAACGCCGAGGAGTTCCAGCAGGCTCTGGGCGAGATCGACGCCCAGCTCACCACTCGCATCAGCGACTTGAGGTCGACGCAAAGCCGACTGCGTCAGCTCGCGGCCGGACATCTGGCACCACTGCCCTCCGAGGCCGTCGCACTGCTGGAGAACCTGACTCGCTGGGGATTCACGCCTCGATGGGTGGACCTGCAACGCGACCTGTGGATTCTCGTGTTCGCCACCCATCCCGACGGCGCCGGCTCACTGTTGGCCGACCAAGCCGACATCCTGGCCGACCCCGCGCTACGGCAGGTCTTCCTCGCCTACGACCAGGCATACGACCTCGACGCCGACGACCCTTCGCTCAACGACCTCGCCGACGGGATCGTCTCGGAAACGCGAAGGCGCTACAGGGACGGCGAGGTGCCCGAACTGAAGGGCGTGTCCGACATCCCCGCGCTCATCCAGGGAACGATCAACGCCTCCTCCCCGGCCTGGCAACGCCTCGACTCGCTGATTCGCGCGGAACTCGACGCCTGACCCGGGTGCTGACCCACGGGGTCCCGCCCGGCCGAGCACCACTCGGCCGCCGGAGAGCGCCTCGCGGCTCGAAAGCCCGGTCAGAGATCTATCACTCGTGCGACGAAATACCCGGCGACGACCAGGCAGCCGATCACGATCAGGGACATCCAGAGCCAAGGATGCTCCCAGATCCCCCCGTCGGGCCGCTCGGGGTGGGCCTCGGCTGTCGATCCCTCCGCGGGAGGCGTCTCACCGGGAGGCTGCAATGACTCGGTCATGGTCACACCTCGGGTCGTCGAAAGCGGTGGGATGGGGCCGTCGTCGAACTCCACACTCGGGATGAACTGACACACACAGGATAATTCGGATCCGCCGGCACGGCTGGATGCCATGGAGGACGCACAGACCAGCCCCGATGCACCGTGACGCCGGTTCTTGACACCGCACAGGGTCCGCGGCATCAAGAGCGGGCGCGCTGCAGCCGCCGGCGTCCGCCTCACACGTCAGGGCCGAGAGGGTCTGGGCCGAGAGGGTCGAGGTAGACCTCGTCGACGCAGCACCACGCCCACGACTCCCCCGGCTCCACGGAACGCATGACGGGATGCCGACTGGACTCGAAGTGGGCGGCGGCATGCTTGCCGGGTGAACTGTCGCAGCAGCCGACGCGGCCGCAGGACAGACACTGCCGAAGGTGCACCCAGTCCAGTCCGCGGGAGACGCACTCCGGGCACACCGCACCCCGCGGCGCGGGCGCCTGCCGCAACGTCCCGACGTGCCGGCAACTGCGACCCTCAGGCCGCCCCCCGTCCCGTCGAACCACCCAAGAGCCCATGGACCTCCCTCCGACGGCGGACGCCGCGGAACCTCATCCGGCCACAAGTGAAACCAATGCCTCACAGGAGGCGGAATACGTCATTACAGCACCAAGCACTACCAGCGAAGGGATGATTCCCATGACCGCTCGTGTTGCGGGCGCCGCCCTGGCCTGCGCTGCCGCCGTCGTCCTGACCGTCACCGCCGGCGCCCCCTCCCTCGCCCAGACGCAGGCCCAGGACGATCAAGCCACCGTGTCCGTCCTGCACGGCGTCCCCGACTTGACGGTGGACGTCTACGCCGGGGACAAGGAACTGATCCCCGACTTCGAACCCGGAACTCTCACCGACCCGATGAAACTGCCCGCCGGCTCCTACGACATCAAGATCTTCGAAGACGGCAAGGGACCTGAGGGCACGCCGGCCATCGAGAAGACCGTGGACGTGCCTGCCGGGGCGAACGCGACCTTGGTCGCTCATCTGACGGCCGACGGGAAGCCCGCTCTGGACGCTTTCGTCAACGACACGTCCGAGGTGCCCGCCGGCGAGGCCCGGCTGACCGTGCGCCATGTCGCCGCCGCACCCGCCGTCGACGTCCGCGCCGACGGAACACCGGTGTTCAAGGAACTGGAGAACCCCGAGCAGGCCACGGGTGAGGTTCCCGCGGGCAAGGTCTCCGCAGACGTCGTGCTGGCCGGCGCCGATACGGTCGCGCTCGGCCCGGCTGAGCTGAACCTGCCCGAAGGCAGCAACACCGTGGTGTACGCCTGGGGCAGCGCCCAGGACGAGAACCTGGCGCTGAAGACACAGACGGTGCCCTGAACACACTCCGCCCCTGGAGACATCTCGGCCGGTGAGGACGGGCATGCCCGGCAACCGGACACCACGCCCCGGCTTCACCTGCGCGCGAGACGCTCCACCACCGTGACGGCCTCCGCCAGCCCCGGCGGATGCGGCAGCCCCGGGACGGTCTGACCCGCCCATCCCGGACCGAGCATGAGAACGACCGGTTTCCGGCGTGCTCCTCGCACCCCCCACTCGATCGCGGCGACATGCTGCGCGAGCGGCCGGCTGGCGGTGCTGCGGGACTGCGCCCAGAGGCCCACCGCGACCGGCCCTGTCCTGCGCACGGCGGCCACGAGCGGCTCGTAGGGAAGAGCGCCCCCGAACATGCGGATCGGGAGTTCCCGTTCGGCCAGCGCGGCGGCCAGTACCTCCAGCGGCAGAGTGTGGCCCTCCGCCGGCACGCAGGCGAGCACCGTGGTCCGGCCGTCCCGCTGAGCGGCAGCGGGCGCAGCGTGGCGTCGCAAGGCGCCGGAGACGTGCCAGGACAGAAAGTGCTCGACCTCCACGTACCTTTCCCCGGAGCTCTCCCATTTGCGCCCGACCGCCTGCAGCGTCGGCATGATCACCTCCGTCCAGGCGAGGATCAGGCCGTGTTCCTCGATCGCCGCGCCCAGCAGCCTGTCGAGAGCCGCCGCGTCGAGGCGCAGAGCGGCGCGGGCCACTCCCTTGCACTCCTGACGCACGTCACCGAGCCGTAGTCCCGAGCCCGCCCTGCCGCGTTCACGAGTCGCGGGCCGGCGGGAGGGAGCGGTGCCCTTCCGAGACAGTGGCGCGTCCGGACGGGTCTCGCCGAGCGCCAGTCGGGCGGCCTCGGCGGGTGGCAGCCCGGTCGCCGTCAGATCGCACATCCGTTCCAGCCGGGCGACGTCGGCCGTGGCCCAGCGGCGATGACGGCCCCCGGTGCGCGCGGCGGGGCCGAGAGCATAGCGGCGGTCCCATGAGCGGACCGTGGTGGGCGCGACCCCCAGGCGCCTCGCCACCTCACCCGTGGTCAGCCGGCTCCCGCGCGGCACTCCATCGTCGTTCCCCATCACCTCACGCTCCCGCGATACGACGCATGAACGACGCATGTTGTGTGCGTCGTTCTCGCCCATAACACTGATATACACCCCTTCACACAAGAGGACATATCGCCTGATTGTTCGGCCGAGAGCTCTCAGCGCCAGCACGGGACGCACGGCAGCAGGAGGAGGCAGGGCCATGACCACGCACACGCGTACCGCAGGCGCCCGCTCCCCGTTCGCCGAGGCACATCCCGACGAGAACGAGGAATACCTGGACGAGAACGCGGTGGCCAGCGGGCTGCGCGCGGCCGACGAGAGCGCATTCGTGGCGCTCTACCTGCGCTGGGGCCCGCTGGTGCACACCATGGCCACCCGCTCACTCGGCGACGCGCACGAGGCCGAGGACGTCACCCAGCAGGTGTTCATCGGCGCCTGGCGCGGACGGGCGGGATTCCGTCCGGAGCGGGGGTCGCTGGGCGCCTGGCTCGTCGGCATCACCCGCCGGAAGATCATCGATGCCCTGGCGGCCAGGACACGACGCCTGACACTGATCGACTCGGTAGCCGGCGACACGGTCGTACGGCAGTCCGGGGAAGGGGCGGAACGCGACGTCCTGGACCGCGTGCTCGTGATCGACGCCATGTCCCGGCTGCCGCGCCGCCAGCGTGAGGTGCTGTGCATGGCCTTCTACGGGGAGCTGACGCAAACCCAGATCGCGCAGCGGACCGGATTGCCCTTGGGCACGGTCAAGAGCCACTCCCGACGCGGCCTGCACCGGTTGCGGGAGGCGATCGAACTGACCGGGACGGACGAGCACGCCGCGTAGCGGTCAGAGGCCCCGGGCCTCCGAGACCTCCGGGACCGTTGTGTCTCCGGGACCGCACCGCCGTCCGCCCGCGGCTTTCCCAGGCGGACGGCCACCGCACGCGAGCCGGTCCTACGGCACTCGTCGCGGTTCACGGAACTTCCCTCGGATCTCCCTGCGGGCCGGGAGCCTGGCGGCGTCCGCTCCTGGGGTTCGCGCGTGCCGCGCTAAGCCGGACGGCGCACGGCAGCGGTTGGTGCGCGTTCCCATGGAGGCGGCCCTTCAGCCACCCGACTGACCTGTGGTTTCCCCGGTTTCGGATGCGGCTGGCGTCCTCCTTGCCGGCCCGGCCGTGCGGTGCGGCGGCTGCCGGGCAGGCACCGCGGCCACACAGTGGTAACGGCGGTCCGCCCCGCCTCTGTCCGTCTCAAGGAGCCACCCCCGTGCCGCAGCAATCCGCACTCCAGGAACTCTCCGGGATCGCGCCCAAGCTCGTCGAGGTCACCACCGAGGTCCTCCTCGGCGACATCTGGGAGCGACCCGGGCTCTCTCCCCGCGACCGCAGCCTGGTCACCGTGGGCGTGCTCGCCGCGCTCCACCTCGGCGAGCCACTCGGCCACCATCTCCGCCTCGCCCTGAACAACGGACTGACGGTGGAGGAGCTGTCCGAGGCGATCACGCACCTCGCCTTCTACGCCGGCTGGCCGAATGCCATCTCCGCGATCACCCTCCTGAAGAAGGCCGTGGAAGAACGGGCGGCCTCCTCCTGACGCATGGCGGGCCGTCAGGTGAAGCGGCCCGCCGACGGACGCGCAGAGGACGTCCGAGTCGATGTGACGTGTTCGCGTAAGTACGCCGCGGCCCCCGCGTCGGCCCAGAACGGTCCCGGCGGCACCGGTGGTACCGCGACCGCGCTCCAGGCCCCGGCGTTGCCGCCGCCGCTCAGCCCACCGGCCCGCGCACCCGGTGGGCGCGGACCGCTCAGCCGGAGGCGAGGCGTGCCAGGTCGGACACGAAATCCGTGTTCCCGGTCTGATGCACGACGGTCAGCTCCTCCGAGGACACCTTCCAGCCGTGCGACGTCCTCCGCAGGCCGATCACATTGCGGGCGTACAGGGTCCAGTCGGTGGCCGACCGGTCCGTGCCCAGGCCCGGGTGGTGGTGCAGGGCCTCCAGGTGCAACCGGACCGTGGCCGAGTCCCCGTCGACGTCCGCGCAAGGCGTGGTGATCATGTGCTGGGTCAGCGGGATCGCACCGACAAACTCGCTCATGGTGCGTTTCAAGGTGTCGGCCTCGACCTCGCCGGCCAGCGGGAAGACGCCCCCGTAGTCGACGGTCACCACGTCCGTCCACAGCGAGCGCATCCCGTCGAAATCCTTGGCGTCGCAGAGCTGGAAGTACCTGCCGACCACGTTGATCACGTCGAAGGCGTCCGGCGTCGGATGATCCATGCGTCGCGCTCCCTCTGCCGTTCCTGGTCAGCCGCGTCTCAGCGGGATTCCTCCGCGGCACTATGCCGATCGCGCGCGGCATCCCCCTCGACCGCCGCCGGTGTGTCGCTCACATTCCGTCAGCGTTCGCCGCGCGGCGGCACTCGGCAGCCGGCGGTTCCGTGATCCCGTCCAGGCCGACACGGCACAGCACGGCACGGCCGTAGGCGACCGATTGTGGGACATACCAGTAGATTCTCGCCGTGGCTTTGAGATGTCACCCATGGCAGACGTCCCCCTCGTCGGCTGGGACTCCCCCGTTCGTCGACGACTCCCCGTCCGGAGCGCACCGTTGAGGTCCTACACCGTCTCGACAGACCGTCAGGTCCTGAACTGGGCCCGCCCGGCCTGGACTTCCAGAGCTGCCACAGGGGCCGCCGCTCCACGGCGGGCGAACTTCGACGCCGCCCTTTACCGGAGTATGGAAGGACAACCCCGCCGATGACCGATCGCACAACCACGTCCCGAGCCGACCTCCGTGGGTTTCGCACGGGCGACGGCCCGCAGGTGGTGGAGGTGTGGCGGCGCAGCGCGCCCGCCGACGCCGTCACCGCGGACCGCTTCCGTTCCCTGGTGCTGCTCGACGTCAACTTCGATCCGGAGGGTCTTCGCGTGGCCGTCGAGGGCGACCGTGTCGTCGGTGCGGCCTGGGCGGTGCGGCGCCTGACCCCGATGACCGGCACCGACCTGGAACCCGAGCAGGGCTGGATCCCGTTCTTCTTCGTCGACCCGGGCGCCCGCCGGCGCGGCCTCGGCCGCCGGCTGCTCGCCGAGGCCCTGGAATGGCTGCACGGCCACGGCCGCACCCGGGTGGACTTCTCCTCGTACACGCCGAACTACGTGCTGCCCGGCCTGGACGCCGAGGCGTATCCCGAAGCCGCGCGGCTCCTGGAGTCCCTGGGCTTTCGCACACTGTACGAGGCGGAGGCGATGGACCGCGGCCTGGTGGGGTACCGCTTCCCCCCGGATGTCGCGGGCCGCGTGGAGCAACTGAGGGCGCGGGGCTACCGGTTCGTCACACCGTCCGACGACGACCTGGTCGACCTCTTCGCGCTCGCCGGGAACCACTTCGGGCCGGACTGGGCGTGCACGATCCGGGCATGTCTGGCCGCGGGCACGCCGCTCGACCGGATCGTCGTCGCCCGGGACCCCTCGGGACGCCTGGTCGGCTGGGCGATGCACGGCGCGTTCGACGCGGTGGACGAGCGGTTCGGCCCGATCGGCGTGCTGGAGGAGTTGCGCGGCACCGGACTGGGCGAGATCCTCCTGCACCTCGTCCTGGAGCGGATGCGGGCCCGTCGCGCGCACTCCGCGTGGTTCCTGTGGACCGGCGCGCAGTCCCCGGCAGGCCATATGTACCGCAAGACCGGCTTCACCACGACCCGCGTGTTCCGCGTGATGCGCCGCGAGGGCGCTCGATGACGCCGGCACGCCGCACCCGCGGCCCGAGCCGCCGCCACTTCGCGCTGGCGCTCCCCTCGGCACTGCTGGTCTCCGGATGCGCGTCACCGCCCCGGGGCACCGGGCGGCCCGGCGACCCGATCGTCCTCACCCTGCTCACCCACTACGCGAGCGGGGTGCTCGAGGAAGCCCTCCAGGGCCCGGTCGACGAGTGGAACGCCGGCCACGAACGCGTCAAAGTGCGCACCAAGGCGGTCGAGTTCACGGATCTGCTGACCACTGTCATGGTCCGGCAGGCCGCCGGCCAGGGCGCCGACCTCCTCCACCCGTACTGCTTGTGGAACGGCCAGCTGGTCCAGGCCGGCGTGCTGCGGCCCGCTCCGCGGGAGCACGCCGAGGAGATCGCACACGGCTACAGCGAAGCCGCGGTCGACTCCGCCTCGGTCGGCGGCCGGATCTACGGCTACCCCACCGAGGTGCAGACGTACGCCCTCTACTACAACAAGCGGCTGCTGCGCGAAGCCGGCTTCGACAGCCCACCGCGCACCTGGCGGGAGCTGGAGGAGACCGCCTACCGCACCGCCAGGCGCGACCGGTACGGCAACACGTTGGTCCAGGGGTTCGGGCTCTCGACCGCCGACGACTCCACCACCGTCGGCCAGACACTCGCCCTGCTCAACGCCGCCGGCGGCATGTTCGTCTCCCCGGACGGGCGGAGCACCGCCATCGACTCGCCCTCCGGCCGGGCCGTGTTCGATCTGCAGCACCGCCTGGTCGCGGGCGGTGCGAGCGCCCCCGGTGTCAACGTCTACAAGGCGTTCCGGTCCGGTCAGGTGGCCATGGTCGTCAGCGCCGGCTGGTGGACGGGGAGCCTGAAGGCCCTGATGGGCGAGGACTACCGCGACGTCGGCGTCGCACCGCTGCCCCTCCCCGAGGCGGACGGCAGACGCGCCACGCTCTCCACCGGCTTCATGCTCGGGGTCAACGCGGCCGCCAGGCATCCGCGCGCGGCCTGGGAGTTCCTGCGCTGGCTGAACACCGAGAAGGTGGACGTCCGGGGCGCAGGAGAGGGCGGGAAGGCGACCCGGATGAGCTCCCTCCAGGTCTCGGCCGGCTCCCTGACCGGCCGCGCCGACGACATGCGCGCGCTCCTGGGCGCCCACAGCGACGCGAACCTGCGCCCCTTCCTGGACGCGCTGGCGTACTCGGTGGCGGAACCGAACGTGCCCGGCGCGCAGCAGGCCAAATCCCTGCTGCGCAAGAACATCGAGGCGCTGTGGACCGGTCAGCAGTCGGTCGACCAGGCGTTGCGCAGCACCCGCCGTCAGGTCGACCGGGAGGTGTCGCGCTCATGGTGAACACACTCACGCCGGCCACGGCCGAGCGGGCGGCACCCGGCACGCGCTCCGCGGCGCCCGCCGTCGACGGCCGTTCCCGGGCCCGGCGCCGCCAGGCCGTGGTCGCCTATCTCTTCCTGGCGCCGACGCTGCTGTTCTTCGCCGTCTTCCTGTTCCTGCCGCTCGGTTTCGCGCTGCTGCTGTCGATGTCCCGCTGGGCAGGTTTCGACCTCGGCGGCATCCAGCCGATCGGCACGGACAACTTCACGGGCCTGTTCGCGCGGGGGTCGACGTTCCTGACGCCGATCCTCACCAACACGATGCTGTTCGCCCTCGGCACCGTGGTCCTCTCGCTCGCCGGCTCCGTGATCGTCGCCACGTGCATCGACAACCTGCGGTTCCAGGGGCTGTGGCGCACGCTGTACTTCCTGCCGATCGTGACGACCGTCGTCGCCGTCGGCAACGTGTGGAAGTACATGTACGAGCCCGGCGGCCTCGTCAACGGCGTCCTGAACTCCCTGGGGTTCGGCTCCGTGGCCTTCCTCCAGGATCCGGACACCGCTCTGCCCTCGGTCGTCGTCGTCCACGCGTGGGCCTCGGTCGGCTCCGCGATCCTCGTCCTGACCGCCGGACTGAAGTCCATCCCCGAGTCGTACTACGAGGCCGCGGCGCTCGACGGCGCCGGGCAGGTCACCGTCTTCTGGAAGATCACACTCCCTCTGCTGCGGCCGTCCCTGCTGCTCGTGTGCGTCACCCAGTTCATCAGCGGGCTGCAGTCGTTCGCGCTGATCACCGTGATGACCAAGGGCGGGCCGGGTGACGCGACCGACGTCGCCGCCCTGGAGATGTACCGGCAGGCCTTCTCGTACGGCCAGTGGGGCCCTGCGAGCGCCGCCGCCTTCGTGCTCTTCGCGGTGGTCCTGGTGGTCACCCTGGGGCAGTTGTGGATCTTCCGGCGGAAGGAGGAGGACGTATGATCCGCCGCCGTTTCCCGTGGCTTTCGTATCTGGTGGTCGTGACCGGTGCCGTGCTCACGGTGGTGCCGTTCCTCGACATGGTGATGACGTCGTTCAAGGGGGCGGGTGAAGCGGGCACGCTGCCGTTCCGGTTCCTGCCCGAGGCGTTCGACACGTCGAACTACCGGGCGGCGATCGATCAGTTGGATCTCCCGGTGCTCTTCCGCAACAGCGTCGTCGCGACCGCCGTGATCACCGGATCGGTGCTGATCACGTCGTCGCTCGCCGGCTACGCGTTGGCCAAACTCCGCTTCCCCGGCCGGGACTTGATCTTCCGGATCGTGCTGTCGACGATGATGTTCCCGCCGTTCCTCTTCTTCATCCCGCACTTCCTGATCCTGGTGCACTGGCCTCTCGCGGGCGGCAACGACCTGTTCGGGCGCGGAGGCGCGGGCCTGACGGTCAGCGTCGCGGCGCTCACCATGCCGTTCCTCGTCAACGGCTTCGGCATCTTCCTGATGCGCCAGTTCATGGTCTCGATCCCGGACGAGGTCCTGGAGGCCGCGCGGATCGACGGTGCCGGCGAGTTCGGCGTGTGGTGGCGGATCGTCGTCCCGCAGACGATGCCCGTCGTGCTGACGCTCGGCCTGCTGACGTTCGTCCAGGCGTGGAACGAGTACCTCTGGGCGCTGCTCGTCTCGACCGCCAACCCGGACGTGATGACCATGCCCGTCGGCATCCAGTTCCTTCAGGACTACGTGGACCCGACGCGCACGATGCCCATCGTCATGGCCGGTCTCGTCCTGAGCGTCCTGCCGGTCCTGATGCTCTTCCTGCTGCTGCAGAAGTACTACATCCGCGGCGTGATGCTCAGCGGCCTCAAGTGAGACGACAGGCAGGTCTCCGTGCGGGTCATGCCTGCGCGGAGGTCCCGTCCACGCCGACAACCCACACCCGGCGCGAGAAGCGAGGTGCGGGTTGTCGTCGGTCGTCGGGTGGCGGCGCCCCGGCCGGCCGGTGACGCCGCTTCGTCAGTCGGCCGGGACGGTGGCGTGCCGGGTGTTCCACCCGGAGACACGCACCTGTGGGGTGTGGTCCGGGTCGGCCGTACGGTAGGTGGCCTCCAAGGCGACCGACTCGCCCGGCCACAGGCTGACCTGGTTGTCGTTCCAGTGGACGGGCAGCACGGGCCTCCCGTCCGCGGACACCAGGTCCACGTCCGCGAGCAGGACGGGGGCCTTGGTGGTGCCCGGGTGGCGCAGGGTCACGGTCGTCTTCGACGTCCCGGCCCCAGTCGCCGCCGTGGCGGCTGTCACGTCCAGGGCGACCTGCGGCATCGCGCTCAGTCCGGTCAGGTCGGCGTAGGACGTGGTGGGCGTGTAGTACCAGTCGGTACGGGCGTAGTCGAGGACGTCCTTGCGGGTGGACAGCCAGTAGACGTTGCGGCCCACCTCGCGCCCGGTGGAGTCGGTGAGCAGCAGCCGGGCCAGGTACGTCCTCGACAGGCCGGGGACCGTCTCCGGCAGGGTGAGCGAGGTGGTGGTCACGCCGCGGGCGGCGACGTCCACACCGGTCACCGTGCGGTCGTACTTCTCGGTCCCGTCGGTGTTGAAGAGCGTGACGCGGGCGTTCAGCCCGGAGGCGGCGGTCGCGCGGTCGTTGACGACGCTCACCGTGCGCTTGTCGTAGCCGTACTGGATGTGGAGGAGCTCGTTGGCCTTCTTCGCACCGAAATAGGCGCCGTTCTGGTCGAGATAGCGGTCGATGAGCTGCCAGTGGAGGGAGGTCCAGCCGCTGTTGAGCATCCAGTAGATGACGCCGGTCGCCGGGGCGGTGGTGTCCTTGGCGTTGCGGGAGTACGCCTCGAACTGCGCCCGGACGTTCTCGTACTGGGCGAGCTGGGCTTTGCGGACGTAGTCACCGAGGTCCTTCGGTCGTCCGTAGCGGCCCGCCAGGGCGGCGTTGTACAGCTTGAGTGTCGAGAACGTGGCCGAGGGCGAGCGGTGGTACTGGGGAGCGGACGGCTGCTTCCAGAGGGTCTCCAGCTCGGCCGGGGTCATCATCCGCCGCAGGGTGTCGAGAGTGGGGATGCTGGGGCCGGCGCTGGTCTCGGAGTTGAAGCCGGTGGCCCCGCCCTCACGCTTGTCGTACCAGTAGCCGGGCGGCACCCAGTCGTACGGGCCGGTCATCCGCATCCCGGAACGGCCCGTGACGGGAGTCGGCTTCCCGGAGGCCGAGGGGATCACGGGGACCTTCCAGTCGGCGGCCCGCAGTGCCTTGAGGTATCCCGCCTCGATCTTCGCGTCGGGTGCGGCGTCGCTGCCGATCAGGAACGAGATCACGCTGGGGTGGTCACGCAGCCGGGCCGCCTCCGCGGCCATCGACGCCTGGGCGACCGCGTGGTCGGCGGCGTTCCACTTCTCCCCGGACTCCGCGGGGTTGACCTCGCCCTCCCACTTGTTGCAGCACTCCCAGCCGGCGATGGCGAGGATCCCGTACCGGTCGGTGAGCTCGAAGAACTCGTCGGGCTCCAGGTGGCCTTCCAGGCGGAGCGTGTTCAGTCCCAGGTCGCGCACGTACCGCAGACGGTCCTCGACGTAGGTCGGGTCCCAGCGCAGGAACTCGTCGGGGGACCAGCCGGCGCCCTTGATCAGCAGCGGGCGGCCGTTGATCCGGTACTGGCGTGCGCCGTCGGCGTTGATCGGAGCCCGCACGTCGCGGATGCCGAACGTGCTGTCCGCGCTGTCGGAGGTGACTCCGTCGACCGACACGGCGATGTCGAGGTCGTACAGCGGCTGCTCGCCCATCCCGGCGGGCCACCACACACGTGGTGAGGTCACGTGGAGCGCGGGGTGGTCGGCCGGGGAGAACACCACGGTCCGGCTCTCCCCCGGCGCTAGCGTCACCTGCCGGGCGAGTGCGGCGGGGCCGGCCGTTCCGGTGAGGCTCGCCGTGACGGTGTCCTCGGAGTCGTTGCGCAGCCAGGCCTTCACGGTCAGGTCGGCGGAGTCCAGCGACGGCACCGCCAGGTCGGTGACGACGTGCGCGTCACGCAGGGCCACCGGGCCACCGCGACGTACGACGACGTCGCGGACGAGGCCCATGTTCCGGTCCGGTGGCGGCTGCAGCCAGTCGAGCCAGCCCACGGTGAGGTGCTTGCGCGGGTCGTTGGGCTGGACGCGGAAGGCGACCGTGTTGGTGCCGGGCTCGACCAGATCGGTGATGTCCAGTTCGTGCCGGGTATAGGTGCCCGCGACCGCGCTCGCCGTCGAGACGCGACGGCCGTTGACGAACACGTCGGCCGCGGAGGTCACTCCGCTGAAGTCGAGGTACGTGCGGGTTCCCCGGTCGTCGACGGTGAAGTCGGACCGGAACCACCACGGGACGGTGAAGTCGGCGGCGGGGATGAGCTTCTGGTTGGTGGAGTGGAACGGGTCGGGGTACTTGCCGGCCGCCAGCAGGGCGGCGAGGACCGTGGAGCGCGGCCCCGCCCTGTGCCAGCCCTTGGTCGGATAGCCGGGGCTCGACACCTCGGCCGCCGGGTCCTTCACCTGTGCCGTCGACCGGATCATGAACTCGGACAGCGCTGTGGCGGAGTCCTCGCCGACGGTGGCCGCCGGCGGACCGGTCGCCGCCTGGCCGGTGAACCCGACCGGCGTGAGGGCGGGGGCGAGGAACACGAGCAGTCCGAGGGCGGCGGTCAGGAGGGGCCGACCGGGCACCCGCGCCCGGCGGCGTGCCGGGCGCTCGGCGGGGGCGGAGGGGAACGGGAGACCAGGGCCGCGCGGCGACACCGGGCCCAGCTGTTCAGACATGCGGTTCAGCATGGTCCCGAAGCGTTGCCGCCCCATGCTCCACATGCCGCGCGTCGCCCGATCGCAGCAACGGGAGCGCGCGGGGAGGAGTAGTTCCGAAGAGGCACTGCACCGCCGGCGGGGACTCGAACGGGCGGACGGCACGCCGCGTCAAGCCCGGCGGCGGGCCCACGCGGGGTGCTGCCGGTGCCGGCCCACCGAGCACATCGGCGCGACAGGGGCGTCCGCGGTCACGCCGTCGAACAGGTCGTCCTCGGGGAGCGAGGTGTCGACCAGCGAGCAGACCAGCTCGTACTCCTCGGTCGGCCAGACCTCGCGCTGGACGTCGAGCGGCACACGGAACCACGGGCCGTCCGGGTCGATCTGGGTGGCGTGGGCGAGCAGCGCCCGGTCGCGCACGGCGAACCAGTCGGCGCACTGCACCCGGGTGGTGAATTCACGCTCCCTGCGGCCCTCCTTCTCCCAGACGGCGATCCACTCGCCGTAGGGGGACTCGTGGCCGTGCCCGACCAGATAGGCGTGGAGGGCCCGGATCCTCGCCATCGACATGCCGTGGTTGTAGTACAGCTTCAGCGGCTGCCACGGCGAACCGGACTCCGGGTAGGCGTCGGGGTCCCCGGCCGCCTCGAAGGCCGCCATCGTGATCGTGTGGGTCATGATGTGGTCGGGGTGCGGATAGCCGCCCGTCTCGTCGTACGTGGTGATCACGTGGGGACGGAACTCGCGCACGAGCCGCACCAGCCGTTCCGCTGCCTTCCCGGGCGGCTCCAGGGCGAAGCAGCCCTCGGGCAGCGGGTCGCCGTCCGGCATTCCCGAGTCGACGAAGCCCAGCCAGGCCTGCCGGACGCCGAGTATGTCCCGCGCGGCATCCATCTCCTTGCGCCGGACCTGGTGGATGTCGGCCTCGATCTCCGGGTCGCCCTGGAGCCTGGGGTTGAGAACGGAACCTCGCTCTCCCCCGGTGCAGGTGGCCACCAGGACATCCACGCCCTGGGCGACGTACTTCGCCATGCTGGCCGCGCCCTTGCTCGACTCGTCGTCCGGGTGGGCGTGGACCGCCATCAGCCGCAACTGCTCCGTCACCACTTTCTCCCTTCAGCTTCCGCTTCGCATATCTGAGCCCACGTCATGCTCCGTGCGACCGGCGTCCGGACGCCGTGGGCTGCTTCGAGGGTCGTTCGGCCTCCGCATTTCACCGGCGCCGCGCCCACCGTCCCGGCTCGGACGCGGGCACCGCCGCCTCGTCCTCGACGCCCCCGCTGCCCGCGCGGCCGGCGTCGACCAGGGCCAGGACGACCAGCGTGGCGATCACCAGCATGCCCGCGGCGACCCACAGCGCGTTGGCGTAGCCGTGCACCACACCCTGCAGCTGCACCAGTTGCCGCTCCGGCCGCGTCGCCGCGTCGGCGGCGTGGTCCTTGACGTAGGCGGTCGTCATGGACGCGGCGACGGTGTTCAGCAGGGCCGTGCCGATCGCGCCGCCCACCTGCTGCGAGGCGTTGACCATCGCGGAGGCGACACCGGCGTCCCGCGGCTCGATACCTTGGGTGGGCAGGGACATGGCGGGATTGAACGTCGTCCCCATGCCGAGGCCGAGCAGGACCAGCGCCGGCAGGACGGTCGTGGTGTACGAGGAGTCGACCTCCAGCTGCGCCAGCAGGACCATGGCGCTCGCGGCCACCAGGAAGCCGCCGCCCATCAGGTAGCGGGGCGCGACGCGGGTCATCAGACGTGTGCCGACCTGGGTCGAACCGATCATCATGCCGGCCACCATCGGCAGGAAGGAGAACCCGCTCTCGATCGGTGAAAAGCCCTTCACCACCTGGAGGTAGTAGGTCAGGAACAAGAACGAACCGAACATGGCGATGACCGCGATACCGAGGGAGAGATAGACGCCTCCGCGGTTGCGGTCGGTCACCACACGCAGGGGCAGCAGTGGGGCCTCGGCCTTGGCCTCGGTGCGCACGAAGGCGCTCAGCAGGAGCGCCGCCACGACGAAGAGGAGCACGGTCGTGCCGTCGCCCCAGCCGTCCGACTCGGCACGGGTGAAGCCTTGGACCAGCGAGGCCAGGCCCAGTGTGGACAGGACGACGCCGGGGATGTCGAGCGGGGAGCGGTTGCGGTCGCCCTCGGACTCGTGGACGACCGCGCAGGCGCCGGCCGCCGCGACGATCGCGAACGGAATGTTGACGAAGAACGTCCAGCGCCAGTCCAGGTATTCGGTGAGCGCACCTCCGAGCACGAACCCGACCGCGCTGCCGCCACCGGCGATCGCACCGTAGATGCCGAACGCCTTGGCTCGCTCCTTGGCATCCGTGAACAGCACCGCGAGCAGCGAGAGCGCCGCCGGAGCCAGCAGGGCACCGAACACGCCCTGGAGGGCGCGGGCGCCGAACATCGTCGCGCCGGTGGTGGCCGCGCCGCCGAGCGCGGAGGCGGCGGCGAATCCGATCAGGCCTGTGACGAAGGCGCGCTTGCGACCCCACAGGTCGCCCACCCTGCCGCCGAACAGGAGCAGAGCGCCGAAGGACAGGGCGTAGGCCGTGACGACCCACTGCCGGTCGCCGTCGGAGATGCCCAGGTCCTGCTGGACGGAAGGAAGGGCCGTGTTCACGATGGTGCTGTCGAGGACGACCATCAGCTGGGCCAGTGAGATGAAGACGAGCGCCTTCCATCGGTCGGCGTAGGCGTCGCCGGGAGCCTTGACGGCTGTTCGAGACATGGGGGTATCCACTTCGGAGCTGCGTGAGGAACGGGCGTGTCGAACGTCAGGGCGTCGCGCGAAGGCGTCACCGCTCCGCGGACGGCCGACGGCCATTTGCCGGGTGGGCCTTCCTCCGCCGGGAGTTGACGCGGCCGCGCTCACGAGGACGGGGCCGGGGCGGTGAAGGAGCACAGACGTGGTGCTTCGCGTCATGACGCGTCCGGGGGCTTGCCCGCGCGGTCGACGACGTCTCAGGGCACGTGGGCCGGTGGCGGGGATGAGGCTGCATCCAGGTGCAGGCCCCGGAACGGGCGGCACGGTTCGTGCCGAGACCTGCCTGAGGAGAGGGGGGCTTCCCCGTCGCCCGCCTCGCGACGGGCGACGGCGTCAGGCCCGGACCGTCGACAGGGCGCGGGCCCAGGACTCGAGCTGGTCGAACAGGGCGGTCGCGGCGGCGTCGTGCTGCTCGCCGGGCTTGAAGACGGAGAAGTTCTCGAAGTCGCTCAACAGCGAGAAGGACAGCTGCTGACGCACATGGGCCATCTGCAGTTCGCTCGCCACGGCCCGCAGATGCTCGACGGCCCGAGCACCGCCGAGAGAACCGTAGGAGACGAAGGCCGCAGCCTTGTTGTTCCACTCGCCGTACAGGTAGTCGATCGCGTTCTTGAGCACGCCGGAGGTGGAGTGGTTGTACTCGGGGGTCACGAAGACGTACCCGTCGAATTCGGCGATCTTGGCTGCCCACGCCTTGGTGTGCTCACCCTGGTACTGACCCATGGCCGGCGGAACGGCCTCGTCCAGGTGGGGCAGCGGGTAGTCGGCGAGGTCGACCAGTTCGTACTCGACACCGGTGCGTGCCCCGGACCGGTCCACCACCCAGTCCGCGACGACCTTGCCGTTACGGCCGGGCCGGGTGCTGCCGAGGATGACTGCGATCTTCAGGTCACTCATGAGGTCTACTCCTTGACGGGACCGCCGGGCGAGGCCGGTCCGCTCACTTGAACATTCATGAGAGACCCTACGCATCGACTCATGAATGTTCAAGCGTGGGTCGTGAACCATGAATGTTCACGCCGGATAGACTCCGGCCATGCCTGAAAAGCCTCCGCGTCCGACCGATCAGCCCCGCTGGCTGACCCCCACGGAGCTGGAGACATGGCAGCAACTCGGCCTGATGACGGACAGATTGCCCGCGGCCCTGGAAGGGCAGCTCCAGCGGGACGCGGGGCTCAGCTACATCGAGTACTACGTCCTCGCGGGGCTGTCCGAACAACCCGGACGCCGCATGCGGATGAGCGACCTCGCCGTCCGCGCCAACGCCGAGCAGTCCCGTCTGTCCCACCTGATCAGCAGACTGGAGCGCCGAGGTCTCGTCCGCCGCGAACCCGACCCCGCCAACGGCCGCTACACGCAGGCCATCTTGACCGAGGCCGGCCACACCCATCTCACCGAAGCAGCCCCAGGACACGTCGCCCGTGTCCGTGAGCTGGTCTTCGACGTGCTCACGGACGCCGAGCTGCACATCCTCCGGACCGCGGCTCAGAAGATCAACGAGACCATCGACCGCCGACAACGGCGGGCCTGACCGCATGCAGGGGCGATACACCGCATCGCCCGGCCCGGGCCGAAGAGCGGTCCGAGGTATGGAGCCCAGAGAGATCGTGAGTGCATGACCCGCCTGCTGACCCGAAGCGACCTGCGCGCCGTTCTGGACCCGGCGTCGTGCACAGCCGCGCTGCGCGACGGCTTCCGCGCCCCCGCCTCCCCGGTGTCCGGGATGAGAGTCCGTACCGACCTGCCCTTCCCCGGAACGGCCACGGCCCTGATTCCCGGAGTACTGCCCGGCATCGACGCCTACACGGTGAAGGTCAACGCCAAGTTCCCCGGCGCCAGGCCGGCCCTGCGCGGAGTCGTCTGCCTCCACAGCGGCGAGGACGGCGAGCTCCTCGCGCTGATCGATTCCGCCACCCTCACCGCATGGCGCACCGGGCTGGCCGCGGCCCTGGGAACCCACGTCCTGGCCGCCCCCGCCCCGGCGGGCGGCTCGGTCCTCGGAGTGATCGGCGCGGGCGCGCAGGCCGAGCTCATGGTGCGGGGCCTGAGCGCCTTGCGGCGGCATCGCGAGATCGTCGTTCACGACTCGGATCCGGACAGGGCCGACGCCTTCGCCGCGCGCCACGACGGCCGCGTCCTGGCATCGGCCACGGAGGTCGCCGCGGTGGCCGACGTCGTCCTGCTCGCCACCTGGTCACGCACACCGCTGCTCCGGCTGGCCGACACCCGGCCGGGACAGCACCTCACGAGCCTGGGAGCCGACGAGCCCGGCAAACAGGAACTCGCCGCCGATCTGCTGGAGTCGGCGTTCCTGGTCGTCGACGACCGAGAACTCGCCGCGGCCACGGGCGCCCTGTCGGCCGCCGGCCTTCCCGCGTCCGCCGCCCGGACCACGCTCGGCGAGGTCCTGCGGGGCGGGCATCCAGGACGCACGGGCGCGACGGATCGCTCTGTCTACGCCCCCGTCGGACTTCCCTGGCAGGACCTGGCCCTGGCCTGGGTCGCCTACCAGCAGGCGGAGCAGCACGACGTCGGCCAGGTGATCGACCTGCTGTCCTGACGGCCCTCCCGGCCCCTGGTGTCCGCGGCGGCGCGCCGGACTGCGCTCCGCCGTCCGGCCCGACCCGGGAGAGACGCGGGTCACCCTCCTGAAATATGCATCTGCGCTGCAACATTGCTAGCGTGGGACTCGTGAGACTGACCAGGTACACGGACCTCGCACTCCGGGCGATGATGCGCCTCGCCGTCGTGGACGACGAGGAGTTGCTGACCACGCGACAACTCGCCGCCTCGATGAACGTCCCCTACACGCACATGGCCAAGGCCGTCGCCCAGTTGCAGAGGCTGGGAGTGATCGAGGCGCGTCGCGGACGCAACGGCGGGCTTTCGGTCACCGACGCGGGCCGCCGAACGCCGGTGGGTGACCTGGTCAGGACGCTGGAGGGGGACCGGGAAGCCGTGGTGTGCGAGGGCGACACCCCCTGCCCCCTCGCGGGCGCCTGCCGTCTGCGACGGGCGCTGCGGGACGCGCAGGAGGCGTTCTACTCCGCACTGAACGGCGTGACCGTGGCCGATCTGGTGACGGCGCCGACGGGACCCCTGCTGCTGTCACTGGGCGCCCCTCCGGACTGACCGGCACGGCGGCCGGGGGCCGAACGGACCCCCGCCTCCCGCGCCACCCCGCGACAACAACCACCATGGGCGCTCCGCGACCAAAAATACGCATTCAAAATACCAATTATTTGCTTCATCGAACCAGGAGTGTGTCTGATGCTTTCTGCCCAGTCGGTCCCCGTCGTCCGAGCGACGCTTCCCGCGGTGGGAGCCTCACTGACCACGATCACGGCGCGGTTCTACGAGCGCCTGTTCGAAGAGCGCCCCGAGCTGCTGCAGAACCTCTTCAACCGCACCAACCAGGTCACCGGCGCCCAGCGCGAGGCGCTGGCCGGCTCGGTGGCGGCCTTCGCGACCCTCCTGGTGGAACGGCCCGACGAGCGCCCGGACGCCATCCTGTCGCGCATCGCCCACAAGCACGTCTCGCTGGGTATCACCGGCGACCAGTACACCCTCGTCGGACGCCATCTGCTCGGGGCGGTCGTCGAGGTCCTCGGCGAGGCCGTCACCCCCGAGGTGGGCGCCGCCTGGGACGAGGTCTACTGGCTGATGGCCAACGCTCTGATCGCCATCGAGTCCCGGCTGTACGCCGAGGCCGGTGTCGACAACGGTGACGTGTGGCAGCGGATGGAGATCGCCGAGCGGTATCAGGAGTCCGAGGACGCGATGTCCCTGGTCCTGCGCCGGACCGACGGCCTTCCCGCGGCGCCCTTCCGGCCCGGTCAGTACGTCAGCGTGCGTGTCCCCCTGCCCGACGGGGCGCGCCAGATCCGCCAGTACAGCCTGTCCACCGCCCCCGGCCAGAAGACCTGGCGGATCACCGTCAAGCGCGAGCGCGACGCCGCGGGCACCGTCCCCGACGGCGAGGTCTCGTCGTGGCTGCACGCCCACGCCGAGGTCGGTGACCACCTCGACGTCTCCCTGCCGTCCGGTGACCTCGTCCTGCCCGAGTCGGACTCCCCGCTCTTCCTCGCGTCCGCGGGCATCGGCATCACCCCGATGCTGTCGATGCTCGACCACCTCGGTCTCACCTCGTCCGCGCGCCCCGTCACCGTCGTCCACGCCGACCGCACGCCGCGCGACCATGTCCACCGCGACGAGCAGGCGGAACTCGTCGACCGCCTGCCCAACGCCGATCTGCACCTGTGGTACGAGAACGACCACCACCACTCCCCCGCGGCCAACGTCTTCGCCGGCCGGGCCTCCCTCGACCACCTCACGCCCGCCTCCGGCACGACCGCCTACCTCTGCGGGCCGCTGCCCTTCATGCGCGCGGTACGCGGCGAACTGCTGGCCAAGGGGATGCACCCCTCCGCCATCCACTACGAGGTCTTCGGTCCGGACCTCTGGATCAGCCGGTAAGGACGCCGGGACGCCTCAGGCGCGGCACGAGCCTCAGCGATCCTGATCCGTCTGCGATCGCCACCGCCGGCCGAGGGCGACGGCGGCCGCACCCGAGGTCACGCACACCGCGGCCGAGACACCGAGAAGGACGGCGTGCATGGTCTGCCGCTCCGAGCCGGTGTCGGCGAGGGACCTGCCGACGGGATCGTCGGCGGTCCCCGGCGGGGTCGTCGCGGCCTGCGCGGCCTGCTCGATCAGACGGGTGACCGCGCCCGGCTGGGACACCGCGACGGCGTGGGACGCCTGGACCTCGACAGTGCGCGCATGGGCGCGCCGGGCCATGAAGCGCTGTGCGGCCGCCGGGATGTTGCGGTCCTCGGTGGTGACCAGGGCCCAGGCGGGGACCGTCTTCCAGGCGGCCTCGGTGGCCTTCGCCTGCAGGGCCGAGGCGGCGACGGGACGCTGTGCCGCGGCCATCAGGTCGGTCACCGACCTGGGCACGTCGGCGGCGAACTGGTCGTGGAACCTGTCGGCCTTGATGTACTGGTCGGTGCCGGTGCCACCGCCTGGAAGGGGGAACGGCACGCTCCTCAGCGCACTGCCGAGGGTGCTCCCGGGGTACTTTCCGGACAGATCCAGAGCACTCTCCCCGGCCGCCGGGCTGAACGCCGCGACGAACACCAGCGCCTTGACGTCGCGGTCACCACCGGCGGCCTCGCTGATCACGGCCCCTCCGTAGGAGTGACCGACGAGCACGATCGGTCCCCGTACGCTCTCCAGGACACTGCGAAGGTACTCGGCGTCACCGGCCAGCCCGCGCAGCGGATTCGCCGGGGCCATGGCGGAGTACCCGGCCTGCTGGAGTCGCCCGATCACGCCGTTCCAGCTGGACCCGTCGGCGAAGGCGCCGTGGACCAGCACGATGGTGGGTCTGACGCCGCCCGCGCCACCGTCCGCCGCGGCCGGTGCCGCCGGGGCCGCGCACAGGACGGCGACGGCGCATGCGGCCGCCGCGCCGTGAAGACGCCGTGAGTTGCGTCGTATGCCAGGGACCGCATTCATGCCGTTCTCACCTTCCGTCGGGCTGTACGGCACCAGGCTTCACGCGTCCGTGACGCCGAGCCATCTCATCCGATGCAATCGGGTGAACCCGGCAGAGCGGTCGGTGTAATCGCGCCGGCGAGAGGTGTGGCTCACGGTGCCGAGGCGGGGTGCTCCGCGATCGGGGCCACGCGCAGCAAGGACGGCCGCTTGGGCCGGCGGCCGTCACCGGAGGAGCGGCCACGCAGCCTGCGAACGGTCCAGGGGCCGAGGAACGTGGCCGCCCACCGCAACTCGCCGCCCACGGCGCGCAGTCCCGAAGGCCGCTCGCCGCCGGCCGGCAGGGGCCCCGTCCAGGAGTCGTCGCTGTCCGGCAGGTCGAGCGCGTGCGCGACGGCGGCCGCGATCCGGGCGTGCCCGAGGGGACTGGCGTGCAACCTGTCAGGGCTCCAGAACCGGGGGTCGGTCGCGAGCGGGTGCGCCGCGGTGTCCGCGACCGTGACCCCGTGGCGTTCGGCGCTCTGCCTGATGCGCTCGTTGAGGCCGTGTATGCGGTGCGCGAGCGGACGGGCCAGTGGCGTGACGCGGGCGACGTCGGGAAAGGTGACGGTGGCGACGGAAGCGCCCTGCGCGGTGAGTTCGGCGAACATCGTCTCCAGATGCGCGGCCACCTCGTCGAGGTCGAACCTCGGCCGAAGCACATCATTGACACCCGCGACCACTGTCGCGAGGTCGGGCCTCATCTCCAGGGCCACGGCCAGTTGCTCATCGTGCACCTGAGCGGCTCGACGGCCGCGCACGGCCAGGTTGGCGTAGAGCAGACCGGGGCTGTGGCGAGCGATGTGCTCGGCGAGCCGGTCCGCCCATCCGCGATGGCCACCGGCGTCGTCACCGTCTCCGAGACCCTCGGTCTGGCTGTCCCCCAGGGCGACGTAGCGCAGGTACCCACTCATCACAGACCGACCGCCTTCCGCCACCACCCGAAGCGGCGGCCTCTCATACTCAACACAGCACCTATGTGCATTGTTGAGTATGAGGATAGCGGTGCCGACGCCCCGTCCGGCCAGGGCACGGACGGCAGACGCGGAAGGCGATGATGTACCCGACGTCCGTCCGCCTGATGAGGCCACCGACCCCAGGAGCGCCGACCGATGGGCGACTACCACGCCCTGGAATGCGGAAAGTTCGTCGACGACCAGGGGACCGTCCACGACATGGTCCCCTCCTCGACGATCGCCGCCGTGCCCGCGGCAAGGGCGGCGGCCGAACGTTTCGGGCCTGAGGTGCGCTTCGACTTCCTCGACGACCGGGCAGTGCACTGGCTGCTGTTCCAGCGTCGCGAGGAGACGTCGAAGGCCGGCGCGCAGGGCTGCCTCCTGGTCCTCCCCGTCTTCCTCCTCGGCTTCGGCGCCTGGCCCTTCTGGGATCTGGTGGCGTCCCAGAAGTCCCTGGAGTTCCAGATCGCCTTCGTCGTAACGGACGCGCTGCTGCTGCTCGTCCTGGCCGGGCTGATCCTGCTGTGGAGGCTGCGGGATCTGCGCGACAAGACCCTGCGCAACACGCGATGCCGGGTCCGCCTCTACCGACGGGTCGTCGCGATCGCCCGCGACGGCGGTGCCGATGTGCCGCGCCTCTACCCCTACTACGGGATGTACGCCACGTCCCGGAGGTTCTTCCCCGAGGCACCCGATCGCCCCGTACCCGCGAAGGACCGGACTCCCTGACGTGCGGACATCGCCGATTACCCATGTTCCCCCTCCTTCGGCAGGATGGGCGTCATGACCGAGATCCGGACCCCCCGCCTCCTCCTCCGCCGCTGGCACGACGACGACCTCGTGCCCATGGCCGACATCAACGCGGACCCACGCGTCATGCGCTGGATCGGCGACGGCTCGACGCGCGACCTGGAGCGCACGGCCGAGGACATCGAGCGGTGGGAGGAGGAATGGGACGAGGAAGGCTTCGGCCTCTTCGCCGTCGAACTGCTGGCCTCTGGTGAACTGGCCGGGCTCACGGGGCTGTCCGTGCCCGAGTTCCTGCCCGAGGTACTGCCCGCCGTGGCGATCAGCTGGCAGCTCGGCTCGCAGTTCTGGGGCCAGGGATACGCCTCCGAAGCCGCCCACGCCACACTGGAGTTCGCCCTCCAGGACCGCGGCCTCGACCATGTCGTCGGCATCAACCGGGTCGGCGACGAAGCCTCCGAGAACGTCCTGCGCAAACTCGGCATGACCCCCGACCGCGAGACGACACACCCGGAGCACGGCTTCCCCCTGCACATCCACCGCATCGACCTCACCGAGTTCCAGGGGTGAGCCGGTCGAGCCCCGGGAGCGGCAGGCCCTGCTCCGGGGCGGCCCGACGACAGCACGCCCGGCTCCGGCGCCGGCTCCGTGGAAAAAATATTCCTCCCGTCGCGACATAGGTGCCGGGGTCGTGTGCCGTCTGAGACGTGTAGCCCATCACCGAGCGGACGGACACCGGAGGAACGATGAAGTTGAACAGGGTCGTCATGACGGCAGTCGTGACGGCGGCCTTGGCTGCCGGGACGGGGACAGCACTCGCCGGGGGCGGTCAGGCATCCGGCGGTCCCGACGCGGAGGGGCCGACCGTCACGGCGGCCGACGAGGCGGCGGGCGGCCCGGAGCGGACGGGGGCGCCGACGCCGGCGCGAGCCGACGCCGCCTCCACCGGCCCGCGGGTCGTACGCCCGTACCAGCCCGTGGAGATCGGCCAAGGGGCGAAGATGGGCCTCCTGCCCGAGGGCAAGCAGAACTACGTGGTGGCGTACGGCGACTTCGAGGAGGCCGTCGAGCAGGCCAAGAACTACGTCGGTGACGACATCCGCCCCGACAGCCTCAGTGGCGGGATGGGCGTCGACGGGGACGACGTCCTGTTCACCGGCGCCTTCCGCACGGACAAGGTGCCGGCGCGCATCACCCTGCGTCCGGGCACCGGTGCCGAGGTGGAGGCCGGCATGCTGAGACTGCCCGGCAGGTCCGGCTGGGGCACGTACTACTACGACGCGGCCGGCACCGGCCGCCCGAGCGGGACGGTCACGGTCACCGCGTACGGTGCGGACGGTTCGGTCCTCGCCGGCCTGACGTACGACGCCTCTCCCGCAAGCCGCTGACGCCCGATCCGCCCACCTGGAGCCGAGGTCACGCCGTCGTGCCGTCCCGCGTCGCGGGCGGCGCGACGGCGTGACCCGGCCCTGTGGCGGCCAACCCGAGGACTCGAGTGAAAACGAGCACGGAGGCGGAGTTCCGGGAGTTCGTGGTCAGCCGGTGGCCCCGTATGCTGCGCACCGCGCACCTGCTGACGGGGCAGCACCACGACGCCGAGGACCTGGTCCAGACGGCCCTCGCCAAGGCCTACGTGAAGTGGGAACGCATCCGGCGCACGGACGATCCCGACGCCTACGTATGGCGCATCATGATCAACATCAATGTCGACCGACTGCGCCGGATGAAGGGCCGTGAATGGCTGACCACGCGCTTCCCGGAGCCGCAGGCCCCGGACCACATCGAGGGCCTCGCCGAGCGCAGCGCGATACGCGACGCGCTCTCCCGGCTCCCGCCGAAACAGCGAGCGGTCGCCGTGCTGCGGTATCTGGAGGACCGCAGCGAGAGCGAGGTCGCGCGACTGCTCGGCACCAGCGTCGGCACGGTGCGCAGCCACGCGGCCCGCGCGCTGAAGAAGCTTCGCGAACACGCGATCCCGAACGACCACGCGATCCCGAACGGACCCACGATCCCGAACGAACCCGCCGCACTGGGCCGCACCCGCGGCACGGGAGGGAGCGGCCGTGACTGACGACCTGCGACTCGGCGAACTCCTCCGCGAGGAGGCGGACCGGTACCCCACCGGCCCGGCCCCGGTCGACCACGTCGTGCGCCGGGGCCGCGTGGCACGCCGGCGCCGCACGGTCGTCGCGGCCGGCGCCGTCACCGCGGTGGTCGCGCTGGCAGCCGTGGGCCTGACGGACCTGGCCGAGACGCGGCCGGCGCCCCCGGCGGCCACCGTCACGACCACCCCCCGCCCGGCGCCGTCGCCCCAGCACCAGGGCCTTCGCACCGTCTCCCCGTACACGCCGGTGGACATCGGCCACGGCCGACGGATGGCGCTGCTCCCGGAGGGCCGGCAGAACTACGTGCTGGGCGACGGCGACATCGGTGCGGCGATCGAACAGGCCAAGGACTCCGTCGGTGACAGCCTCCGCCCCGACAGCCTGAGTTCGGGCTGCAGCCTCGAGGCGGGGAGGCTTCTGTACTTCGGGGCCTTCCGCGCCAGGACTCCCCCCTCCAGGATCGAGCTCGTCTTCGACTCCGGACTTCACCGGACGGCCACCGCGCTGGCACTGCCCGGAAATCCGGGATGGGGCACGTACTACGCCTTCACCGACGCGTCCACGGTGGACACCGACTACACGGTCAGGGCGTACGGCGAGGACGGTGAAATGCTCCTGGAACAGCGCTTCGAGGAGGTCATCGGGCCCTGACCACCGACGCGCGGCCGCCGGGCCGCCACTCGCCGATCGCCACGGGCACCGGGGCGTCGTCGTCACCTCCCGGCCGCCCGGCGAGTGACCATGCCGACGGCCGTGGCGCGGTCCTCGGCGGGGAGGGCGTCCAGCGTGACGTGGTGGCCGGCGCCCGGCACCCACAGCACCCGCGAGTCGCGGGCGGCGGGCGGCGGGCGGCGGGCGGCGGGCGGCGGGCGGCGGGCGGGAACGTCGTCGACCGCGACCAGTACATCGACGGGCGGGCACGGGCCGTATCCCGTGCCCGGGTGAGCCGCCTCCTCGAGCGGGGGAGGTCTCGGCCCGGTCGGCACACCGCGGTTCCGGTGGACCCCTGACAGAAGCTCCGCCGGCAGAGCGTGACATCGCGACCACGAAAAGTTCCCCTCTCTCCTGAGCCTCGCTCTCGGAGCGGGTCAGGACCGGCTCACCGCGCGAGGCGTCGACAGCCACGTGAGACTGAGAGCGTGGCCGGACAGGAACGACGCAGGAGCGGACGGGCCATGACCGATCGATCGGCTGACCACGACGGCGTCGTGGACGCGGGAGCCCCGGAGGCGGTGGGCTGGGCATCGCTCCTGGTGGACGGCACCAGCCGGGTGATCGAATGGAGTGAGGGCGCCGAACGGTTGCTGGGACACCGGGCACGCGACATCGTGAACCGGCCCCTCCTCGACCTCCTGCCCGACTCCGCGTCCGGGGTGCCGCTCGCGGCCGAGGTCCTGGTCGAGCACGCGGACGGAGGCACGATCGGCTGCAGGATCCGCGCCCACGCCGTGCCGGAACACGGCACCGGCACCGTCTGGCGGGTGGAGTTCGCGCCGAGCGCGGAGGGCGGCTCCCCGGCCCTGGAGCAAGCCCTGCTCGACGCGCTGTTCACGCGATCCCCGATCGGACTGTTCGTGCTCGACCCCGAACTGCGGCTGGTGCGGTACAACGCCGCCGCCGAAGGGATGCCGGGACTCGGGACGAGGCAGGCACTGGGGCTGACTCCCCGTCAGGCATGGCCCGACCTCGCTGCCCACGCCGCCGAACAGGTGATGGCCGAGGTCCTGCGGACCGGCGAGCCCGTCATCGGATTCGAGAAGCGTGGCCGGCCGCCCGGCGACCCGGAACACGAACATGTGTACTCGGCGGCCATGTTCCGGCTCGAGGACGAGAACGGCCGTGTGCTCGGGGTGGCCGACACCGTGGTCGACGTCACCGACCGGCATGCCGCCCAGCAGCGGCTGGCTCTCGCCGCCGAGGCCGGGACACGTGTCGGCACCACACTGGACGTCCTGCGCACCGCCGGGGAACTGGCCGAACTGGTCGTGCCGCGGCTGGCGGACAGCATCGCCGTGGACCTTCTGGCGCCCGTACTGAGCGGTGAGGAGCCACCGCGCGCACCGGGCGGGGAGGATCTGCTGCGCGCGGCATCACGATCGATCCGGTCCGACGCCGAGTCCGGCGTGTACGCCGTCGGTGAGACGAGCGGCTACCCCCGGTCCGCGCCCGCCGTCGAGGTCCTCGGCGACCGCCGTCCTCGCCTCGTGAGGGAACTCGACGCCGACAGCGCATGGGTGACGGCTGATCCTGTCCGCGGCCGACGCATGCTGGAAGAAGGCGTGCACTCCCTGATGGTGGTGCCTCTCAACGTCCGCGATCGCGTCCTCGGCCTGGCCGCCTTCCACCGGTGGGGATCGCGGGCGCCCTTCGACGAGAACGACCTCGCCCTGGCGCAGGACCTGGCCGGACGAACGGCCGTGGCTCTGGACAACGCACGCCGCTACGTCCGCGAGCACAACGCCGTGGTCTCCCTGCAACGCGGCCTCCTGCCGCGCGCGCTCACCCCTCCCAGCACGATCCACGCGTCTCATCATCTGGTGCTGTCCGGCGCGGGAGGGGACTGGACGGACGTCCTCCCCCTCCCGGGGGCACGCGCGGCCCTCGTGGCGGGACGCACTCCGGGGCGGGGCATGCAGACGGCGGCCGCCATGGGACGTCTGCGCACCGCCGTGAGGGCACTGGCCGATCTGGACCTGGCCCCGGACGAGATCATGGCCCGTCTCGACGACCTCGTACGGCAGACGGACGCGGAGAACCCGGGAGCCGACGGCCTTGCCGGAACGACGTGTCTCTACGTCGTGCACG
The DNA here is from genome assembly GCF_053593375.1 of Streptomyces sp. NPDC002309. NCBI lineage: Bacteria > Bacillati > Actinomycetota > Actinomycetes > Kitasatosporales > Streptomycetaceae > Streptomyces > Streptomyces sp. NPDC002309. The sequence goes on along the minus strand of NZ_JBSFCI010000020.1, from coordinate 84,487 downwards.
AACCCTTGCACGGCCGGTGCACGGCGGCGGCCGCGGGACCGGCGGGGCTGGCGTTGGTCCTCCCCGACGGCGGCGTCTCCTTCCCCGACCTCGTCCCCGGAGCACCGCTCGGCAGGCCGGGACCGCCCTTCGCCAAAAGCAGGACGGACCTGCCGGACGGGAGCCGGCTGGTTCTCTACACGCCGGGCCTGCTGCAGTCGTTCCCCGACGAGGTCGCCCGGGCCACGCTCGCGCGACTCCTGGCGTCCTCGACCGACTCCCCCGAGGATCTGTGCCTCCGTCTCACCGAGACATTGGTGCCGGTCGATCCCCCCGAGGACGCCGCGGTCCTGGTGGCCGACACCCGGGCCATGGACCCCACCCGGGTCGCGGAGTGGGAGTTGCCGCCCGACCCCGCGGCCGTCGCCACCGCGCGCTCCGTCGCCTCCGACAAGCTCCGCACCTGGGCTCTGCAGGACGAGGCGTTCGCCACGGAACTGATCGTCAGTGAACTGGTCACCAACGCCATCCGGTACGCCCGGCCGCCCATTCGCCTGCGGCTGATCCATGACCGGCGACTGACGTGTGAGGTGTTCGACGGCAGCAGCGCCGCACCGCATCTGCGGCACGCCAGGGCTTCCGACGAGGGCGGGCGCGGCCTCCTGCTGGTCTCACAGTTCGCCGAGCGCTGGGGCACCCGCCAGGAGGAGATCGGCAAGACCATCTGGGCCGAGCAGCCCCTCGCGACGCCGGCGTGAGCGCGGACGCGGTCCCCGGCCCGGTCGCACCCCCGGCACCTCGGCACGAGGGCCATGGCTCACACACCGACCTCCCACGACCCGTCGGTATGCGATCAGTGGACGGTCACAGTCCGTTCTACATTGCCCTCCTGCACCACCCGGTCGGCGAGATCCAGGAGGGTCGTGTCGTGGGTGGCCACCAGTGCCGTGATCCGCTCGCTGCGGACGACCGCCCGCAGCAGTTCCATCACGGAGTGCCCGGTCTCCGCGTCGAGCTGGCCGGTCGGCTCGTCGGCGATGAGGATCGGGGGCTGTTGGCCAGGGCACGGGTGATGGCGACACGTTGACGCTGCCCGCCCGACAACTCGCCGGGACGCTGCGCGGCATGGTCGGCGAGCCCCACGAGAGACAGCAGCAGGTCGACGCGTTCCCGCCGCTCGCGCGGATCGGCCCTGCGCTACCGCAGCGGCACGCCCACGTTCTCGGCAGCGGTGAGGACGGGGATGAGTCCGAAGGACTGGAAGACGAAGCCGATGCGCTCCCGGCGCAGCCCGAGGAGAGCGTCCTCGCCGAGGTCCCGCAGGTGGAGTCCGTCGACAGTCACACGTCCGCTGTCCGGCTCGTCCAGGCCGCCGACGATGTTCAGCAGGGTGGTCTTTCCCGAGCCCGAGCGTCCCTTCAGAGCGACGAGTTCGCCCGGGGGGACCTCGAAGGAGACACCGCGCAGCGCGCGAACGGCGCCCGCTCCCCGGCCGTACGACTTGTGCACGTCAGCCACCTGCAACATGGCTCCCGCCACCGCCTGCCCCATCGCACCCCTCGTCTGCTCCCGTGTTTCCGCGGCGCGCGACTATCCCACGCCCGGCCGACGTCCTGGAACACCTCACCTGCCCGGTAGCTGCTGGAACGCGGCAAGGCCAGATCCCTCAGTACCGGCGGTCGCGCTCCTGCTCCAGCAGCGCTTCGAGATCGTCGAGGCGATCCAGTCCCCGCACCACCCGCGTCATCCGCGCGTTGTGGGAGAACCGTTCGCGGTGCCGGTGCAGAAGGTTCCAGTACCCGGCGGTGAAGGGGCAGGCGTCCTCGCCGACCCTCACGGACGGCTTGTACCGGCAGGGGCCGCAGAGGTCGCTCATGCGGTGGATGTACGCGCCGCCGGATGTGTAGGGCTTGGTGGTCATGCGGCCGTCGTCGGCGTACTGCGACATTCCGACCACGTTCGGCACCATGACCCAGTCGTAGCCGTCGACGAAGCTGCGGTGGAACCAGTCGGTGACGGCCTGGGGGTTCCACCCTCGCTGCAGGGCAAAGCTGCCGAGGATCATCAAACGGGGAATGTGGTGCGTCCAGCCTGTCGCCCTGACCTGCCCCAGGACATGGGCGAGGCAGTTCGCCGCCGTGCCGTCGGGGGACAACTCCGCGAACCAGTCCGGCAGGGGTTCCTGGTGGCGCAGCGCGTTGCTCGCGCGGTACCGCGCGCCGAAGTACCAGTAGACGTGCCACACGAACTCACGCCATCCGGCGATCTGCCGGACGAATCCCTCGGCGCTGCTGAGCGGCACCCCGCCCGACCGCCATCGGGCCTCGGCGCGTGCGACGCACTCGGCGGGGTCCAGCAGCCCGAGGTTGAGCGACGAGGACAGCAGGCTGTGGCTCATGGTCGCGTCGCCGGCGAGGACGGCGTCCTCGTAGGGGCCGAACGTGACGAGCCGGTGGTCGACGAAGCGGCGGAGCGCGGCGAGAGCCTCCCGGCGTGTGGCGGGAAAGACGCGGGGCGCGTCCTCTCCGACGAACTCGACGTCCCCGTCACGCGCCCAGCGGTCGAGATCGGCGCGCACCTCGGCGTCGATGTCGTCCTCCCGAGGGCGGTAGGGCGCCGGGACGCCCAGTTCGCCCGCACCGCGCGGTGGCGGCTGCCGGTTGTCGTGGTCCAGGTTCCAGCGGCCGCCGGCGGGACGGTCGCCCTGCATCAGCAGGTCGTGCCTCCGGCGGACCCAGCGGTAGAAGTCCTCCTGGCGAAGATGCCGCGTACCGCGGTCGTCCGCCCAGCCCCTGAAGTCGTCGTGCGTCACGAGGAATCCGCGGGCCGGCAGCACACGTACCGAGGGCAGCGCGCGGACGAAGGCGAGGGCCGCGTGGGACGTGGGGTGGTGCACGGTCACCCTGCCGTCCCCCACCGCCTCGCGCAGACCCTCGCGGTAGGTGTCCGCCTTGACGTACCGCACCCGGTCCCCGAGCTCGGCCGCGCGATGACGCATCGCGGAGAGGATCAGATGGGCCTTGGCGCGATGGAAGCGTCGCCGGCGCAGGACGCTGCGCGCCTCGATGATCAGTACCGGCGCGTCGCGGTGCGGCACGCCTCGCGCGGGACCGAGGAAATGGGGGCCGAGCTGATCGCCGAACAGCCAGTGGGGGATACCGGGCTCTTCCTCAGACATGCCGAGCGCTCCGTCGACGTTCCGCCGCCTCGCCCGCGCCGTTGCCCGGCGCGGCGTCTCCTGCGCAGATCAAAGCGCACCGGTGAACGGGCGGTGCGCGGTACACGCCGGAAGCCGCACACCGGGTGCCGCCGACGGCGAGGCCACCGCGAGCGCGCCCCGGTGGCGCGGCGGCGTGGTCGGCGGGTTAACTGGCCTATGTCGAGGAGAAATGAGGTGGATCATGCCTCATGCGCGACGACTTCGTCGGGCCGCACCATGACCGGCACCGACGCGCCCGACGCGGCCGAGATCTTCGAGGTGGCCCTGTTCCGGCAGGCCCGGGCGGGTCTCGAGGTGTACGACCTGGACCTGCGCGTGCTGCGTTCGAACCCCGCGGCGCTGGCCATGCGGGGCCAGCCCGAGGAGAAGGTGCTCGGCGCGGAGTTGAGGAGCCTGGACACCGGCATCCCCCTCTGGCCGATCATGAGCCAGGTCGTGCGGGACGGCCGGCCGGCGCTCGACCAGCGGGTCCCGGCCCGCCCGAGCGACGACCCCCACCACCGGCACGTGTACGCCGTCACCGGCTTCCTGCTGCGCGACGAGGACCGGGCGATCGGCGCGGCGGCCATCGTCCACGACATCACCGAAACGGTCCGCAAGCAGAACGAACTCGATCTCCTGAACGTCGCCCGGTCCCAGATCGGCACCTCCCTCGACGCGCTGCGGACCGCCCAGGAGCTCGCCGACATGGCCGTCCCCCGCTTCGCGGACGCCGTGGCGGTCGACCTGCTGGAATCGGTTCTGACCGGCGACGCGCCGATCGGTCCGGTGAGCACCCGGCTGCCGATGCGACGGGCGGCGTTCCGCGCCAAGGACGGCGGGTACGGCGCCTACCCCGTGGGCAGTGCCAGCTCCTTCGCGTTCCCCACGCCCTACACGCAGGCGCTCGCCGATCTGCGTCCGCGGCTGGTGGACTCGGTCCACTCGGCCGACAGCTGGCTGGACCACGACCGGCTGCGGGCCGAGTTCCTCACGCGCGCGGGTGTGCACTCGCTGATCGTGGCGCCGCTCACCGTCCACGGGCTGCTGCTCGGCCTGGTCAGCTACTACCGGGAGGGGTCCCGTTCCGAGATCTTCGACGAGGAGGACCTGTCGCTGGCGAGCCAGCTCACGGCGTGCACCGCGCTGTGCGTCGACAACGCCCGTCGCTTCACGCGCGAGCGCACGGTCAACACGGCGCTGCAGCGGAGCCTGCTGCCGCGCACCCCGCCCGAGGTGACGGCGGTGGACCCCGCGCACTGCTACGTGCCCGGACGCTACGGGGCGCACTGGTACGACGTCCTCGACCTCTCCAGCTGCCGCGTGGGCCTGGTCATCGGCTACGTCCCCGGCGAGGACCTCTACGCCTCGGCCGCGATGGGCCGCCTGCGTACCGCGGTCTCCACGCTGGCCGAGATGGACCTGCCCCCGGACGAACTGCTGGCGCACCTCGACGACGCCGCCCAGCGGCTGGGCCGCGAACAGGACGACGACCCGGTCACGCTCCACCAGGCGCGGGCCCCCTTCAGCGCCACCTGCGCGTACCTGGTCTACGACCCGGTCACCCAGCGGTGCGCGGCGGCGTCGGCGGGCCACCCGACCCCGCTGATCACCAACCCCGAGGGCGTCGTGAGCCGGCTCGACGTGCCGGTCGGTCCGGCGCTCGGGCGCGGGACCCCCTACGAGTCCTCGACCACCGACATCGGGGTCGGCAGCCTGATCTCCCTGTACTCCGACGGCAGCGCGGACCGCCACCCGGCTGAGGCGCGGGACCGGCTGCGCAGACTGTGGGAGGCGGTGGCGGACGTCGCGAAGCGCCCCGCGCAGATCTGCGACTCGGCGGCCTACAAGGTGCTCCGCACGATCCCGCAGGACGGAGCGGCGCTCCTCGTGGCCAGGACCCGGCGCCTGGATCCCGGACATATCGCGTACTGGACCTTCCCCGCGCGGCCCGCCTCCGTGGGTGAGGCGCGGCGCGCGGCGCGGAAGTGGCTGGCGGGCTGGGGGCTGGACGAGCAGGCCGAGGTGATGGAACTGGTCGTCAGCGAACTGACGACCAACGTCGTCACCCATGCCCAGGGACCGATCCGGCTGCGGCTGATCCTCGACCGGACGCTGACCATCGAGGTGTCCGACGACGCGGACACCGCGCCGCACCTGAGGCATGCGCGGCTGCAGGACGAAGGGGGACGGGGACTGTTCCTCGTCGCCTCCCTCGCGGGCCGCTGGGGCACGCGCTACGGGGACAGCGGCAAGACGATCTGGGCCGAGCAGCAACTGGTGGAGCCCTAGCGTGCGCGCGGCCGGACGCCGAGGACGAGCCATGACCGGGCGCGCCCGAGCATGCCGGTGAAGACGCCCCGCGACCCCGCGCCGGGCCCTGGGCTGGACCTCACGGGTCAGGCGCTGCTCACCATGACGGCCGGATGTGTCAACGCCGTCGGGTATCTCGCTCTCGGGGGCGTCTTCGTCAGTGTGATGACCGCGAATCTGGCCCTGCTGGGTCTCGCCGGGGGCGTCGGCGCGCCTGCCGTCGCGCGGCTCGCGGCCGTGGCGATCCTCGCCTACTGGGCGGGGGCGGCCGTCGGCAGCAGGGTGGCCCTCGGTTCGCTGCGCCGTCACCCGGTCGGCCTGAAGGGCGCGCTGGCTGTGGAGACGCTGGTCCTCTGGGCGGTGTCCGTGGCCTGGATCGTCGCGGACGCCAGGCCGGGGAGCGTCCAGCAGGCGGTCCTGCTGGCGGCGGGCGCCGCGGCCATGGGCTGCCAGGGCGGTGGGGTCCGCGTGGCGACCAGCGGGACGGCGAGCACCTCCTACCTGACCGGAGCGATGACCGGGGTGATCGCGGAGCTGGTGCGGAACCGAAGGTTCGACGGAAAGGTCGCCCTGGTCATCGTGTGCATGCCGGTCGGCGCCGCTCTCGGCGGCGTGGCCGTCCGGTGGGCCCGCCTCGCGGCGCCGGGCATCGCCGCCCTGCTGGCCACGGCGGCCCTTCTGCTGGTCGTGCGCCGGTCAGGACGTCACGCGCGGGGCGGTCGGGCTCCTTGAGCTGTCGTGCGTCCTCCGACGCCGGCCCCGCGCGTGGCGCCCTGTGGGGGCGTGCGTGCGGGGCCGAGATCGTCGGAGGGTTCGGCGCCGTGGGCGCCACCGAGGGGACGAGCCCTCAGCCCGTCGTCACTCGTCTTCGCCGCCGTGGTGCTCGCCGTGGTACTCCTCGTGCTCCTGCTCGGGCTGGATGACGAAGTCGCCACCGACGGCCGTGGCGTCGGCCTTCGAGTGGGCCTCCGCGATGACCGGGGGAGCGCCCTCCTCCTCACCGGCGAAGCTGACGCCGGCACCGAAGGTGGAGAGCCCCGCGACCGCCACGGCGACGACCGCGGCACGCTTGAACTGGAACATGTGACAACCCTTTCTTGTCCAGGCTGGACACCTGGCTCGACTACACGATGTGAATATATACACACGATGTGCGACAATCCGGGATCTATGCCGCAAGTGTCGCGTCGTCGTCGAAAACAGGCACCGTAAACGGCACCGCCGGGGCCAGGCCGAGGCCCCAAATGCTCTCGTCGCCTGTCGACCGCGCGTCCGGCACAGTGGAGATATGCAAGTCGGACGCATCACCCAGTGGCCACGGGGCGCTCGCTCCGGTGGCCGGAAGAAGGACGGGACCGGATGAACCACCTGAAGGTCCGCGACCTCATGAGCGACGCCGTCGTGCGCGTACAGGGCGGAACGCCGTTCAAGGAGATCGCCCATCTGCTGCAGGAGTACGACATCACCGCGGTGCCCGTGGTGGACGACCGGGACTCTCCGGTGGGAGTGGTCTCGGAGGCGGACCTCCTGCACAAGATATGGGGCGGACAGGACGACGACATGGACTCTCCCGACGCGCGCCTGCTGCAGAGCAAGGCCCTGGCCACCGACGCGGCGGGCCTCATGACCTCGCCCGCCGTCTGCGCGCGCGAGGACTGGAGCGTCGTCGAGGCCGCCCGGGTGATGGCCCGGCACGGGATCAAGCGGCTCCTGGTCGTCGACGACGATCGGCGGCTGATCGGCGTGGTGAGCCGGAGCGATCTGCTGCGGGTCTTCCTCCGGAAGGACCAGGCGATCCGTACGGAGATCGTCGAGGAGGTCCTGGTGAAAGCCCTGGGCCAGGCCCCCTCGGCGGTCCAGGTGGACGTGACGCACGGGCACGTCGTCCTGAGCGGACGGCTCTCCTCGCCACTCGCGATCCCCGAACTGGAGGACCTGTGCCGCGCCGTCGACGGCGTGGTGGCCGTGGAGTTCAGACCCGTGCGAGAGGCCGGCGCCGACCAGGCGCCGCAGCTGCGTGCCTGATCATGCCGGTCCGAGCGGCGGGCTCGCCCGTCATGTGAGGTGTTCGCGGAACCAGGCGAGGGCGGCGGCGCTCGCCTGGTCGAACTCGGTGGTGTACGGGTCGAAGTGGCCGCCCTCGAGCAGGTGCAACCGCTTCGGTTCCAGCGCCCGTTCGTAGGCGGCGAGCGCCAGGTCGGTGACAGTGACCGTGTCGTCGAGAGCGACCAGCATCAGCAGCGGTGTCGGCGAGACCCTGGTGACCCAGATTCCCGGCTCGTACATCCGGGCCGCCCTGGTCGAGCGGACCGTGACCTTGTTCTCCCACACGCCCTCGGGGATCGGCTGCAGATAGAAGTCGACGGCCTGTCGCGACCGGTACGACGCCGGCACCGCGGGATCACCGCTGACGACGGCCACCGTGCGCGGGGCCTCACCGCGGAAGCGTGCCCGCTCGTCCTCGTCGAAGGACTCCTCGAGGCCGGCGCGGGCATCGGGATCGACGCGGCGCAGCCCCTGCTCGTAGCCGCTGATCGTCGGGACCTGCGCGACGACGGCCCGCAGCCGGCGGTCGGTCGCGCCCAGCACGATCGCGTGGCCGCCGGCGTAGCTGGTGCCCCACAGACCGATGCGGCGGGCGTCGACCTCCGGTCGGCTCTCCAGGCAGGAGACGGCCCGTCGCCAGTCGGCGATCTGCTGCCAGGGGTCCACGTCCTGCCGCGGCTCACCGTCGCTGGCTCCGAAGGTGCGGTGGTCGTGGAGCAGGACGGCGAACCCGTTCCCGGCGAAGGTGCGGGCGAAGGGCTCCAGCCCGTGGTCCCTGACGCCCGCGTATCCATGGGCCATGGTGATCGCCGGATGCGGACCCGGTCCGTCCGGCAGGAAGAGCCAACCGCGGAGCGTGACACCGCCGTCGGCTCCGAACTCGACGTCCTTGCGTTCCATCCTGAAGAACCTCCTGGAGAAGGCGGGGCTCGACCCGGCGGAAGGGAAGGCGAAGGCCACACACCATCCTCCCAGAAGGCGCAGAGGAGCAGAAAACGGAGGAATCCTCTAAGAACGCGCGGGGGAGACCATCACGACGCATCTTTCACCGCGACCGAGGAACTGGGAAGAACAGCACCATTTCCCGTCCCGGCGCAGGGCGCGCCGCGCAGTACCGAGTGGACAGACACCCACGACACCCGCCGCGGAGGGAGGAGCGATCCGATGCCTGTCTTCCATGCCCACATACCGGCCGACCGCTTCACACCGGAACAGAAGCGCGCACTCGCCGACGCCCTCAACCAGTCCTTGGTCCAGGCCCTGGGCATCCCCGAGGGTGACCGTTTCATCATGATCAGCGAGCACGGGGAGAGCGAGCTGTCCCTGGATCCGACGTTCATGGGCATGCGGCGCAGCGGCGACGCCATGATCATCACCCTGCTCCTCGGGGCCCACCGCCCCCTGGACGACAAACGGGCGGTGGCCGCGGCCATAAACGAACTGGCCGTCGAAGCACTCGAGGTCTCCCCCGACGACGTCTTCATCGCACTGATCCCCGTGCCGAACGAGAACTTCTCCTTCGGCAGGGGCGAACTGCAGCTCGCCGGAGAGACCCCGCCCTGGTGAGCCGCCGCGACCTGGGCCCCTTCACCCGAAGCCAGGACTCAGGAGTCAGCAAAGCCTCTTGCTTTTTGCAAGTGAAAGGGTCAGGCTCGTCGACGGAGACATACGGATGCGAGGGAGTTGTGGTGCAGGTAGCCGTGGTCACCTTCGACGGGTTCAACGAACTCGACAGTTTCATCGCTTCCGCCTTGATCAACCGGTGCCGCGGCGACGGCCTGGAAGCCTTCATCACCACCCCGACGCCGGTGGTCACGTCGATGAACGGCGTCGAGGTGACGGGTCAGCGCCCGATGGAGTTCCTCCCCGAGGCCGACGTGGTGCTGATCGGCAGCGGTGTCAAGGCGCGTGACGTGGTCGCCGACGACCGGCTCGTCGCCAGGCTGCGGCTCGACCCCGCGCGCCAGCTCGTCGGCGCCCAGTGCTCGGGTGCGCTGGTGCTCGCCCGGCTCGGGTTCCTGGAGTCCATGCCCGCCTGCACGGACATCAAGACCCGGCCCTTCGTCGAGGCCCGTGGCGTCACCGTGCTGGACACGCCCTTCCACAGCCAGGGCAACATCGCCACGGCCGGTGGCTGCCTGGCCTCGCAGTACCTGGCCACCTGGGTGATCACCCGCACGCTCGGAGACGACGCCGCGCGCGCCGTCCTCGACTACGTCGCCCCGGTGGGCGAGAACCGGCAGACCGTCGAGCGCGCCCTGCACGCCGTCCACGCGGGCGAGGCCGCACTGCGCTGACGGGACCGCCGTCGGCGCAGTCAGGCCCTCTCCCGCAGCCCCGCGCGTCGCTGGAGCTGTGGGAGAGGGCCTGACGCGGCACAGCGACCGGCTCTCAGACGAAGGCGCTCTGTCCGGTGATCGACTTGCCGACGATGAGGGTCTGCATCTCGCGTGTGCCCTCGTAGGAGTAGAGGGCCTCGGCGTCGGCGAAGAAGCGGGCGACGCCGTAGTCGAGCAGGATGCCGTTGCCCCCGAAGATCTCGCGGCTCCAGGCGACGACCTCCCGCATCCGTGAGGCGACGAACCCCTTGGCCAGCGAGGAGTGTTCGTCCCGGAAGACACCGGCGTCCTGCAGGCGCGCGAGCTGCACCAGCATGCCCCAGGACGCGGTGATGTTGCCCAGGCTCTTGACGAGGAGGTCCTGCACCATCTGGAACTTCGCGATCGGGCGGCCGAACGCCACGCGCTCCTTGGCGTAGTCCAGGGCCAGTTCATAGGCGCCGATCATGAGACCCAGCGACTGCCAGGCGACTCCGCCGCGGGTGAAGCGCAGGATCTCGGCGACGTCCCGGAACGAGTGGATGTTCTGCAACCGGTTCGCCTCGGGCACCTGGACGTCCGTCAGCGTGATCTCGGCGTTCTGCACGATCCGCAACGCGATCTTGCCCTCGATCTTCTCCGCGCGGAAGCCCGGCGTACCCTTCTCCACGACGAATCCCTTCACACGGTTGTCGTCGACGTCGCGTGCCCACACCACGACGTAGTCGGCGAAGGTGGCGTTGCCTATCCACTTCTTGGCGCCGTTGAGCACCCAGGTGTCTCCCTCGCGCCGGGCGGTGGTCCGCATGCCGCCCGAGACGTCGGAGCCCCCCAGGGGTTCGGTGAGGGCGAACGCGCCGATCTTCTCCATCGTGGCCATCCGCGGCAGCCATCGGTCCCGCTGTTCCTGGTTCCCGCCCGCGTAGACGGAGTAGAAGGCGAGGCCGTTGTGGACGCCGAAGAACGTGGCGACCGAGGAGTCGGTGCGGGCGAGTTCCATCGCCAGCATGCCGCCCAGCAGATGGCTGATCGCGGGCTGGTGCTCCCCGTAGCCTTCGTAGGCCAGCGCGGACAGACCGCTCTCCCGGCACCTGTCGATCAGTTCGTCGGGGAGTTCGCCCTTGGCCCAGCTCTCGTCCACGAGCGGCCTGATCTCGTTGCGCATGAAGGTGCGGGCCTTCAGCAGGATCTTGCGTTCCTCGTCCGCGAGCAGTGACTCGTAGCCGTAGAAGTCGGCGGCCAGCTGGTCCTCCAGCGGCATCGTCGTGGTGCTCATCTCAGTTGTCCCTTGTGTTGACGTTCCTGACGGTCCTGGAGGTGTCGGCGGTCGTGCCGTTCAGCGCGGAGAGCACCGCCAGTTGCCTGCGGTCCCGCTCCTGGGCGAGTTCCGCGTAGGTGCGGGAGCCGTATGCCTTCTCCACGGCCTCGATGACCTGTTCACGGGCTTCGGCGCTCATCTCCGGCCGTCCCGGGTCCAGTTGGCCCATCGATCCACCGAGGTGCCCGACCAGGTGGCGGTAGCCTCCGGGGCCGCCGCCGAGGTGCTGGCCGAGGAAGAGGCCCACCGTCGACCAGCGGATACCGAGCGAGGTGGTCAGCACCTCGTCCAGTTCGTCCGGAGTGACCACGCCCTGCTGGACGAGGTAGGTGGCCTCGCGGCTGATGGCGTGCTGCAGCCTGTTGCCGACGAAGCCCGGGATCTCCTTGCGTTCGACGACGGGGGTGCGGCCGACGAAGGTGTAGAAGTCGACGGCGTCCTGGACGGCGTCCTGTGCTGTGCGTTCCCCGGGCACGACCTCGACGAGCGGGATCACGTGGGGCGGGTTGAACGGATGCCCGATCAGAATCCGGCCGGCGTCCTCGAGTTCCCCGGTGAAGTCCGTGGCCGGGATCGCCGAGGACGAGCTCAGCAGGAGCGCGTGCGACGGGGCTTCGCGGACCAGCGTGGCGAACAGTTCCTTCTTGAACGCGACGTTCTCCGGGCCGCTCTCCTGTACGACGTCGGCGTCGCGGACGGCTTCGGTGACATCGGCCGCGACACCGACCCGGTCGGCCAGTCCCTCGACGTTCAGGCCGAGCGCGGCCAGGTGGGGCGTGAACTCGGCCAGCGCGGTGGCGATCGCCTCGTCGAGGTCCGGGCGCGGGTCACTCACGCGCACGGTCAGACCGTGACCGGCGAACAGCGCCGCCCACGACAGTCCGATCGTGCCCGCGCCGATCACCGCGGCGGTGCGGAAGTGGTGGGTCATGGTGTGTCGGCCTTGAGGTAGTCGAAGACGGGCTTGACCGGAGCGAGGGTCAGGTCGGTGAGGACGTGGCTGGCGGAGACGACTTCCAGGACGGGCAGGTCGGCCAGCGGCGCGAGGACGTGCTGGAACAGCTGCAGTCGCGCGGGGCCCGTGTACGCGGCCTTGACCACGACGTCGGTGATCTCGGTGCGGACCAGTTCCTGGACGCGCGGGGCGCCGTCGTAGCCCGGGATGGTCTTGAGCATGAAGGTCGGCACGCTGATCTGCGCCTCGGCCTCGCACGTGTCGAGCGCGTGGTGCTTGTAGCCCATGGTGGCGGTGGCGACCCGCAGGGTGCCGTAGTCCAGCGTCCCGACGAGCACTCCGTGGTCGACATAGAGACTCGGTGCGGCGATGACCTTGGGATAGGCGCTGACCTCGCGCCCGGCGGCGGTCGCCGGGAAGTTGTCGAGGTACATCGCGTGCAGGTACTCGCCCCGCTCGCCCTCGAAGCTGACCTGGATCGCCTGGCCGCCCTCGGTGTAGGGGCCGTACCCGGTGACGTCGTTCATCTTCATGATCTCGAACCGCACCAGCGGCTCCTCGACGCGCAGGGGCTCCGGGACGACCGCGCGCAGGGCGTCGGGGTCGGTCCGGTAGACGACGTTGAGGTACTCGCGGTCGATGAACCACGGGACCACGGGCGGAAACGCGGGGCTGCCGAGCGGGGTGGCGGCATGACGCCGCACGTCCTCGATCCTCATGTCACCGCCCCGTCCATCGAGGGGCGCGGCGCTCGGTGAAGGCGGTCATGCCCTCACGCGCGTCGGCCGAGGCCATCAAGGCGCCTTGTTCCTCGACCTGCGCGGGGAAGACGGCGGTCTCCGGGACACCGTCGGCGGCCCGTACGAGCCTCTTCACCGCGGCCAGCGCGAGCGGGGCGTTGTGCGCGAGCCGCTCGGCGAGCCCGAGGGCGACGGCGACCGCCTCCCCGGACGGTGTGACACGGTTGGCCAGTCCCAGTTCCCCGGCACGGGAGCCGCTGACGGGCTCACCGGTGAGCAGGAACTCCATCGCCAGGTGGTACGGGATGCGCCGGGGCAGCCGGATCACGCCGCCCGCGGCGGCGACCAGACCGCGTGTGACCTCGGGCAGACCGAACGTCGCGTCCTCGGCCGCGACGATCAGGTCGCAGCCGAGGGCGAGTTCGAAGCCACCGCCCAGGGCGAAGCCCTCCACGGCCGCGATCAGCGGCTTACCGCGCTCGGCCTCCGTCAGTCCGCCGAATCCACGGCCCGGAACCAAGGGCGACTCGCCCCGCAGAGCGGCCTTGAGGTCCATGCCGGCGCTGAAGCTGCCGCCGGCTCCGGTCAGGACACCGGCACGGAGCCCGCTGTCGGCCTCCAGTTCGTCCAGCGCCGCGGCCAGTCCGGCGGCGACCGCCGCGTTCACCGCGTTACGGGCCTCCGGGCGGTCGATCGTGATCAGCAGGGTCGAGCAGACCCGCTGCACACGCACGTCATCGGTGGTCATCGCTTCTCCTGCGGTGCTGTGCGCGCTCAGCGGGCGGCGGCGAGTTCGGCGAGGATCTCCGCGGTGTCCTGTCCGGGAACCGGGGCCAGGCGGCGGATCGAGCCGGGGGTCGCCGAGAACCTGACCGGGATGCCGATCGTGCGCACCGGCCCCTCGGTGGGGTGCTCGACCGTCTCCAGCAGGTGGCCCTCGCGGACGTAGGAGTCCTCGTGCGCGTGGTCCAGCTCCAGCACGGGGCCGATCGGGATGCTGTGCTTCACGCACACCTCGGCCCACTCGGCGGTGGTCAGCGCGGGCGCGCACTCGTCGACCAGGTCGGACAGGTCGTCGACGTCGGCCAGGTCGAGGGACGGGCCGTTGACGCGCGGATCCGCGGCCAGGTCGGGACGGCCGGCGGCGGCGAAGAAGTCACGGTAGTTCTGCGGGTTGTAGGGGATCACCGCGGCCATGCCGTCCTTGGTGCGCCGCGCCTTGTGGTGCGGCGACAGCGACCGGGCGTAGCCCGTGGGTCCCGTCGCCTGCTCGAAGGTGTGCCCCGCGAGGTGCTCGACCAGGTTGAACGTGATCAGCGTGTCGGCCATCGGGATCTCCACCTGCTGGCCCTGCCCGGTGTTGTTCCGGTGCACCAGAGCGGCGAGCACGCTGTAGAGGATGGTCAGTCCGGAGACCTTGTCGGCGAGGATGGTCGGCAGATAGACGGGCTCACCCAGCGCGCGGTGGGCGATGTCGACCAGCCCTGACGCGGCCTGCACGGTCTCGTCGTAGGCGGCGGCGTCGGCCCGGTCGGAGTCGCCGCGGAAGCCGGCGGCGTGCGCGTAGACGAGGCCCGGGTTGTCGGCCGCGAGGTCGTCGTACGTCAGGCCCAGGCGGGCCAGCGCGCGGGGGCGCATGTTGGTGATGAGCACATCGGCGCTCCGGATGAGCCGCAGGGCCTGCGCGTGCCCCTCGTCGTCCTTCAGGTCCAGGGCCACGCTGCGCTTGTTGCGGTTGACGTTGAGGTGGAGCGGCGTCATACCGGGCGTGTTCCGGTACTCCCCGACGCGCAGGCCGTCCCCCGGTGACTCGATCTTGATGACGTCGGCACCCAGGTCCCCGAGGATCTGGGCCGCGTAAGGGCCCATGACCACGGTGGAAAGGTCGATCACCCGCACGCCCTCAAGAGGTCCGGTGGTCAGGTTCGCCGCCATTGTTCGCTTCCTTTCGTCGCCTTGCCCGGTGATGACAACGACGTTAATGGCGACGCGGCGGCAACGGAATTATCGTTTCACTAACGCCGGTGTGACCACAGCGGTCACACCGGATTCGGGGCGTGCCGGGACATCAGATGTGAAGGGGTTCGGCAAAGACCGTGCGGGCCGCTTCGACGAGTTCTTCCAGGTCGCCGCCCGAAGCGCGGTCGCGGCGCCAGACGAGGGCGGTCTCCAGTTCAGCTTCGAAATCGGTGAACGGAAGGACCGCCGTGTTCTCGACCGCATAGCCGTGCATGGGGCTGTCGGGATTGAGTATGGCGAAATAGAAGGCCATTCCGCTGGAGACTATTTCCGCGATTCCGCCGTAACCGGCGTCCGTCAGCTTGATGCGTTTCTTGATGCCCCGCTCGAACATTTCCCGGTCCAGCTGGTCGAAATAGGCTGATCTGATCTCATGGGGTGCGACGACGAGGGAGAGGTCACCCAGTTCGTCCAGCGAAACGCGCTCCCGCCCCGCGAACCGGTCGGCCGGCACCACCACCCCGAGCCGTTCCGTCATCACGGTCAGCATGTCCAGCGCGGGATCCCCGACCGGTGGCCGCGCGAGGGCGAGGGCGAGCCGCCTCTCGCCCACCCCGGTGATCAGCGCCTTGGAGGTACCGGGCCAGCGCAGCAGCTCGCAATCCTCCGCGACGCGCTCGGCGAGCACGTTGACCAGATCCCGCAGCCTCGGATGCAACCCGGTGGGCACTCCCACGAACATGCTGCTGCGCGCCGGCCGGGCCACCTCGCGCAGCCGGCACGGTATGGCGTTCATCTGGTCCAGCACCTCCCGCGCGAGGGGAAGCAGTGCCTCCCCGGCGGGCGTGAGCGCCACACTGTGGGTGTCGCGTTCGAACAGTCGGTGGTCGAGTTCCCGCTCCAGGTCCCTTATCCGTTGACTCAAGGGCGAAGTGGCCATGTGCATTCTCCGGGCCGCAGCCGAGAAGTTCAGTTCCTCCGCAACCGCCACGAAATAGCGCAAATGGAGCAGTTCCACATCGTCAGGTTAACCGTCTGGACGTGACCCCGCCCCGGATGTTGTCATGTCACCAACGACTCTTTACAACGATATACAGATCCGGGTGACCGCACGTGCCCCACATGTGCGGCATCCACGTCCCCTCGGGGACGGTTCCGGGAACGACCGTGGCACGCTCCCCTCTCCCCGCACGGACAGGAGCCCCCGCATGACCGTCGACCGCCGCGCCTTCCTCACCGCGAGCGCCCTCGCACTGGGTGCCGTCACACTCGGCGTCCGCTTCCCGCGGACGGCTTCGGCCGCCGTGCCGCCCGTCGCCGAGGACGCCTTCCGCAAGCTGCCCGCCGGCAGCGTCAGCGCACGCGGCTGGCTCGCCGGCCAGCTCCGGCTGCTGCTGGCGGGCCTGTTCGGCCAGTTCGAACAGCGATCGCACTTCCTGGACTTCGCCGACACCGGCTGGGTGAACCCCGACAAGCAGGGCTGGGAGGAGGTCACCTACTGGTTACGCGGCTACGTCCCGCTCGCGGTGGCGACCCGGGACTCCGCCGCCCTGGCGAACGCCCGTCGCTGGGTCGACGCGATCGTGGCCACGCAGGCGAGCGACGGGTTCTTCGGCCCGCGCGCCCTGCGCACCTCACTCAACGGCGGCCCCGACTTCTGGCCGTTCCTGCCGCTTCTGATGGCACTGCGCACCTGGGAGGAGTACTCGGGCGACGGCCGGATCGTGCCCTTCCTCACCCGGTTCCTGCGCTTCATGAACGCGCAAGGCAAGTCGGCGTTCGACTCCAGCTGGGTCTCCTTCCGCTGGGGCGACGGGCTGGACGTCGCGCACTGGCTGCACGGGCGCACCGGAGACGCCTTCCTGGTGGAACTGGCCGCCAAGATGCACACCTGGGGCGCGAACTGGACAGGGCCGAGTCCCAGTCCGCACAACGTCAACATCGCCCAGGGCTTCCGTGAGCCCGCCCAGTACGCCCAGTTCGACGGCTCCGCCGACCTCACCCGCGCCACCTACCGGGCCTACGAGGACGTGATGCGCGCCTACGGCCAGTTCCCGGGAGGCGGATTCGCCGGCGACGAGAACCTCCGGCCCGGCTTCGGGGACCCCCGGCAGGGCTTCGAGACCTGCGGCATCGTCGAGTTCATGGCCGGCCATGAGCTGCTGACCCGTATCACCGGAGACCCGGTGTGGGCCGACCGGTGCGAGGATCTCGCGTTCAACATGCTGCCCGCCGCACTCGACCCGCAGGGCAAGGCCGTCCACTACGTCACGAGCGCCAACAACGTCGGCCTCGACAACCGGGCCAAGACCCAGGGGCAGTTCCAGAACGGCTTCGCCATGCAGGCGTTCCAGCCGGGCGTCGACAACTACCGCTGCTGCCCGCACAACTATGGAATGGGCTGGCCCTACTTCACCGAGGAACTGTGGCTGGGCAGCCCCGACGACGGTCTGGTCGCCGCCATGTACGCGCCCAGTCAGGTGCGCGCCACCGTCGGGGCGTCCCGTACTGCCGTCGTGCTCACCACCGCGACGGACTACCCCTTCGGCGAGACCGTCACGATCACCGTCGCCACCCCGACACCCGTCGCCTTCCCGCTGCGGCTGCGGGTGCCCGGCTGGTGCCGAGGCCCACGGCTCACGGTGAACGGACAGCCGGTCGCCTCCCCCGACGGACCGGCCTTCGCCCGCGTGGACCGGACCTGGCGCGACGGCGACACCGTCACCCTTCAGCTCCCCCAGCGCACCACGCTGCGGACCTGGCCGGGCAACCACGGCGCGGTCAGTGTCGACCACGGACCGCTGACGTACTCGCTGCGGATCGGCGAGCGGTACGTACGGTACGCGGGCACCGAAGCCTTCCCCGAGTACGAGGTGCACGCCACCACCCCGTGGAACTACGGTCTGGCCCCCGACATACGGCCGGTCGTGACCCGAACCGGCGGACCCGTCCCCGACAACCCCTTCACCGACGAGACGGTGCCCGTACGGATCACCGCGGACGCCCGCCGGATCCCGGAATGGACCGCCGACAGCGAGAACGTCGTCGCCCCGCTCCAGGACGGCCCCGCCCGCTCGACCGCCGCCGCGGAACGGGTCACCCTCATCCCCATGGGCGCCGCCCGGCTACGGATCACCGCCTTCCCCGTGGCGTCCCCACAGGGCCGCCCGTGGACTCCGGAGCCGCCGTTCCGGCGCGTCCAGAACAAGCACAGCGGCAAGGTCCTCGCCGTGGACGGCATGTCGCTCGCCGACAGCGCCCGCGTCGTGCAGTTCTCGAACACCGGAACCGCCGATCACGCCTGGCAGTTCGTGGACCGCGGCGACGGCTGGTTCCTCGTCCGCAACGGGAACAGCGGCAAGGTCCTCGGCGTCGACCGGATGTCCACCGCCGACAGTGCGATCGTCGTCCAGTTCGAGGACAACGGCACCGCCGACCACCTGTGGACCCGCGTCGAGGACGCCGACGGCTGGTTCAGGCTCCGCAACCGGCACAGCGGCAAGGTCCTCGGAGTGGACCGCATGTCCACCGCCGACAGCGCCCAGGTGGTCCAGTTCACGGACAACGGCACGGCGGACCACCTCTGGCGGCTCGTCTGAGCCGTGCGTCAGGAGAGGAACGAGCGGCCGGTGGGCGCCAGCCGCAGCGTCCGGGGCGGCGCCGTCTGCTCGCGCGCGATGCCCGGCAGGACCTCGTCCCGGACGCGCGGACGGGCGTGTGCGTCGGCGAGGTGCCGTAGGCGGGCGCTCTCGCCGGGGTACGACGTGATGACGGCGACGACGTTCTCCCCGGCGCGGACGGGCAGCCCGGGGAACGTGTTCCGAGCCGGCTCGGTGATGAGCACCGCGAGCGGCGCGGGGCCCGTCTCCTGGAGGACGGGAAGGAGCCCGTCCCGGATCAGGGTCACGCCGTCGGACCGTCCGGGAGGGAAGGACCAGACGGTGACGGCGACGCACCGGTCCGGTGCGGGTGCGCCGACCCGCGGACGCGCGGACCGCGAGGGGGCGAGGTCCGTCCGGTCCGACAGGGGTCGCAGCAGCAGGACGTCGTCCGAGTCGAGCATGGTCGCGTTGGCCCGCGGGCCGTGCTCGGCCCAGACCGGGCCGCCGTAGAAGACGGACAGGGCGCTGTGCCGTGCCGCCATGTCCCGGAACCCGCGCAGCCAGACGAAGCGGTCCGGGTCGTCGAGATCGCGGAACTGGCCGAGCACCAGCATCCCGGCCTCCTCCTGGGTTTCGACGAACTCCTTGTCGAACAGCTCGACGAGTTCGTCCCGGCGGCCGGGACGCAGCGTGTACTGGCGCAGCTCGATCACGGCGGGACGGTCGGCGGGATCGTGGGAAGACACCTCGGGCTCCTGTTCGTTGCTCTTCCGAGCCCGGTTCCGGCCTTGCCGGAGCGGGCGTGAACAGACGGTAGAGCCGCGGTGTGCCAGGGGCTGTCAGTGTTTCCGGGGAGAATGCGCGCATGTCTGCCGGTCGGTTGTTGTCGGTGCTGCTGTTGCTGCAATCCCGTGGCCGCGTCTCAGCCCGAGGGATCGCGGACGAACTGGGGGTGTCGGTCCGCACCGCCTATCGGGACCTGGCGCGTCTGCAGGCTTCCGGGGTTCCGGTCTACGCGGAGCCGGGCCGCGCGGGCGGGTACCGGCTCCTCGACGGCTACCGCACCCGTCTGACGGGGCTGAGCCAGGGAGAGGCACGCGCGCTGTTCCTCGCCGGGCTGCCCGGCCCCGCCGCCGACCTGGGGCTGTCGGCGGAGGTGACGGCGGCTCGGCTGAAGCTGCTCGCCGCGCTGCCGACGGGACTGCGTGCCGAGGCGGCGCGGACCGCGGCGGTGTTCCATCTGGACGCCCCGGCCTGGTACCGGGAGCCCGAACCGACGCCGTTCCTGCCCCTGTTCGTCGACGCCCTGCTCACCCGGCGCGCGGTGGACGTGCGCTACCGGCGCTGGCGCGCGCCGCAAGAGGTGGACCGCCGCCTTCGTCCCTACGGCCTGGTGCTCAAGTCCGGTGTCTGGTACCTGGTGGCAGCGGCGCGGACCCGGATCGCCACCTACCGGGTCACTCAGGTGCTCGACGCGACGCCGACCGACGAGCGGTTCGACCGGCCCCGGGACTTCGACCTGTCCGCGCACTGGACCTCGTACCTGGACGAGTTCCAGGCGCGCCGGTACACCGGCACGGCGACCGTCCGCCTGTCCCCACGGGGGCGCCGGCGCCTGCCCGACAACCTGCCCCCGGAGGTGGTGCGGGCGGTCGAGTCCACCGCGAGGGCCGTCGGCGACGACGGATGGGTCGAGGCGGTCATCCCGACGGAGAGCACCGCGCACGCCTGCGGCGAGCTGCTGCGGCTCGGTGCCGACGTCGAGGTCGTCGGCCCGGCGGAACTGCGCGACAGCATGGCCGAGACGGTAGGTGTCCTCGCGAGGACCTACGGAATCGCCTGACCGTCAAGTCGCGGCCGTGCCCGGCGTCATGGGTGGACGTCAACTGGCGTGTCCGGGCCGACATCGCCACCCGGTCGCTGCGCTGCCTCGTCCAGGTCGATTCAGTTGCCTTGACGACCATGCCGCTGAGGTCGAGGAGTAAGAAGTCGCCTCGACTGGCCCGCTCACTGTGCCGGCGGCCGCAACCGCGACAATGGAGCGGGGAGTGCCGAACAAGCCGCAGTCCAGCCGGTGGTATCTGCTGCTCTGGTGCAGCCTCAGGACATTCCCGAAGGTGTGGGGGGAACATGAACCGAAGACTCGGCGGCCTTGCAGGGGCGCTCATTTTGGCCGCTGTTTCGACCGCGACAGGGTGCTTCGCCCGATACTCACCTTGTCCAGGGGAGGGCCCACAGCCGGACGGACTGGCCAGTCGGGATCTGGTCGGCACCTATCGAGATGCGGCAGGCCGTTCCGTAGCCCTCAAGGGGGATGGGACGTTCACGACGACGGGGTGGCCGACGGACCTTGAGGATGCCGAGGGCCCACCAGAGAAGCGAGACGGCAACGGCACGTGGGAGCTGACCAGTACTGACAGCGCCGCATTCCTCTCGCTGACGTTCCACAGGATCAGTGACTACCGGAACAGTTCGGAGAAGGGTGGCTACTACGGCACGGGGCTGTTCGTCGACGGAAGCCGGCAGGTCCCTCGCCTCTATGAGTACCGGGGCGACCCAGACGCCTGCGACGTCAACAGGTTCAAGCGCGCCAACTGAGCTGAGGCGCCTACGGGCGTTCAGACAGGCCGAAGGCAGCAGCGGCAACGCTTACGTACCCTTCAGGGCCGGTCTTCCGGCACGGCGACGGATACTGCTCGGGGTCCAGCAGCGTCGTGCCCAGGGAGGCGACCTTGTCGTCCTTGATGAAGGCGATGACGTGCTGGGCCGGGGCCCGCCCTTCCTACACGCGGCCCCACACCAACTCACACCGCTGTCAGCCAGGTTGGCACAGGCTCATGGTTGATCTCCGATCAATTGTTGGCGCCGTCTCGCCATCGACACCCGCACCGAGTTCCACCCGACTTCCACCGATCCAGCGTGCCTACGGACAGGTCTGTCTCGCCATCCACGAAGCCGCGCAGGCAATGCCGTACCGCGCAGGACCATCCCCCTATGCCAGCTTACCGTACGCTGCCCGACATGAGCGACCGCGCCGGCCACGCGAGACGCAGTCTGGACAAGCGGGGCCTCACCGCGCGGCCAGGAGATCACGGCCGAGGTCCTCGATGTCGACATGGTCGGGGAACGGGTTCCACTGTCGCTCCGAGCAGTGCAGGAAGACCCGTGGCCGCAGATCGCGCAGCGGACAGGGCAGGTGGTCACCGGACCAGTCACCGAGATCGTGCCGTTCGGTGTCTTCGTGCGCATCGAAGAACGCAAGGACGGCTTCGAAGGGCTCGTGCACACCAGCGAGCTGGACGAACCGACCGGAGACGTGGTGGAGGTCGGCGACATGCTCACCGTGAAGATCACCGATGTCGATCTCACCCGGCGTCGCATCACCCTGTCTCAGACGCAGGCCCGTACACCGCGCCACGAGGGAGATCGCCATTCCTGACGAAACTGCTGCCCGTACACGCGAGGTCAACAGGTACAAGTCCGGTGCCGAGTCGGATGAGTTGACCCGGCACATGGTCTCCTTGTCCCATCCCGAGGCAACCGTTCGAAGGGATGCTGTGAGCGGCATCGAGTCGCACGGGGCGGGAGATCCCCGGGCCGTGGCGGCCCTGCTTCCCCTCCTTCGTGACCCCGATCCCAGGACCGGGAGACTGGCTCGGTTGGTCCTGGCCTCATGGGGCCCGTCCATCGTGCCGTTGCTGCGGGAGATACGCCGCGTGGGGCCAGGGCGGCTGCGAGCGGCGCCATCGTGCCGTTGCTGCGGGAGATCCGCCGCATGGGACCAGGGCGGCTGCGAGCGGCCGCCCTGACCGTGCTTGCGAAGATCGCCGGCGAGGACGGGCTGTCTGCCCGAGATCGCCCGCCTCAGCCGGACGCCACCGACGCCCGCTTGGTGACGCCAACGCGGTGCCGCCTGCCTGGTGATGCCTGCGCGGTGACGCCCGTACGACGGAGCTGTCACCGCGTGGGCGTCACCTGTCCCGGGTCAGCCGGCGCCCGGCCCGGTACCCCGCTCGGCCACGACGAGCGCCATGTCGTCCACCAGC
The DNA here is from genome assembly GCF_053593375.1 of Streptomyces sp. NPDC002309. Lineage (NCBI taxonomy): Bacteria > Bacillati > Actinomycetota > Actinomycetes > Kitasatosporales > Streptomycetaceae > Streptomyces > Streptomyces sp. NPDC002309. Next base: position 62,012 of record NZ_JBSFCI010000020.1, on the reverse strand, counting down.
CGCCCCCGGAGTAGTTCCGCAGATCGGCGGTGATGGCGTCCACGAGCGGCCCGGATCGCTGGCCCGCCCACATCGCCCGGTACCCGCCGCCGGGGAGCCGGAGCGTGTCCGGCGCTCTGTCGTTCACCCGGTCGACGACAACGCGGTGACGCCGACCACCTTCCGGTCTCGGCCACGCCCGACCGGCGGCCGGAACCGACTCGCCTGGCCTCCGACCTGCGACAGAGCCGCTGAAGAGTTCACTGCTCTTCCCACACCCCACCAGAACCCGCGCCGGCGGGCTCAGTCCCCGCCGCCACCGCCACCGCCCCCACCGCTTCCGCAGTAGAGGTAGCCGCCGTTGCCGCCGTGGGTGCCCCTGCGCGGCGAGCCCCGGAAGAAGGCCTTGTCGGTGATCCTGACCCGGTCCGTGAGACCGGCGCGGAGGGCGAAACGCGGCACCAGAACGCGCAGGGCCGGCTCACCGTGCAGGGCGACGGCCAGCAGCTTTTCCCGGTCCGGCACACCGCGTCGGCTCGCCGGTGGCGGGTACGTGCTCCGCAGCAGCTTCAGCCGCCGCCGGGCGGCCCTGGTGGGTCCGAACAGCGGATACCGCAGGAGCCCCGCCTCGGCGAGACCGACCCGCACCTCCGCCAGCGCCCACCGGACGTCCGCGTGCCGGACCAGCTCCCCCGTCTCGCGGGGTTCGTCCAGGCAGTGGTGGACCGCGCTCTCCAGGTACGACGCCCGGATCGCTCCCGTGACGGCCGCCGCCCGGCCCGCGACGGAGTCCATCAGCGCGTCCAGCGGCACGCCCGGCGGCGGAAGCGCGGGCAGGTCCCGGCCCGCCTCGCCCGGCCGCCCGGATGGTGCCCGGTGCCCCCGCCTCGACGGCGCCCCTCAGATACAGGGCGACGACGGCCACCGTGACCGCGGCGCGCGGGCCGCCGGACAGCAGCGCGATCTCGTGCGGCGTCTCCCGCACGCTCCCGGCTCTCGTCATGCCATGACACCCCCTCAGCCGACGCCCGCCACCACCCCCGTGCCGGCGGACCCCGTGTGCCGGGAGTGTGCCCGCCGTCGGGGGTCCTCGAAGCCTTCGCGCCCGCCTTCAGGGCCACGTTCGAGGATGCCGTACGCCGTGTACGGCCGCCGCCGTACGGACGCTCAGGTCCGTGAGGGTCCGACCGCCATCATCGCCCCGGTCCGGCGGCCTCGGCGTGGTCGGGGCAGTCGAGGCGCAGCTCCGCGTCGCCGAAGGCGTTGTCGACGAAGGCGCAGTGGTGGGGGCGGTCCGTGCCGGGGTGGGCGTCGGGCCGGAAGTGGTCGCAGGTCAGACACATCCTCGACACGGGGATCGCCTTGTGGTCCTGCAGCGACCTGATCATGCTGGCGGCGCCGCGCAGCATGGCGGCGAGGTCGTCCTCGGTCAGGGTGTCCATGGCCTCGGCGAACTCCTCGGGCAGACGGACGAGCCGCTCGGCCTCGGCGCGCCCGGTGTCGGTCAGGGTCAGGAACACGGCTCGGGCGTCGGCCGGGTCGCGTCGGCGTTCCACGAGTTCCTTCGCGGTGAGCGTCTTCACCGCGTCGCTGATCGTGGGGGCCGTGGAGGCCAGGGTGTGGGTCAGTTCACTCGGGCGGCGGGGCCTGGGGTCGGACGGCCCTGGAGACCCGTGGTCTCGTGAGCGATGAGGACCTCGACACGGTCCGCGCCGCCGGGCTCGGCGACGGGGAGATCGGTGAGATCGTCGCCAATGTGGCTCTGAACGTGTTCACCAACTACTTCAACTCCGTCGGCCGGACAGAGGTCGACTTCCCGCCGGTCCCCCTGCCCGTGAAGTAGCGCGGGCGGTCCGGCCACCCCGGATCGAGCGGCATCCGGCCCCTCGTCACGCGAACCGTCCGGGTGCCGCTCCCGGACCCCGGCGGCCCGATCGGGCCCCGGCGACCCACTGGAGGCGATACGCATGTCCGACCGTCCGTGGCACGTCCTGCAGCACGTTCCGTTCGAGGGCCCCGGCCTTCTCTCCGGCGCCGCCGCCTCGGCCGGTGTGGAATTGCGGGTGCGTCACCTGTGGGACGGCGACCGCGTGCCCGGTCTGCGCGAGACCGGTGGACTCGTCGTCCTCGGCGGTCCGATGAACGCCTTGGACGACGGCCGCCACCCGCACCTCGCCGCCGAACGCCGCCTGCTGCGGCAGGCTGTGCACGAGGGGGTACCCGTACTCGGTGTGTGTCTGGGAGCCCAGTTGCTGGCCGCTGCGGCGGGCGCGGACGTGACACGTGGGCCCGAGCCGGAGATCGGCCCTGGAAGCGTGACTCTGCGGACGGCCGCCGAGGACGACCCTCTGCTCCACGGGGTCGGCCGCGAGATGCCGGTGCTCCACTGGCACCAGGACACCTTCACCCTCCCCGAGGGCGCGTTCCTCCTCGCCTCCAGCGACCGGTACCCGCATCAGGCGTTCCGGCTCGGACCCCGGGCATGGGGCTTGCAGTTCCACATCGAGGTGGACGCGGCGGCCGTCGAGGGCTTCGGTCCCGAGTTGCCGGAACACGCCCGCCCGTCCGAGGAGGAGACCGACGCGATCGCCGCCGTCGGCCGAGCGGTACTGCCCCGGCTCTTCCGAACGACCGAGCCGACGTGACCGACGGGCCCCCGACGTCGCCACCATCACCGAGTGCCACATCAGGCAACGCTCGCCCTGCTGTGGCACGTCGCTCGGACGATACGAACACGGCCTGCTGTCCGCGCGGTTGAACGATCACGTGTCCGTGAGAGCGATGACGACGAGGGCGGACGGCTGCCGCGGATCATCCCTCGGGGAACCGGGTCGGTGGTGATCTGGCGGCGGACCCAGAAAGTCCTGCTGTCCGCGCAGGGGATACCGGCGGCGAATCCAGCCACGCCGAGGACCGCGTCCTACGCGCCGTCGTCGCCAGAGTGAACGTTGCCTGATCCGGCCTGGGCAGCCGTCGGGTTCAGCCCCCCGTGCCGCTCTTGGTGTATTCCAGCCGCGTTGGCCCCTCGCCCTCCAGTGGCCCCCCGAGCATCCAGCCACACGCCTCATAGAACGACACGGCCCTGGCGTTCTCCGGGAAGGTCTCCAGCCGGATGACCGGGTACTGGGCAAGAAGCGTCTGTTCCGCATGCCGAAGCAGAAAGCGCCCCAGACCTCGACGGTGATGATCCGGGTCGACCATCATCAGGTCGACCGTGGAGCCGTCGAGGATGGACAGGCCGATGATCCGGCCGTCCTGAGTGAGGCAGTGCACACCACCCCGCTGCAGGTGACTCTTCACATGCGCGTCGGAAGCACCACTGCCGATGAACCAGTCCACTGCCTCGTCGCCGAGGAACCCGCGGTAACAGGTGTCGATCGTCCGGCGCGCGAGAACCTGGAGTTCACCAAGATCTTCCGCGGTCGCGGGGCGGATGGCGGGGTGGTGCTGTCCGGTCGTCACGGTGATTCCAACTTCTGCAGTGAGCGGTGAGCCCCCCGACTCTAGCCGCACGGCCGCTCCCCGATCGAGACGTCATGACCGGCATCGGCAGACCGCGACGGCTGCGCCGTATGTGCAGATCGATGACTCTCCGGCGACAACGGGGCGAAGTGGTCGGGCGTCCGCGGCCTGCGGAGGACGCGGCGCAGTGGCTCGCAGCGGCTCGTCAAGTCCCGAGTTCCCGTGCCACGTGATGCAGGGGCATGACGCCTGTAGGCCCCGCCGGGCTTAATCGAGACAGGGCACACGTCGAACGCACGACCCGTCCGCACCGCCCGGAATTCCCCGGTCGCGCGTGCATCCGGAACCCGTCCCGGCGCCTGCGTCTCGCGGGTGCCCCAGCGAAATTCCCCCTACGAAGGATCTGATTTCCATGGCTCGCCGTTCACTGACCCAGCGCCTTGCGATGATTCTCGCCCCCACCGCTCTGGTCGCCGGAGGCGTGCTGCTGCCAGGCAGCGCCCTCGCCGCTCCGGCCAGGGCGCCCGTCGAAACGGCGACGACCGCGACCGTGGCCCCGCACGGCGACGACGACTCCCACGGCACCACGACCTCCGCGGTGAACTGGGTGAGCTCCGTCGACCCCGCCAGTGGCATCACCTTCGCACTGCCCGGAAAGTCCGCACCCGAGAAGCTGGAATCCGACGGACTGCAAGGGCGTCTCTACGCCGTGCGGACCTCCGACGGGTTCGTGTACCTCCTGGTCATCGACATGAAGGGCGCCGGGCAGGCAGAACTCAAGGAACTGGTCGAAGGCACCCGCGAGGGGCTCGCCGAGGAATTCGGCGACGGCACCATCACCAGTCAGCGGGGCGGCACCATGGACAGCCGCCCTCGCCTGGACGCGCGTCTGACCAACACGAAGAACGATCTCACCGTCAGCGCCACGCAGACCGTCACCGAGGACCACATCGTCCAGGTCCTGACCGCCGGCTCCCGGACGGGCCAGAAGTCCGTCACGGCGACACATGAGCACGCCGTGGACAGCCTCCGCCTGCCGTGAGCCGGACGCGGTGCGGCCGTCACGGCCCGTCGGACGCGCCGTCGCGGGCGGCAGAGGTCGCTAGGCCACGGACCGGCGGCGGATGACCACGACGATCACCGTCCCGAGTCCGAGTGCCAGGAGCGCACCGCCCCCGACGAGCGGCGCGCCTTGGACACCCGTCGAGGCGAGCCCGCCGCCGGAGGAGCCGGCGGAGGACGACGAGCCGCTGCCACCGGTAGCAGTGCCGGTCGAGCCGGTCGTACCGCCGCCACCGGGGTCGCCGGGGCTCGGGCTGGAAGAAGGGCCACCCGAAGCTCCCTGCGTGCTCCCGCCGTCATCGGTGGGGTTCAGGACGATCCACGCCGAGTTGTTCTCCTGGTCGGGTTCGTCCGGGTAGTCGAAGGGCTGCATCTGGATCTTGCCCTTGGCGTTCTTCACGACCTTGTCGATGCGCAACTCGAACGGGAAGGTGAGGTTCGCGTCCTCCAGGACCGGCGCGTGCGCCCAGCATCCGTACAGGCCCCCGGTGTGGGAGTCGGGCCAGCAGTCCTCGGGAATCCCCGTCGCCGTGGCACCCGGCGGGACGGTGACGTACGTGAGCATCGGATCGTCGTCCGGCGGTTCCAGCCCCCGCACCCAGGCGGGGCCGAGATTGCGGAAACCGACGTCCACCGTCACCGTGTCGCCGACGGCGCCGCGTGCGGAGTCGCCGGTGATCAGGATGTCGTAGGAGGTGTCGAAGGGCAGCCACGCCGACGCCTCTGCCGCGTAGGTGCCCGGAGCGCCGGGAGGTCAAGGACGCGCTGCCCGCGTCCGTCTCCCTCCGCCCTGATGCGCCGGGCCGACGAGGTGGCCCAGGACGAGCAGCGGTGCCCGTTCCCGGCCGATGTTCCGGCGGGCCGGCGGCGTCGGGACACCCGGGGCCGGGCGCGCAACGATGGCCAGACCAGCGCCGGGGGCACAGTATGGCTCTAGTGCGGGTCGCCCGAGACCAGGGATCGCCTTCCCCGGCGCGCCTCGGCGGGTTCCCCTGACCTTCTCGGGTGCGTGCCGCACCGTGGACGGGTCTGCCGCCCTGCTCCAGGACCGCCGCCCTGGAACGGTGCCGTGGGTAGGCCCGTGGAAGCGAGTCGGCGGGCGGAAGGAACGGGTGCGATGAGCCCAGCGCGACAGCGACCTCAGCACGCCGATCGTCCGCAGGACGGGACGTCGGACCCGAGTGCGCTGATGGATCTGCTGGGTGTCGCGGCGGTGCTGGTGGAGGCCGACGGCCGGATCGACATGTGGAGCCCGCAGGCCGACGAACTGTTCGGCTACACCCGGGGCGAGGCGGTGGGACAGTACGCCGCGCAACTGCTCCTCCGTCCCGAGCACCGGGAGGCGGCGCTGGAACTGTTCGCCGGGGTGATGGTGACGGGCAAGGCATGGGCCGGGCCGTTCCCGGTCCGGCACAAGGACGGCAGCACCCGGCTGGTGGAGTTCCGCAACATGCGGCTGACGGACAACCTGGGCGATCACTACGCCCTGGGGCTCGCCGCCGACCGGTCGACGCTGCTGCACGTGGAGCGCAAGCTGGCCCTGTCCGACCGGCTGGTCACCCAGGCGCCGATCGGGCTGTCCGTCCTGGACACCGACCTGCGGTTCCTGGCCGTGAACCCGGCCCTCGCGTCGATGCACGGCGTGCCGGAGACCGAACACCTCGGCCGGCGGTTCCGGGAGGTTCTGCCCGACGATCAGTTCCTCGACGCGGAGAACTGCATGCGGGAGGTCCTGGCGACCGGTGTCCCGGTGGTCGACCGGCAGGTGGTGGGCCGCACCCGCGCCGACCTGGAGCAGGACCGTGCCTGGACCATGTCGTGGTACCGGCTGGAGGACCACTGCGGGCACGTCCTCGGCATCGCCGACGTGGTGGTGGACATCACCGACCGGTATCAGGCCGCGCGACAGGCCGAACGGGCGCAGCAGCGTCTGCGGCTGATGGCCAGCGGCTCGGCTCGCATCGGCACCACCCTGGAGGTGGAACGGACGGCACAGGAACTGGCCGACGTCGTGGTCCCCGACCTGGCCGACATGGTCGCGGTGGACCTGCTGGATTCCGTCCTGCAGACGGGTCGTACGGATTTCGGGGGAGGTCCGGCCCTCTTCCGGGCGCTGGCGGTGAAGACCGCCTACCCCACCGGAGCCTCCGACGCGATCGTGGCGCCCGGCCGCCTCACCACGTACCACACCGACCATCCGGCGGCGCACTGTGTCCGCACCCGTAAGCCGGTACTGATCACTCATCTGCGCAGTGGCGATGTCACCCGCATCGCCGAGAACGACCATGCCGCGCGGCTGCTCGCCCAAGCGGGCGTCCATACCGACATGGCGGTCCCCCTCATCGCCCGGGGGCAGATCATCGGCGTCATGGGCATGGCCCGTGCGCGCAATCCGCAGCACTTCGACGAGGACGATCTCACCCTCGCCTGCGAGCTGGCCTCGGCCGCCGCCCTCAGCATCGACAACGCCATCCTGCACCAGCACATCCGCAGTGCCGCCGAGACATTGCAGCGCAGCCTGCTGCCCCGGCTCTCGCCGCGCCATCCGGGTCTGGAGGTGGCCGCGCGGTACCGGCCCGCACAGGCCTTCAGTGAGGTGGGCGGCGACTGGTTCGACGTCATCCCTCTGGACGGTGACCGCACGGCTCTCGTGGTGGGCGACGTCATGGGCAGCGGTATCCCGGCAGCCACCACCATGGGCCGGCTGCGCACCGCCACCTCGACGCTCGCGGACCTCGACCTCGACCCCGCCCTGATCCTCACCCATCTCGACAAGATCATTCAGGGGCTGGACCCGTACCTCGCCACCTGCGTCTACGCGATCTACGACCCGCAGGGCTGCCGCCTGCACGTCGCCTCCGCCGGGCATCTCCCCCCGGTGCTGATGCGCGCCGGCGAGCCACCCGCACTGCTGGACCTGCCCACGGGCACCCCGCTGGGAGTCGGCGGCGTCCCGTTCGAGACCACCACGCACGATCTGCGTCCCGGCGATCAGCTGATCCTCTACACCGACGGCCTGGTGGAAACGCGTGACGACTCCATCGACGACCGCCTCGACGACCTCGTGGACCTGCTGTCCTCGCCGGACCACTCCATCGAGGAGACCTGCGACCGGCTGCTCCGACAGCTCCGGGCCCCCGCCAGCCATGACGACGTCGCCCTGCTGATCGCCCGCACCCAGTCGCTGACGAACACCGGCCCGGGCCCGTCACGCCCGGTGTAGGCCCGGGCGGTCTACGGGGGTCCCGCCACGGAGCCGCGGCAGGACCCCCGGTCATTCTTCGGTCGCCCCTCGTCCGGGTGGCGGGTCAGCGGTGGTGGCGGTATCCGCGACCGCCCCAGGACTCGCTGTCGATCTCGCGGCCGCGGTCGTCGGCCAGGGTGGCCCTGTCGGAGCGGTCGTCCCACATGGGGCGGTGACGGTCCTGGTAGACGTCGGTACGGCTGTCGCGGCCGAAGCCGGTGTGGACACGGACGGTGGAACGGCCGTCCAGACGGAAACGGTCGAAGACATAGGTCTGACCGTCCCGGTCGGACAGCGTCCAGCCGTCCAGGTTCACAGTGCGCCGACCGGTGTTGGTGATCTCCACCCACTCGCGGTTCAGAGCGCGGTGGGAGCGGTCCTCACGTCCCGGCGAGTCGTACTGCACGGCACTGATGACGACCTGGTGACGGTCGTGGCGGCGATCACCGTGGTCGGCGGAGGCCGGCAGCGCGGTCAGTGCCGCGATGGCCCCGGCGGCGAGAGTGGCGGCGGTCAGACCGCGAGCGGTCAAGGAAGCAGACACGAGATCCCTTTCGGATCAGGACCCGTGGCCCTCTCCGGTGATCCGGGAAAGGCCTGGGTGCGAGCTTCTCGGCCGGCGTCGGCCGAGGACCCACACACTGCCGCGAGCACATGCCCGGCCCGTGAAACGCCAACCCGTGTTGCCAAACATGGACAATTCGGTAACAGTCTATTGTTTTATACATGTATCCGAGCGAATCCTCCGCGCGCATCCGTGGCCCCTGCACCCAGCGTTGTGCCGCCCGGTCCGGGGCGCGTCGCTCACCGCTCCGCACCCGCACCCCGCGAGCGCTCCGCAGTGCGAACTCACCCGAAAGTGAGCAACAGCAGGGACGCCGGGCCCACCACCCACGGGTCGCAGCCGATACGACGAGTCACCCCCGGGGCGTTCCCGCGCACGCAGACGCGCGCCGGCCTCCGTGTACGGGCGATGCGCGCCGCCCGGCGCCAACTCCACGCAGCCGCCCGCGCCCTCCCGGAGGAGACGGATCCGCCTGTCAGGGCGATCGCGAACAGAACCGGACCGTCCTCCGTCGCCTCTTCCACCCACTCGCGCACGCCACGCCCGCCACGCTCCGGCGCCCCTTCCGCCCTCGCGCGGGTGCCGTCAACCGGCCTTGACCGTCTACGGTTGGCCGGAAATAGACCCTCACCTCCCGGCCGAGAAGCACCGCGTGACGGTGCGTGGGCCACAAATCGTTCGAAAGAGTCATCCCCGAACCGCGGCCAAGTGGTTGTACACCGCATGAGAGCATCTATCACATCCGTATGGCGCGGTGTTCATTTCTCGACGAAGTGAACTTGCCCGTGGGCTGGTCCCCTTGCCGGGGTCATCACGCCAGGCGCGATGGCTAGCATGAGGCGCGCGCTTGAACCGGAAGGCGCTCTACCACCTTCCACGTTCTCGGTGACGCGCCAGTCGTGGACGTACTCCTGCTCTCACGGACCGAGGGATCGCGGAATGTCAGTGCCTGCTCGCCCCCGCCAGCGCGCCTCCGCGCCGGCGAAGCGCTCCTCACGGGCCGTGGTGCCCGCGGTCCTGGCCGTCACGGCCGCCGGGGCTGCCGCGGCCGCCGTCCTGGCTCCCGAGAGAGCGCGCACGTGGGTGGCGGGAACCGTCGTCGTCGCCTGGGTCTGTCTCGCGGTCGTCTGCGTCACGACCTCCCTGGGGATGCGCCGCGCGCAGCGCCGGACCGACGCCCTCGCCGGAGAGTTGGAGACGGCCAGGAGCGGCTGGATGCGGGACGGCGCCGAAACGGATCAGCTGGTCAACACGACGCTGCCGACGATCGCCCGCCAGCTGATGAGCGGCGCCGGTGTCGACGAGGCGCTGTCCGGTTCGCCCACGCCTTCCGACCCGTACATGCGGCGGATGCTGCACCTCTACGCCACCGAACTCTCCGCGTCGGTCCGGCGGGCCGGGGACGCGCGGTCGGAAGTCGAGGCGCTGCGGAGTGAAGTGGCCGCGTGGAAACGGGAACTCGAGCACGTCACCGGCAGGACCCTGCCCGCCGCGGTGGCCCTGCTGCGCGAGGGCAGCTCCGCCGAGACCGTCCTCGCCAAGCTGGAGTGGCCGGTCGATCCGTTGCTGCGGGCGCCCGCCGAGTCGTTCGTCCGTGAACTCGCCTACAGCGAGCGCCGTTCCGCGGCCGCCCAGGCCGCTTCCGCCAAGGCTCTCAGCCGGGTCCAGGCCAAGACCGTCAGCATGCTCGCCGACCTGCGTGACATGCAGGAGCGGCATGGCGCGGACGTCTTCGGCGACCTGCTGCGCCTGGACCACAGCACCTCCCAGCTCGGTCTGATGACGGACCGGCTGGCGCTGCTGATGGGCGGCCGCCCCAGTCGCGTGTGGAACAAGCCGATCGTCATGGAGAGCATCCTGCGCGGCGCGGTCGGCCGGATCGCGGCCTACCAGCGGGTACGGCTGCACAACTCCAGCAACGCCGCCCTCGTGGGCTTCGCGGCGGAGGGCGTCATGCATCTGCTGGCGGAACTGATTGACAACGCTGCCAACTTCTCGCCGCCCATCGATGAAGTCCATGTGTACGTGGAGGAGCGCAGCGCCGGTCTCGTCGTCACCATCGAGGACAGCGGTCTGAAGATGTCCGACGCCGCCATGCGCCGTGCGGAGGAGTCGGTCTCGGGCCGGATCACCGACCTGGCCTCGCTCCAGGGCACCCGGCTGGGTCTGGGGGTCGTGGGGCGGCTCGCCGCCAAGCACGGCATAAGCGTCAACTACCGTCCCTCCTCCCGCGGGGGCACCGGTGTCGTCGTCCTGCTGCCGCCCCAGCTGGTGGCACAGCAGCGTGAGCCGGTCGCCGTGGAGCAGCCCCGTCGCGACGCCGCTTCCGCGGCCGTGGCCGCCCCGCCCGCCCCGGCCCCGGAGGTGCCGGCGCAGCGCCCGCACGTGGTCGCGCCGGCGGACGTGGCGCCCGAGGCCGAGATTTCGCGCATCCGCGACGACGCCACCCCGAACGGGCTGCCGGTCCGCGCCCCCGGCCGCACCATGGCCGAGGCGGACCGGGCGCGGCCGCGGCCGGCGGCCGAGCCGAACCGCCCGGAGTCCGCAGAGGCCGGTCCGGGGCGCGACGCAGGGAGCCGGTTCGGCGCCTTCCACCGCGGCCGGACGGGAGACACCGCTCAGGACCCGGCCACCGCCCCCTCCGGGCCCGACCCGCTTCCCCGGGCGGAGGACTAGTCCCGGCCCATCGCACCCCCAGGGCACTTCAGCCCGACTTCTCCCCACTGATTCGCCGCACCCCTTTTGAATGGAGGAACGGGTCGGGTGACCGTCAATCGGTCATGTCCCGCCCCGCCCGTCATGGAGACCACCGACAACAGCCTGACCTGGCTCTTGATGAACCTCTTGGAGCGCACGCCGGGCACCCGTCACGCCCTCGTGCTGTCCCGGGACGGTCTGAAACTGTGCTGGACGGAACATCTGACCCTGGACCAGGCCGACCAACTGGCCGCGATCTGCTCCGGCATGCAGGCGCTCGCCCAAGGCGCCTCCGTGGAGTTCGGCGACGGATCGGGCGGCGTCCGGCACTCCATGACCGAGTTCCACGGCGGGCTGCTCTTCATCGTGGGGGCCGGTGACGGCGCGCACCTCGCCGTCCTCGCCGAAGACAGCGCGGACCCGGGGGTGGTCGGCCATCAGATGACGGAGCTCGTGGACCAGATCGGCGACCACCTGCGGGCCGAGCCGCGCACGACCGTCGCACGGGGCGCCTCCGCGTGACCCGCAAGCCCGTGGACATCGGCGTCCCGGACCGGCTCCACACGGTCACGGGCGGTCGTAGCGAGGCCGACGACTCGTTCGACCTGGTGACGCTGATCGTCAGTGAGTGCGAGCCCACACCGGGAATGCAGTCCGAGCACGTGCGGATTCTCGAGCTGTGCCGGCATCCGACGGCGCTGGTCGAGCTCTCCGCCGAGCTGAAGCTGCCCATCACGGTCGTGCGGATCCTCCTCGGTGACCTGCACGACATGGGCAAGGTGAGTGCTCGTCACCCCCGCGCGGCCGAGTCCGTCGCGGCTCTCCCCGAAACCGCCCTGCTCCAGGAGGTGCTCCATGGGCTCCGCAACCTCTGAGCTGCCCTCGCAGCGCACGCCGCTGGCCGATGCCGCCGAGACCGGTTTGAAGATCGTCGTCGTGGGTGGTTTCGGCGTCGGGAAGACGACCCTGGTCCGCTCCGTGAGCGAGATCCGGCCGCTGAACACCGAGGAGGTGATGACGCAGGCGGGTGAGGGCGTGGACGAGACGGCCGGGGTGGAGCGCAAGACCACGACGACCGTCGCGTTCGACTTCGGGCGCATCACACTCAACGAGCGGATGGTGCTGTACCTGTTCGGCGCGCCGGGCCAGGAACGCTTCTGGTTCCTGTGGGACCGGCTGTTCTCCGGCACGCTGGGCGCGGTGGTCCTGGTCGACACCCGGCGCATGGCGGACTCCTGGTACGCGATCGACCGGCTGGAGCACCACAAGACGCCCTTCGTGGTGGCCGTCAACAGGTTCGACAACGACGCGAGCCGGTTCTCGCTGGACGAGATACGCCAAGCCCTCGCCCTCGGTGACCACGTGCCCATGGTCGACTGCGACGCACGGGTCAGATCCTCGGGCAAGGAAGTGCTGATCACCCTCGTCGACCACCTCTACACACTGGCACTCTCCCGTGAGGGGACATCGTGAGCGACGACACCGGCGCCCCGTCCACGAACACACCGCCACCGGGCTGCCCGGCGCATGCCTCCGCCGTTCAACTGGGCGGTCTGGAATACCAGCAGACGCCCTCTCAGCTGTATCGCGCCATGCGCACGGAGCACGGGGCGGTCGCGCCGGTGCTCCTGGACGGCGGCATCCCCGCTTGGCTCGTCCTCGGGTATCCCGAGGTCAGCTATGTCACCAGCCACGACGAGCTGTTCGCCCGGGACTCCCGGCGCTGGAACCAGTGGCCGCACATCCCCGAGGACTGGCCCCTGCTGCCGTTCGTCGGCCACCAGCCGTCGGTGCTGTTCACCGAGGGCCAGGAGCACCAGCGCCGGGCCGGTGTGATCACCCATGCGCTCGAGGGCATCGACCAGTTCGAACTGGCCCGCGAGTGCCAGGCGATCGCCGAGCACTTGATCACGGAGTTCGCCGGCAGCGGGCAGGCCGAGCTGATGAGCGCGTACGCGCACGCCCTGCCCGCTCGCGCGGTGCTGTGGATGTGCGGCGTGCCGCAGGGCAGCGCGGACACCGAGAAGCTCATCGACGATCTACGGATCTCACTCGACGCCGGTGAGGGCGACGACCCGGTGGCGGCGTACATGCGCGTCGGGGCCCGGATCGCGCAGTTGGTCAAGGAGAAGCGGGAGAGCCCCGGCCCCGACGTCACGTCGCGGATGATCCTCGACCCCGCCGGTCTCACCGACGAGGAGATCGTCCAGGACCTGATCTCCGTCATCGCGGCGGCGCAGCAGCCGACGGCCAACTGGATCTGCAACACCCTGCGACTGCTGCTGACCGACGAGCGCTTCGCGGTCAACGTCTCCGGAGGCCGGGTCAGCGTCGGTGACGCGCTCAACGAGGTGCTGTGGCTGGACACCCCGACACAGAATTTCATCGGCCGCTGGGCGGTACGCGACACGCAGCTCGGCGGACGGCTCATCCGTGAGGGCGACTGCCTCGTCCTCGGGCTCGCGGCGGCCAACACGGACCCGCAGATCTGGCCCGAGGCGCACGTCGGTGCCGAGAACTCCGCGCATCTGTCCTTCAGCAACGGTGAGCACCGCTGCCCCTATCCGGCGCCGCTCCTGGCGGACGTGATGGCCCGTACGGCGGTGGAGACGCTGCTGGAACGCCTGCCGGACCTGGTGCTGGGCGTGGATCCGGAGCAGTTGACCTGGCGGCCGTCCATCTGGATGCGCGGCCTGGCGTCCCTGCCGGTGCAGTTCACGCCGGCGCTGTGACCGCACCCTCCGCGGGCCGGCGTGATCCTGGACGATCCCCGGCCCGCGGAGGGCACGCGTGCGGTTGTCGGGCCCGCGATCAGCCCGCGACCGGGGTGAAGCGCACCGGCAGCGACTGTGGTCCGCGGGTGAATACTCCCTGCTCGGCCGGGTCGAACCCGTCGGCGAGGCGGAGGTCGGGCATGGCGTCGAGCAGTTGGTTCACGCCGGTCTCGACCTCCGCCTTGGCCAGCAGCGCACCGACGCAGAAGTGCCGGCCGAGCGCGAAGGCCAGGTGGTCGGCCGCGGCCGAGAACGCGGACGTCGTGGAGAGGTCGTCACGGAAGATGTCGAACCGGTCCGGCTCGCGGTAACGACGCTCGTCCCGGTTCGCCGACCCGATCAGGCAGGTCACCGTGGAGCCCTTCGGGATGGTGCCGCCGGAGACCTCGACGTCGGTGGCCGCCTGCCGCATGATCATGTGCACCGGCGGGGTGAAGCGCAGCGTCTCGGCGAAGGCGGCCGATATGAGGCTGCGGTCCTCACGGACGGCGGCCAACTGGTCCGGGTTCATCAGCAGGTTGGCGAGGATGCTCGCTATCGCCTTGTCGGTGGTCTCGCCGCCGGCGGCCAGCAGGAGGCTGCAGAACGCCTTGATGTCCTCGTCGCTCATCCGCACACCGTCGACCTCGGCGGCGCACAGGGCGGACAGCAGGTCGTCGCCGAGGTTGTCGCGCCGCTCCTGGATGATCGGAATCATGTACTCGGCGAACTCCACCCGCGTGCGCTCGCCGGCGGCGGTCACCTCGGCGTCGCCGGACAGGTTGCCGAGGAACGCGATCACCGCGGTGTACCAGCGGTGGAAGCGGGCGTGGTCGGCCTTGTCCAGGCCGAGCATGTCCGCGATCACATTGACCGGGAACCGGGTGGCGTAGTCGCTGACGATGTCCGCGGAGCCGGACTGCCGGAAGGCGTCGATGAGTTCACGGGAGTTCCGCTCGATCACGGGCAGGAACTTCTCCTGGAGGTCGCTGCCCCGGAACGCGGGGGCGACGAGGGCGCGCCGCACCGCATGTTCCCGGCCACTGAGCTGGAGGATCGTCTTACCGTGGACGGGCTCCAGCTGCCAGTTGTAGTTGTCGGTCGTGAACTCGGACTGCTTGTCCTTGAAGACACGTTCGACGTCCTCGTAGCGGGAGATGATGTAGCTCTGGGTGGCTTCGTGCCAGATCAGCGGTTCTTTCTCGCGCATCACCGCGTACGCGGGATAGGGGTTCGCGGCGAACTCGGGGGACAGGATGTCGGGGGCTTGCTGGGCAGTGGACACGGAACTCCTCTGAATGGACGCATGCCGTCGCACAGCAGGTTAATGATCTTTCCCTGGCTCAAACAGGTTACTCCTGGTCATAGTTGAAAACGTTATCGATCTTGGAGCAGTGGCTGCCGGGTCCGGCGGCCGAAGCCGGGCGTCCTGCGGCCTTGTGGAACGTCGGCACGCCTGGGGATGCTGAGCGGATGATGACTTCCGTCGTTGCGTTCGCGGGTGCCGCGCTCCTGATCGCCATGGTCCCCGGGCCGAGCACGGTCGTGATCCTGCGCAGAACGGTGCTGAACGGCCGAAGGAGCGGGATGGCCACGGTCGGGGGCAACGAGTGCGGCGTCCTGCTGTGGGGCCTCGCCGCGGCCTTCGGGCTCTCCGCCCTGCTGCTGGCCTCGCAGGTCGCCTACGACGTCATCCGGATCACCGGTGCCGGGGTGCTCGTGTGGATGGGCGCGCGTGCCCTGTGGCAGGCGAGGCGGACCCGCAGGGCGGACGGCGGGCCCGCGGAGACAGCCGCGGTGTCGCTGGGGAAGGCGTACAGGCAGGGGCTGGTCACCAACTGCGCCAATCCGAAGGCCGGCGTGTTCGCCGTCTCCTTCCTGCCGCAGTTCGTGCCGCACGGCGCGCCGGTGCTTCCGACGCTGCTCGCCCTCTCCGTGATCTGGGCCGTGGTCGATCTGCTCTGGTACCTCCCCTTGGTGTGGCTCGCCGGACGTGCCGCGGGGGTGCTCCAGCGGCAGTCCGTCCGCCGCCGGACGGAACAGCTCTCCGGGGCGTTGCTGGTCGGGATCGGGGCGCGTCTGGCCGTCGAGTCCTGAAACAACCCTCTCGACCGCCGAACGCTCAGTCGAGACAGAACTCGTTGCCCTCGAT
Source organism: Streptomyces sp. NPDC002309 (assembly GCF_053593375.1). Lineage (NCBI taxonomy): Bacteria > Bacillati > Actinomycetota > Actinomycetes > Kitasatosporales > Streptomycetaceae > Streptomyces > Streptomyces sp. NPDC002309. Next base: position 46,098 of record NZ_JBSFCI010000020.1, on the reverse strand, counting down.
GTCCTGCATGACGATGCACGCGTCATGGCCGTCGTACAGGAGCCGCACGCGTACCGCGCCGAGCGCGACCAGTCGTGTGCACTCGGCCTCGAGCTTGGCGAGGCGCTCCTCACCCACCAGGCCGGTACCGACCCTCACATCGAGGTGCACCCGATTCTTGACGACCTTGCCTTCGGGGACACGCTGGAAGAACAGGCGCGGGTCCGCACCCGAGGGATCGACGCAGGCGAACCACGCGCCACGCTCGTCGGGAGCCTGGGAGCGGTCGAAGTCGTCCCATGTGGCGAACCCTTCCGGCGGTGGCGGTACGACGTACCCCAGCACCTCGCACCAGAATCGCGCGACGCGCTCGGGTTCCGCGCAGTCGAAGGTGACTTGGACCTGCTTGATCGAGGACATCGGCGCACCATAACAGGAGCAGCCACTCCGCGGCGGCGGTGTTTTCGCCACGGAATCGCTGCTTGAGGGCTCAGGTCAGGCGCGGGCCGATCCCGATCAGCAGCGCTGTGCACAGGACGAGGGTGCGCCTCTCCCTCGCACCACACGGGCGCAGTGCGAGGGCCGGCGGGCCGACCGGGGCGTTCCTGCGGTACATCGGATGAAATCCTCATGTCCCACCCCTCGTTGACCTCCTCCTCTTCCGCAGACGGGCGCGCCGCGCCCAACTCCTCTGCTTCCGACTGCCCGTGACGTCATGTCGGCCCCGGGACGCGCGAGGTCTGGACAGCCACCCGAGAGCGTGTTGTCATTCCGCTGTCGCAGGATTTCCAACGTTGAAAGAGCCGTCTGACCGCACCCGTACCGGCGTTCGCCTGTGACCGGTCGAGGTCGAGGGCCTTCGTGCGAGGAAAGGTTCGATGACAAGACAACACATCCGCCCGCGAGCCGGAATGTGGGCGCTGCTGACCGCGGCGGCCCTGGTGCTGCCTCCCGGCGGCCTGGCCGCCACCGCCACCGCCGCGCAGCCGGCCGGCCCCACGTCGGCGCCCCCCGCCGCCGGACAGTCCGCCGCCGGACAGTCCGACGTCGAGGTGCACGGTCTGAAGGGCGAGTACTTCAGCATGTCCGCGCCCGGCGCCCGGGACTTCGCCCAGCTCGGGGGCACGCTGCTCGAGCCGCAGATCAACTTCTCCGGCCTGACCGGCACGTTCCAGGAGCTGAACGGCAGGACGGAACACACGACGGCCCGCTGGACAGGGCGGATCGAGGCACCGGCCACCGGTGACTACACCTTCCACGCCATCGGCGACAACGGCTTCCGTCTCTTCCTCGACGGCGAGCCGGTCATCGACCACTGGGAACCGGACTGGGACCGGGAACAGACGAGCGCGCCGATCAGACTGACGGCCGGAGAGAAGCACGACTTCCGGCTGGAGATGTTCCAGGACTTCGGCGGCGCCAACATGTTCCTGCGCTGGTCGACCCCGGACCAGCCCAAGCAGCTCGTGCCCATGTCCGCGTTCACCCCGCCGGAGGGCTTCGAGGTCTACCCGGTGGAGATGTCCGTCGGGGCGGACGGACGCCGGCTGCGGGCCCGGTTCGAGGGCCGGGTCGGTGATCTGCGCTCGGTGAAGGACCACCTGAAGGTCGAGGTGGACACCACCGCGATGCCCCTGAAGTCGGTGACCGCCGCTCCCGGTGACCGCGACTCGCTGCTCGTGACGCTGGCCGAGCCCATCCAGAAGAACCAGCAGGTGCGGGTCACCTACGACGGCGAGGGCGGCCTGACGGCCGGCGGCGAGACCGTGCCGAAGGTCATCCGCTACGCCGAGAACGCCTCCACGCACCGGCTCACCACGACCTGGGGCGACCGGCTCGACGAGAAGAACCCGCTGCCGGAGTACCCGCGCCCTCAGCAGGTGCGCGCCAAGTGGAAGAACCTGAACGGCTCCTGGCAGTTCAGCGGCGCCACGGCCGGCGAACAGCCCGTGTTCGGCAAGGACCTCGACGAGAAGATCGTCGTGCCGTTCCCGGTCGAGTCGCAGCTCTCCGGGCTGGAGCGGCACGAGGACCACATGTTCTACCGCAAGCTGGTGAACGTGCCAAAGGACTGGAAGGTCGGCAAGGCGGGCGACGGCAACCGGCTGAAGCTCAACTTCGGCGCCGTCGACTACCACGCGCGGGTCTGGGTCAACGGCACACAGGTCGCCCGGCACACCGGCGGTTACGACGCCTTCAGCGCCGACATCACGGACGCGCTCAAGGGCACCGGCCCGCAGGAGGTCGTCGTCGCCGTCACCGACACCGGCGGCGCCGACCAGCCGATGGGCAAGCAGTCGGTCAACCCCGGCGGCATCTTCTACACCCAGTCGTCGGGCATCTGGCAGACCGTCTGGATGGAACCGGTGGCCACGACTGCCATCGATAACGTTGTCACCACCCCGGACATCGACACGAGCAGCCTCGCCGTGACGGTGGAGTCGGACAAGGCGTCCGCGGGCGCCCGGGTGGAGGCCGTCGCCCGCGACAGGCGCGGCAAGGTGGTCGGCAAGGTCAGCGGGCCGGCCAACGAGCGGCTGCGGCTGCCGGTGGCCGGCCGGCACCTGTGGAGCCCGGACGACCCCTACCTCTACGACCTCGACGTCAGGCTCACCGACGGCAGGTCGAGCGACAGGGTCGGCAGCTACTTCGGGATGCGCGAGATAGGGGTCGAGAAGGTCGGCGGGTTCCAGAAGCTGGTGCTGAACGGGAAGCCGATCTTCTCGCTGGCGACGCTCGACCAGGGTTTCTGGCCGGACGGTCTGTACACGGCGCCGAGCGACGAGGCCCTCGCGTTCGACCTCGAGGCGCACAAGCGGCTGGGCTTCAACGCCGTCCGCAAGCACATCAAGGTGGAGTCGCCGCGCTGGTTCTACCACGCGGACCGGCTCGGTCTGCTGGTCTGGCAGGACTTCGTCTCCGGCAACATCACCAACGAGACCGGGCGGCGCGCCTTCGTCGACCAGGGCAGGGAGGTGATGCGGGAGCACCACAACTCGCCCTCCGTGATCAGCTGGATCGTCTTCAACGAGGGCTGGGGCGAGTGGGATCGCGCGGAGACCGGCCGGATCGCCGAGTCCGTGAAGCAGGCCGACCCCTCCCGCGTCGTGAACGCCCACAGCGGTGTCAACTGCTGCAACTCGAAGGGCGATTCGGGCAAGGGCGACATCATCGACCACCACGACTACAACAACGAGGACCCGCCGTTCCCCGACCACCGGGCCGCGATGGACGGCGAGCACGGCGGCTTCGTCCTGCGCACCCCGGGACACATGTGGCCCGGCGCTCCGACGGTGATCTACAGCGGTGTCGCCGACAAGGAGGCGCTGACGCGCAAGTACGTCGAGAACACCGAGGAGTTCTATCTCGACCAGGCCGGGGCCGAGCTGTCCGGCTCGGTCTACACCCAGATCACCGACCTGGAGAACGAGCTCAACGGCCTGTACACGTACGACCGCCGGGAGATCAAGGTCGACCCGGTCAGGGTCCGTGAGATCAACCGTGAGGTCGTCGCCGCCGGCGCCGCCGCGGGCGAGCGGCAGCCACTGACGGGCGGCGGGCACTGGGCTCTCGACGAGGGCACCGGGACCACCGCGAAGGACGACGGCCCTAACGCGAGGTCCCTGACCCTCACCGAGGGCACCGCCTGGACACCGGGCGTCAGCGGCAGCGCGCTGAAGTTCGACGGCCAGGGCCAATACGCCGAGACGGACGGGCCGGTGCTCGACACCACCGGGAGCTACTCGGTGTCCGCCTGGGTGCGGCTGGACGAGCTGCCGGGCAACTACGCGACCGCGGTCAGCCAGGACACCCGGCGCCAGGCCAGCCCGTTCTACCTCCAGTACGGGCAGGGCGCGTTCGCCTTCAGCACCCCGGGAGGCAACCGGGCCCGGCTGGTGACCACCCCGGACAAGGGGCGCTGGTACCACCTCGTCGGCGTCCGCGACGGCACGGACGACACCATCACGCTGTACGTCGACGGGAAGCCGGCGGCGACCGTCACCGGCGGTGCGGTCTACCCCAGCACCGGTGCCCTGACGCTGGGCCGCGCCCAGTGGGACGGGAACAGGACGGACTACTGGAACGGCTCTGTCGACGAGGTACACGCCTTCGACAAGGCGCTCACCGCCGAGGAGGTGAGCGCGCTCCACACGGACGAGAAGCCGTAGCGGAGCGGTGAGGCGAGGGCCCCGGCGGGAAGCACCCGCGCCGGGGCCCTTCGCGTTGTCGTGGCGCCGGGGCGAGACCGCGACCTCGGCGAACGAGCATGTCCTGATGGCCGGTTGGCGTGTACCCGGCTTGGTCCAGCCGCCGTCGGCGCACTCCGGCACGCCCACGCCCCTTGCCTGCCGCCGGCGCCGGCGATGGCGATGGCGATGGGCCAGGCACCACATTCCCGGACCTCTGATGCGAAGATTCCCCCGATCACCCGGACCGGAGTCATCCCACGCTGTGCGCTCGCAGCCAGGCGAGGACTTCCTCGGGGTGCCGGTCAGGCGGGAAGACCGGGTAGAAGCAGTGCTCGATCGATCCGTCGCGGATCACGAGCGTGAAGCGGCGCAGCAGGGTCTGTCCGGCGGCTTCGAAGGTGGGCAGACGAAGAGTCCGGGTCAGTTCCAGGTCCGCGTCGCTGAGCAGCGGGTAGGGCAGGTGGAGCCGCTGAACGGCTTCCCGCTGGTAGGCGCTGTCCTGAGTGGACAGGCCCATGACCTCGGCGCCGGCCGCTCGCAGGTCTTCGGCAAGGTCACGGAAGGCGCAGGACTCCGGTGTGCAGCCACGGGCGCCCGGGATGAGGTCCCAGTGCGGAACAAGCGGATCTCTGTCCGGACGTCCGGTCCGCGGATAGGCGAAGAGGACAAGGCGCTCACTCTGCCCCCTCGCCCGATCGACCCTGACCGGCCGCCCGTCCGTCGACATCAGGCTCAGCTCGGGCATCGCGGTACCCGGCAGACCCGCGCACGCCCCGTCGTCGACCGGCACAGGCAGATCCGGGGGAAGAACAGTCGGATCATGAGGCATATGCCGATGCTATACACGACCCGGCCGTCCCGCCGACCGATGCCGACCCACGCTCCTGGTGCACGGGGCGGGGCGTGCCGAAGCGGCGGCGCGTTCCACGACGCGCCGCCGCCCGCTCGGCCCTGTGCCCTACGCCCGGATCACGGGGCCCACGGTGCCTCCACCGTCCACGTGGTGTCCTCCGTGAACAGCGCGGGGTTGTCCCAGGTGTGCGTGCCGCCCGGGGTGGCGAGCCACAACTGGGCGTCGTAGTGGCGCAGATACTGCTCCGGGAAGTTGTACGCCGACAGCCGCACTCCCCCGTTCGCACCCCGGACCGGGCAGAAGGTGGCGTCGGCCCGGAAGAGATCGCCGCTGCCCGCCTCCTTGTACACGCGGTACTCGCGGTGCCGCAGGTACTCGCCGGGGTAGTTGCGCGACTCGAAGCTGTAGCAGGTGTTGTCGGCGAGGCCGGGGACGATCTTCCAGGTGGCGTCGTTCTTCAGCAGGGCGTCGCTGCCGCTGCCGACGACCTCCGTGAAGGCCGCGCCATCCTTGTGGCGCACGTAGCGGTCGGTGTGGCCGGGTGTGGTCACGCGCAGTGACCTGTACTGGCCGGCGGGCAGGGTGAGCGGGGTGGTGGAGCCGCGGGAGGCGTCGATGAGCGCGCGGTTGGCGGCCCTGATCCTGGCCTCGTCGACCTTGACGACCTGGCGGTCGTAGGTGAGCAGGCCGTTGGCCTCGTTCTCGACGTCGGTGATCTCGGTGTAGACCGAGGCGGACAGGCCGCGCGGCATGCGCACCTCGCGGATGGCGTCGATCAGGCCGGTGAAGCGGTTGTTCAGGTGGGCGAGGCTCGGCTGGTCCTCGTAGCTGAAGCCGCCGCCGGGGTACCACTCGTGGCCCGCGACCTTGAAGCCGAGGCCGCCGAACTCGCCGAGCACGGCCGCCCGGGTGGCGCTGGGCACGGTGGTGCCCGGCCCGACGTAGACGTGGTGGTCGACGACGTCGCCGTTGCCGCCGTCGACGGCACCGCAGCAGTTGACGCCGCTCATGTTGTTCACCAGGCGGGAGGGGTCGTACGCCTTCACCTCGGTGGCGATACGGGCCTGGTCGTACTGGCCCCAGCCCTCGTTCTGGTTGACCCACATGACCAGTGAGGGTGAGCTGCGGTGCTGGTCGATGACGCGGTCGTACTCGGCCTCCCACTGGGTGCGGGCGGCGGCGTCGGGGGTGCGCAGGTCCATGGAGGGCATGTCCTGCCAGACCAGCAGGCCGAGCCGGTCGGCCCAGTGGAACCAGCGTTGAGGTTCGACCTTGATGTGCTTGCGGACCATGTTGAAGCCGAGGTCCTTGTGTTTCTGGAGGTCGTGGCGCAGGGCCGCGTCGGTGGGCGCGGTGTAGATGCCGTCGGGCCAGTAGCCCTGGTCCAGCGTGCCGGTCTGGAAGACGAACCGCCCGTTGAGGACGGGCCGCAGCAGGCCGTCGACGCGGGCGAGGCCGACGGAGCGCATGCCGGTGTAGCTGCCGACGGAGTCGACGGTCGTGCCGCCGGAGAGCAGGTCGGCCTTCACGTCGTAGAGGAACGGGTCCTCGGGGGTCCACAGGCGGGGGCTGGGGACCGGGACGGTGAACTCGGTGCCGACAGGGCCGGTGGCCGTGCCGATGGTGGTACCGCCGGTGGAGACGGTGACACGGGCCTGGTGGCCGCTGGTGCCGGCGCCGCGGACGGTGACCTTGAGGCGGTTGTTCGCCAGGTCCGGGACCATGTCGAGGCGCGCGATGTGCGCGGGCGCCGTGGGTTCGAGCCAGACCGTCTGCCAGATGCCGGACGCGGCGGTGTAGAAGATGCCGCCGCCGGGGTGTGGGGCGACGTCACGGATGCGCTGCTTGCCGACCGCCTGGCTGCCGGTCTCGCTGGGGTCCCACACGGAGACGACGAGGGTATTGGTGCCGCCGTTGAGGAGGTCGGTGATGTCGTGGGTGAAGGCGTCGAAGCCTCCGCTGTGGACGGCTCCCGCCTGGCGGCCGTTGACCCACACGGTGGTGCGCCAGTCGCTGGCGCCGAAGTGGAGCTGGACGCGGCGGCCGTTCCAGCCGGCCGGGACCGTGAAGGTGCGCTTGTACCAGAGCTTGTCGTTCTGGGTGATGCGGCGCTGGATGCCGGAGAGGGCGGACTCGGCGGCGAACGGGACGCGGATCTGCTCGGCGAAGGACGCGGGCTGGCCGGCGTTCGCGGCGGTGACGGCGAAGTCCCAGATGCCGTTGAGGTTGGCCCAGTCGGGCCGGGCGAGCTGGGGGCGCGGGTACTCCGGCAGGGGCGTGTCGGTGGGCACCTGGTTCGTCCAGGGGGTGGTCATGGGGGACGGTTTGGGGGTCCACGCCCGGGGCGCGGCGGTGGCGGTGCCGGTGGCCGTGAGGCCCGTACCGCCGACGAGGGTCAGCGCGGCCAGCGCGGTGGTGGCCCACCGCGCCGTCCGTCTGAGCCAGGCACTCGGGCGGCGCGGTGCGGGTGACGTGGGACGCATCGTGACTCCTTCGCTGGTGGGGATGCGGAGACGTGCGTGTGCGGACGGCGGCCGGGCGCTGAGACACCCCGGCCTGCCTGGATCCGGACGAGGCGGCCGGGATCGCGTGTCGCGCGGCCGCCACGTCCGGCGTTCTCACATGAGTTGCCTTCGTCGGCCCAGCCAGGTCTGGGCGACGACGACCACCGCCAGGAAGGCGCCGCTGACGACCTGCTGATACGAGGAGTCGAGGGAGCCGATCTGGTTGATGACGTTCTGGATGACCTTGAGCAGCAGGACGCCGACCAGCGAGCCGCTGACGTAGCCGAGGCCGCCGGTGAGCAGGGTGCCGCCGATGACCACGGCGGAGATGGCCTCGAGTTCCATGCCGTTGCCGAGGATGGTCACGCCGGAGGCGAGCCAGGCGGCGTTGAGGGCTCCGGCCAGCCCGGCCAGCAGTCCGGACAGGGTGTAGACGAGGATCTTGGTCCGGGCGACCGGGGCTCCCATCAGGGCTGCCGCGTCCTCGTTGCCGCCGACGGCGTAGACGTGCTGCCCGAAGCGGGTGCGGCGCAGCACCACCGCTCCGGCGGCGAACAGGCCGAGCGTGATCCACACGGGGTTTCCGAGGCCGAGGGTGGTGCCCTGGCCCAGTTCTGCGAGGAAGGAGCCCTTGCCGATCAGGAAGGTGTCCGCGCCCTCGTCCGTGATGGCCAGCATCAGGCCGCGCGCGCCGAGCATCGCGGCCAGGGTGACGATGAAGGGGGCCAGCCGGGAGCGGGCCACGAGCAGCCCGTTGACCACGCCGATCAGGCCGCAGACCGCGAGGGGCAGCAACAGGGCGACCAGGGTGCCGTGGCGTGATCCCCAGGCGGCCAGGACCCCGCCGAGCGCGAACAGGGACCCGACCGAGAGGTCGATGCCACCGGTGATGATCACGAAGGTCATGCCGAGGGCGACGATCGCGAGGAACGCCGAACTGGTGGCCATGTTGCCGATGTTGTCGCCGGTGGCGAAGGAGTCGAAGCTGAACGACGCCACCAGGCAGACGAGCACCAGCACGGCCAGTGCGCCGTGCTGCTGGATCAGGGCGCTGAGCCGTTCGGAGCGGGCGGAGCCGACCGGTTCGGTCTCCCCCGACGGCTGCTTGCTCGCGGTGGTCACGGGTGCCTCCGTCCTCGTGGCGGTCATCGCTTCCCCCGCTCGCTCGCCATGGTCACGGACGCGCCCGTTCCCGTGGTCGTCATCGCTTCCCCCGTCCCCGTGCCGCGTACACGGCGGCGACGATCACTATGGCCTGGGCGATCTGGGTCCAGGAGGGCGGCAGATCGTGCTTGATGAGGGTGGCCGTCAGCAGCTGGATCAGGACGGCGCCCGCCACGGTGCCGGCGATGTTGACCCGGCCGCCGGTCAGCGGGGTGCCGCCGACGACGACCGCGGTGATGGCGGAGAGCTCCATCAGGTTGCCGAGGGAGGTCGGGTCGCTGGCCTGGAGGCGCGCGGTGGCGAGCACTCCGGCGACTGCGGCGAGCAGGGCGCAGACGACGTACACGATGATCAGTACGCGGCGTACGGGCAGTCCGGCGAGCTGTGCCGCGGGGCGGCTGTCGCCGATCGCGAGAAGTTGGCGGCCGAAGGTGGTGCGGCGGACCACGAAGGCCAGCAGCAGTGCCAGGCCGGCAGCGATCAGGATCAGATACGGGATGCCGAGGAGGTCGCCGGAGCCGAGGGAGGCCAGTGCGGGGTTGCGCAGGTCCTCCAGCTGCGGCAGCAGGACCAGCGCCAGGCCCCGGCCGCCGACCATGAGCGCCAGGGTGGCGACGATCGGCTGCACCCCGACGAACGCGACCAGCGCGCCGTTGGCCAGACCGACGGCAGCGGCGAAGACGGCCACCACCAGCAGCGCGGGCAGCAGGCCGTAGCCGAGGTAGAGGGCGGTGACGGAGGCCGCCAGCGCCATCACGGCGCCGACCGACAGGTCGACGCCCTCGGTGCCGATGACCAGTGCCATGCCGAGGGCGACGATGATGACCGGCGCGACCTGCACGGCCTGGGTGCGGAAGTTCTCCGCGGACAGGAAGTACGGGGTGATGACGATGTTGACGACGAGCAGGACGGCCACTCCGGCGTAGACGCCGTAGGTCTGCAGCCATTGCAGGACGCGGGCCTTGTCCAAGGGGACGGTGCGCAGGGCGGCCTCAGCCATCGGTCGCCGCCTCCTTCGCCAGGTCCGGCGCGGGGGCGTCCCCGGCGATGGTCCGCATCAGCTTGTCCTCGGTGACGTCGTCGCCGTTCAGCTCGCCGACGACGGCGCCGTCCTTCAGTACGACCACGCGGTCGGACCCTTCGATCAGTTCCTCCAGGTCGGAGGAGATGAGCAGGACGCCCAGGCCGTCGGCGGCGAGTTCGTCGACCAGTTTCTGCACCTCGGCCTTGGCGCCGACGTCGATGCCACGGGTGGGCTCGTCCAGGAGCAGCACCTTGGGGTTCATCGCCAGCCAGCGGGCGAGCAGCACCTTCTGCTGGTTGCCGCCGGACAGTTCGCCGACCTTCTGCTGCGGCGAGGACGCCTTGATGCGCAGCCGCTTCATGAAGGTGTCGACGATGCCGTCGACGCGGGACTCGGAGACCAGGCCGAAGCGCGACAGGCGGGGCAGGACGGCGAGCGCGATGTTCTCGCGGACCGAGAGACCGGGGACGATGCCCTCGCTCTTGCGGTCCTCGGGCAGCAGGCTGACGCCCGCCCGGATGGCGGCCGGCGTCGAGCCGCCGCGCAGGGGGACTCCGGCCACGGTCACACGGCCGGAACTCGGCTGCAGGGCACCGGAGATGGCCTTCGCCGTCTCGGTGCGTCCGGAGCCGAGCAGGCCGCCGAGGCCGACTACCTCACCCGGCCGGATGCTCAGGGAGACGCCGTGCAGCTGGTGTGGGACCGTCAGTTCCCGTGCCTCCAGAACCGGTTGGGTGTCGATCGCACCGTGGTCGCCGGTGAACTTCGTCAGTCCCTCGGCGCGGACCTCGCCCAGGTCCCTGCCGAGCATGGTGGACACCAGGGTGAGCCGGTCCAGGTCGGCCAGCCGGCCGTGGTGGACCCGACGGCCGTCGCGCAGCACGGTGACGGTGCCGCAGACGGCGTAGAGCTCGTCGAGGCGGTGGCTGACGTAGACGACCGCGATGCCGGCGTCGCGCAGGCGCCGGATCACCGAGAAGAGGGTCTCCACCTCGCGCGGTTCGAGCGAGGAGGTCGGCTCGTCCATGACGACGATCCGCGCGTCGGTGGCCACGGCGCGGGCCAGGGCCACCATCTGCTGGGCACCGACGCCGAGGGTGCGCAGCGGCCGGCGGACGTCGACCCGGACGCCGTAGGCGCGCAGGACATCCTCGGCCTCGCGGTTCATGCGGGCGATGTCCAGCACGCCGAGGCGGTTGCGCGGCTCCCGGCCCAGGAAGAGGTTGCGGGCCACGCTGAGCAGCGGGATCAGGTTGACCTCTTGGTAGATCGTCGAGATCCCCGCCTTCTGCGCCTCCAGGGGGGTGGCGAAGGAGACTTTGCGGCCCTGGAAGGTGATCTCGCCGGCGTCGGCCCGGTACACGCCGGTCAGGAGCTTGATGAGGGTCGACTTGCCGGCGCCGTTCTCGCCGATGAGGGCGTGCACCTCACCCGCGTGCAGGGTGAGGTCCACGTCGTCCAGGGCCCGGACGCCGGGGAAGCTCTTGCTCAGGCCGCGGACGGCGAGGACTTCGGCGGGTGGTGCCGCCACCTGTGCCTCCAGGAGAAGTGATCGAGAAGGTGCGATGGGGCCAGGACGGCGCGTCCGGGCCCCGGGGAGGATCAGTAGGCCTTGCCGATCTCCGACTTGGCGTTGTCAGCGGTGTAGGCACCGTCCTCGATGACGATGTCCTGCGCGACTTCCTCGCCCTTGGTGAAGGTGTCCAGCGTCTGGAACGCCAGCGGCCCGAAGCGCGGGTTGGACTCGATGACGCCGCTGATCCAGCCGTCGACGATGCCCTGGACGGCGTTGCGGGTGCCGTCGACGGTGACGATCTTGACGTCGCCCGGCTTCTTCCCGGCGCCCTTGAGCGCGGCCACGGCGCCGAGGCCCATCTCGTCGTTCTCCGCGTAGATGCCCTTGATGCCGGGCTTGGACTGGATGAGCTGCTCGGTGACCTGCTGCCCCTTCTCCCGGGCGAAGTCACCGGTCTGCTCGAACACCACCTTCAGGCCGGGGGCTTCGGCGGCGATCTGGTCCTTGAAGCCCTTGGTGCGTTCGGTGGTGACGTTGTTGCCGGCAGAACCGAGCAGGATCGCGACCTCGCCCTTGCCGCCCGTGGCCTCGATCATCTGGTCGGCGGCGCGCCGGCCCTGCTCGACGAAGTCCGAGGCGATGAAGGAGACATAGTCCTCGCAGGCGGTGGCGTTGATCTTGCGGTCGATGGTGACGATCGGGACCTTCTTGGCCGCCGCGGCCTGCAGCACCGGGTCCCAGCCGTCGGAGTTGAGCGGGGCGATGACCAGCAGGTCGGCGCCCTTGGCGAGCAGGTCCTGGACGTCGCTGATCTGCTTGGAGAACTGGGACTGGGCGTTGGCCGTCAGCAGCTTGACGCCCCGCTTCTCCGCCTCGTCCTTGATGGACTGGGTCTCCGCGATGCGGAACGGGTTGGCCTCCTTCTCCGACTGGGAGAAGCCGACGGTCGCGTTCTTGAGGTCGAGCTTCTCGCCGCCGTAGGCGTCGACGGTGCAGGTCTTGCCGCCCGGCTCGGGCGAGGCGACCTTCTGCTCGGCACCGGCGGCGGGCGGGGACTTGGTGTCCTTCGACGCGTCGTCCTCCGACTTGGCGCAGGCGGTGGCGGTCAGGGCCACCGCGGCGGCCAGGGCCACGACCGTGGGTCGGGCGAGGAGGCGAGGACGGTCAGTTGTGCGCTGCATGGTGACCCCGATCCGGGCGACGCTGAAAGGGAACTGGGGAGGTGCGGCACAGTGCGCGAACACTGCTCCCCCTCCGGCGGAATTGGTTGGCAGGTCCGCCGCAAAGAGGTTTTTACATCGTTGGAAGGATGCTGTAAACCCCCTCTGCACGAGGGCACTTGGACGGTGAGGAAGCGCAACCCGCCGCATATAGGGCCGACTTACCGGCGCCCCAAGGTGCTCTCCCGCTCCACCAGGCTGTGGTCGGCCCAGATGCGCCGTGGTTCGGGAGCGGCGCCGTTGAGCCGCGAGAGCACCGACTCGACGGCGAGCCTGCCGATGGCCGCCTTGTCGGGCGACACGGAGGTGAGGGTCACCGCGCCGAATCGCCCCTCGACGACGTCGTCGAAGCCGACGACCGCGATGTCGCCGGGAATCCGCAGCCCTCGCTCATGCAGGGCCCGCATGGCGCCGATGGCCATCGGGTCGTTGTAGGCGAACACCGCGTCGGGACGTCGCCCGCTGTCCAGGATGCGGGTCAGGGCCGCCGCGCCGTCCGCGTGCCCCCAGCCGACGGTCTCGGCCACGAGCCCGTCGTCGGCCGGGAGTCCGGCCGCGGTGAGCTCCTCGCGCCAGCCGCGTACGCGCAGTTGGGCCGGCTCGCTGCGCCCGCGCCGGGCGCCGATGAAGGCCACCTCGCGGCGCCCGAGCCCGATCAGGTGCCGGACGGCGGCGCGGGCCGCGGCGACGTTGTCGATGGCGATGTGGTCGTAGGGCAGGTCGTACTCCCGCTCGCCGAGCAGTACGAGCGGCACCTGCTCCGTGCGGTCGCGCAGGTCGTCGGTCTCCAGCTCGATGGGGCTGAGGATGAGACCGTCGATGACACGGGCCCGGAATCCCTGGCTGACCAGCACCTCCTGTTCACGGCGGCCGCCGGTGTGGTCGAGCAGCACGATGTAGTCGTGCGCGGCGGCGGCGTTGATGACGGCGGCGGTGAGCTCGGCGAAGTACGGGTTGCCCAGCTCGGGCAGGGCGAGGGCGATGATGCCCGTGCGGCCCTTGCGCAGATGCCGGGCGGTCAGGTTGGGCTGGTAGCCGAGAGCATCGATGGACCGTTGGACGCGCTCACGCATGGCCGGTGTGACGTGCTGATAGTTGTTCACCACGTTGGAGACGGTCTTGATGGAGACCCCAGCGTGCGCGGCGACGTCCTTGAGGCTGACCCGCACGGCATTCCCTTCGAAGTGGCCCGACTCGGGTGGTCGGTGCGGGTGCCGTGTCGCCACCGTGAGCCGTGCGCCGAGTCCCTTTGGGTGATCTTTACAACGTTATATATCCGGGATCGGCGTACTGACAAGGCAGCGGACGGCACCTTCCGGAGGGGGCGGGCCGGGACGGTGTCTCTCTTTGCGGCGTCACTGTCGCCGGTGCGGCGCTCGACCGTCTGTCGCTCGACCGTCGGTCGCTTGGCGGTGCAGCGCGTGGCGGTGCAGCGCGTGGCGGTGCAGCGCGTGGCGGTGCAGCGCGTGGCGGTGCAGCGCGTGGCGGTGCAGCGCGTGGCGGTGCAGCGCGTGGCG
>NZ_JBSFCI010000020.1:0-32032 GCF_053593375.1 Streptomyces sp. NPDC002309 | reverse complement strand
GGTGCAGCGCTTGACCCTGCGGCTCTTGACCCTGCGGCTCTTGACCGTGTGGCGCATGGCCGTGTGGCGCATGGCCGTGTGGCGCTCAGTGCACGGAATTCCCGCATTCCGCCGGGAACAGCACGGCGCCTGGCGGCAGTTCGCCCGGAGCCCGGTCGGTCAACCGCAGGCATGCCTCGAGAGAGCCGTCCACGGGCGGGTACTCGAGGGTGAGTCCGCTCAGTACGGTGGTGGCTCCGGAAAGATGCATTTCCGCCATGTGCACACCGTCGGGGAGACGGCCGGCCAGGAGGCCGAAAGCCGCCGTGTCGCCGCCGTCGGCGACACACTCGCGGACCTCGAAACGCCAGTGCGCGGCGGCGTCGGACAGCAGCGACCGGCCCCTCCTGCCCAGCCCCGCGAGAAACTCGACCCGCCCTCGCAAGTGGTCGGCGATGGCACAGCAGAGGGGAACCGCGGTGCCGTCAGGGCCCGTTACCCGGGTGTACCCGGCGTGCGGGTAGCACGACAGCGCCTCGTCGAGCAGCCCCAACGCGGTGTCGCGTGCCGCCGGGTGACCCTGCTGGGCGATGTCCAGGAGCAGCGGGGCCGCCACCGCGGCCGCCGGGAACACGGCGCCACTGTGGCCGTGGACGATGCCACCGCCACCGAGCCGCGTGCCGGCCTGCGCGGCCTGTACCGGGTTCGCCGCCTCGGCCAGCGCGCGCAGACCATGGGCGGCCCGGTCCGGCTCGTACCAGTCGGGATGGCCCGGTACGGAGTTCCAGTCCACCGCGTCGATCTCATCCAGCACGGCGGCGTCCTCGCACGCGACCGCTACCCGTCGCCCGAGCCCGAGTCCGAGCCCGAGTCCGAACGAGGCTCCGAGAGCTGCAGCCCCACGACGGGAGCCGTCACAGCGGGGCGAGGCGGGACTTGAGCAGGCAGAACTCGTTGCCCTCGGGATCGGCGAGGACGTGCCACTGCTCCTCCCCGGTCTGACCGATGTCGGCACGGCGCGCACCGAGCTCCAGGAGGCGTTCGAGTTCGGCTTCCTGATCACGGTCGGTGGGGTTGACGTCGATGTGCAGCCGGGACTTCCCGGGCTCGGGCTCGTCCCTGATGCTGAGGAAGATCGTCG
Source organism: Streptomyces sp. NPDC002309 (assembly GCF_053593375.1). NCBI lineage: Bacteria > Bacillati > Actinomycetota > Actinomycetes > Kitasatosporales > Streptomycetaceae > Streptomyces > Streptomyces sp. NPDC002309. Next base: position 30,912 of record NZ_JBSFCI010000020.1, on the reverse strand, counting down.
GCTGGGCACCGCCGAACCCTTCGCGTGGCCCGATCTCGATGCTCCCGTCGTCCTCGCGATCCAGCACCACGAAGTCCAGCACCTCGCACCAGAATTGTGCCAGCACCTCGGGCTCGCGGCAGCCCAGCACAAGCTCACCGATACGGCATGCCATAGACGAAACCTGCTCTCGGTGGGGGAACCGCCGGGGACGCCGCGCAGATCTCAAGGACTTCCGGCGGTGAGGACACCCGCGTGACCGTACCGGGCGGGGGCAGCGGTGGCGAATCGAATTCAGGTCGCGGCCGGCCGGCGGAGGTCGGCGACCGTCGTGCGCCTGGGAGCCCTCGGCAGAACCGGTCAGGCAGCCTCAGGACCGGCCTTGCGGGCCAGCAGGTGAACCTCCTGGAACTGCCGCAGGTCGGTAGGCTCAGGCTCACGTACCGTCCGAGCCACCACGGCCAGCCCGGCCGCGCGCAGGAGCGCGGCGAGGTGATCGGGCGACCAGCGGTAGGCCGGCGCGACCTTGTGGTCGAAGGCCTGCGTCGGGTGAGAGTGATCATCGCTCGCCCAGAAGCCGATCAGAAGGTGGCCGCCGGGTGCCAGCACCCGATGGAACTCCGCGAGGATCACAGGGAGTTCCTCCGGTGGGGTGTGGATGATGGACCACCGTGAGAGTACGCCGCCCAGCACGCCGTCGGCGATGTCCGGCGCGGTCATCAAGCCCACCTCGAACCGCAAGCCGGGGTATGCCTGGCGGGCCAGTTCGATCATCGCGGGAGAGGCATCCAGACCGAACGCACTCAGCCCCAACTCGTTCAGACAGGCGGTGACATGGCCGGGGCCACACCCCAGGTCCGCGACCTGGCCGCCCGCCCTCACGGCCTCGGCGAAGACACCCAAGATCGCACGATCCAGGGGGCTGTCGCGCAACGCGTCCCGGAACAGCTCCGCATAGGTGGGGGCAACGGCGTCGTAGGCCTCGCGGGTGGCGCGGAGGGCATCGTGTTCGACCATGGGCGCGACGGTAGCCCCTGGCGCCGGGGCGAGACTCGAGAAGGCGGCATCCAGCAGGAGTGCCCGGCCTGAGATCAGTCCCCGTACACGAGGATCAGGCACAGCACCGCGAGCAGCACGACGGCCGCGCCGAGCAGCGTCAACGCCGCCGGAACCGCCGCCGTCATCGGCTCCCTGCCTTTGCGCCGCCCCGCGGTGAACACCACCCGGGCCAGGACGAGCGGCGACGCCACGAGAACGAGCAGGACCACCGGCACCGTGAAGCGGCTGAAGGCGGTGGTGCCGGTGTCGGTGATCAGGTGCCAGGCGGTCGAGCCGAAGACGATCGTAGGTCCGGCCAGCAAACCGAGTGCGAGGACAGAGGCCACGGCCACTGTCAGGCCTTCGGTCAGCCGTTCAGCACACGTAGGCTCCCGGCGCGATCCCAGCGCCCCGCCGGATCCTCTGCCGATACCCGCGCCCATGCGCATGCCCATGCCGCCCCCCCCCGTTTGCTCGTGTGTACGTGTATACGTATGCACGTATCGCCAGTGGGTTGATCGTCTCATGCCGGATCGTCGGCCATCGTCGCGCTCCGTACGGCAATAACCGCGCGGCTGGCGCGGTTTCGCGGATGGCGCGGCTCCGCCACCACTGAACGGCCCACCGACTCCCCCTTCGAGTGGCCCAAGCGGATGGGCCACCCCAGGTCTAGGGTCAAAGTGTGTCCGCCGATGTCCGCCCCTCCGCAGGTCGGCCCGGCCCTGCGTATCGACAGCAGAAGGAAACATGCCATGTCTGACAATCCTGCGACCCCCGGCGCGGAGCCGTCGACGGGAGGCATCACGCTCGACGATCTCTTGGTCCCGGAGACCGCGGCCTCGGCCGCCGCGTTGGAGTTGGCGTCCGCCTACCAGTCCGCCGCGTTGCTGAACCACTCCGTCCGGGCCTATCTGTGGGCAGCCGCCCGCGCGAAGGCGCAGGGCATCGGTGTGGACTACGAACTCCTCTACGTGGCGGCCCTGTTGCACGACATGGGGCTGGTGACGGAGTTCGACAACCACACCATGTCCTTCGAGGCGGCCGGCGGGCACGTCGCGCGGGTGTTCGCGGCCGGCGCGGGATGGCCGGGAGAACGCCGGGAACGGCTGGCGGAGGTCATCGTCCGCCACATGTGGCCCGAGGTCGACGTCTCCGTGGATCCGGAGGGTCACGTGCTGTGCCGGGCGACAGCCCTTGAAATCGTCGGCAGGAACGCCGACGAGTTCGCCCCGGAACTCAGGGCCGAAGTGCTCGGCCGCTATCCGCGACTCGGTCTCGCCACGGAATTCCTGACATGCTTCCAGGAGCAGGCAAGGCGCAAGTCCGACAGTTCCGCGGCGGGGGCCGTACGGTCAGGTCTGGAGGCCAGGATGGCGGACAACCCGCTGGACCTCCCTGCGGCCGGCACCGGGCGTTGACGCGACGGCGCGCCGTCGGACCGCCACGTTCCCGCACATCCGTTCTCCCGCCACTCCCCCGGCTCCCTGACCGGGGGAGTCGGTAACCCGAGTGGCGGCATCGCCGCGACCTTCGGACAGTGAGAGACATGAACCGGCACCGACGCCCACCCCGGCGGGCCCCGTGGATCGCAGGCGGTACCGCCGTGCTCGTCCTCGGCGGCATCGGCGTCTGGGCGCTGGTGTCGCAGGACGGCGGCACGCCCCGCCCGAGACCGACGGCCTCCGGCGATCTGTCCCCGCCGCCCTGGACGCCGACACCGGGGACGCCGACCGCGGCACCGTCGACGTCGGCGCGCACGCCGGAGTCCTCTCCCACCTCGACCCGCCCCCAGCAACCGGGGACACCCAGCTCACGGCCCCCGCCGACGGCCGGGCGGACGACACCCGCGCCGCCGCCCGCGGTGACCCCTGAGCCGCCTTCGGCCCACCCCTCGGCACCGCAGCCGTCGACGACGATACCGAGTCCCACGACGCCGCCGTCCACGCCCAGGCCGCCCTCCTCGACACCCACGCCGTCCTTGACGCCCACGCCACCCCCGACGACGATCGCGCCGACGCCCACACCCACTCCACCCCCGTCGACCACCTCGCCGACACCGACGCCGCCGCCTTCCGTAGCCGCGCCGACGCCGACACCGTCCCCGACGCCGGCACCCTCCTCGACAGGCTGGTACACGAGCGCGGCGGCGAACGACGCCGCTCGGCGGATGGCCGCCGCCGGGGTCGTCGGCGACCCTGCCTGCTCGCTGTCGGCCGTCGGCCAACCGGATCCGAGCCTGCTCCCTGCGGGCGTGACGTCGGTGGGCACCGGGCATTCCGGCGTCTACTGGTGTCTGATCTGGTAGCGGCGGTCGGGATCAGACGCCCCGGGAGCGGGCACGGGACCGGCACCGACCGTGATCGAGGAACCCATGAGCAGGCCTTCACCGGCACACTCGACACCGTTCGCACGTCGCCCGCCGTAACCGCTGCGTCACCGACGGGGACGACATCGGGCAGGCCCGGTGGATCGGTTCCATCGACGCTCGGTGGGCCCGGCCCGTCGCGAGGTCCGCCGCCGCGACGTGGGGCACATCCGTGTGCAGCACCCACTCGCCGGCGAGCCGGAGCCGCGCGACGAGCGGTTGCTCTGCCCTCAGGGCCGACAGCCGACCACCGTCCGCCGCGCGGAGCCGGGCTCGCGCAGCCACGAGCGGCTACAGGCTTCGGCGGCAGGTGGACAGCGCGACGGACCCGCTCACAGGTTCCTGCCCTCGGTGACCTCCTGCTCGGCCTTCTCGACCTTGAAGCGGGCGGCGGGATCCCCGCCGTCGCGCCGTACGGCACCGCGTACCAGGGCGAGATAGAAGAGCGCCGGCGCGCAGGGGGTCCAGTTGTCCTTCGGCCGGTCCGCGATGAAGCCGAGCACGGAGGCCGCGGTGGCGGGCACGAAGTCGAAGCGGTCGTGTTCCCACTTGTCGGCGATGCCCCGTGTCCAGCGCAGCCGCAGGCTCTCCTCGTCGAGGTCGGGCAGTACCGCGCGGAAGAAGCCGGCCCACTGGTGGTTGTCCAGATCCAGGCCGAAGCTGAGAAGTTCGAGGTCGAGCGTGTCGGTGGCATGGACGGCGAGCTCTTCGTGCAGAGCCCGCCGGGCCACGGCGTGCAGACTCACCGGGCTGCCGTCCGCGGGCAGGTCGTGATGGCGGGCCAGACCCTCGTTGGCGGACGAGTTCCACCGTGAACTGTTCGGCCCGGCCACGTGGGCGCTGCGCCGCGAGAACAGCATCTTGCCGTCCCTGCCGGTCTCCACGGCCACGTTGACGCCGAAACTGCAGTTCATCCACGCGGGCGCGTGAGCCGGGTCCTGACTCTCCAGGTACTGCTCGCGCAGGGTCTGGCCGTTGTCCTGCCGGCGCTCCAGGTTCAGGGAGGTGGTGAGGAAGTCGTAGTAGTCGGCGTCCTGCAGGGAGAGCGTGACGACGGGCTCCTCGGCCAGGTGGGTGCGGGCCACGACCACCCGCTCGACGGCGAAGCGGTCGTTGTTCCAGCGGTGCGGCAGACCGCGTGCCGCCCTGCGCTGCTCCTCCGCCTCGACGGCGTGCCGCCACTCGCCGATCTCCGCCGGGAACTCCACGCGCTGCGGCCGGTACTTGACGTGGACGTTCTCCTCCAGGATGGGACGGGTCCCGTCGCCCTCGAAGATGTGGCACCCGGTCTCCCGGCCGACGACCGTGAACCTGTCCCGATTCATCCTCAACTCCCCCTCACGTAAACTCTGTTGTGCAGAGAACGGCGCTGTGATCGCAGACATCACCATGATACGGAGCGATGTGGCAACCAACCTGTCGCTTGTCAGGTCCGCTCGGCGGTCCTCGTCGCTGGTGGGCACCGTGGCGGTGTCCGACTACGCGCATCCCGACCGGAGCAGGCGGCAGGAACTGAGGCGGCCCCACCTGGCGGACGTCCGCGACGAGTTCACCGCGATCGCCCGTGACCGGTTGGGCTTCGGGGACTGCCGCGCCGTCGACGCGGGCGGCACCAGCCGTCGGCAGCTCTGGGACGGCCTGGAGAACTTCCTCGCGCACGACGCCGAGCGGAAGATCCTCTACTGGACGGGACACGGTCACCACCTCGGGCGTGAGGGCTACTTCCTCGCCTGCGGCGACTCCTGGGAATCCGGCCGGTTCGCACCCGGGTCGGCTCTCGCCCTGACGGATCTCGTGGACCGTCTGCTGCGCCCCGACTGCGAGACCGACACCCTTCTCGTCGTGGACGCGTGCTCCTCCCACAGCCATCTCGGTGCCGCGCTGCGCCACGCGCTGGACCTGGAGCGGACCAGCGTGGACCGGGCGCGGCAGAACCGGCGGGTCGGCTTCGCCGTCATCGGCACCTCGGGGGTCGACGCGCAGGTTCCCGAGGGCCGCTGGGTGAGGTGGCTGAAGGAGGCGCTGTCCAAGCCGGACTTCGTGGCGCCGGACCATGCCCGCCCGTTCGACCCCTCGGCCCTCTATCTGCCTCTCCCGTACCTCCGGGACGCCGTGGACGCCGAAGCGGCCGCCTCCGGTCTCGACGAGCCCGCACAGCGACCGGGGTGCACGGAGGTGCGCTCGCTGCCCAACAGCTTCCTGGTCAACCCCCATTTCCGCGACGGTGAGCGGCGCGTCTACACACCCGCGACGCTGGTCGGGCGCGCGCCCTGGGCGGAGGCCGAGCAGTTCGGCTTGGAGAAGGACAGCCATCTCAGCCGTCACTTCGCGGGCCGGCAGCGTGCCCTGGCCCGGATCGTGCGGTGGATGGACACGCACCCCAGGGGGCTGCTCGTGGTGACGGGCCTGGCGGGGGCGGGGAAGACCGCTCTGCTCGGCCGTCTCGCCCTGACCTCGGTTCCGGAGTGGCGGGAGACGCTCGGCCCGGAGACCGACCCTTCGACACTGCCGCGCACGGGCACCGTGCACGCGGCGCTGAGTTGCAAGGGCCACTCGGTCCACTCGCTGGTCACGGCGCTGTGGCAGGTGCTGTCGCACTTCCAGGAGATGACCGCTCGGCCGGAGGGGCCGGTCAGCGCGGAAGAGTGCTGCGGCGCTGTCGACGACCTGGTCTCCCGGGCCGGCTCCGTGAACCTGCTCTTCGACGCGCTCGACGAGGCGCTCCCGGATCAGGCCCACGACATCGCCCGGCACCTGCTGAACCCGCTGTCCGGCCTTCCCGGCGTCCGCGTCGTCGTCGGCACCCGAGCCCAGCCCCGCAGGCGTTCCGCCGCGCCCGCCGAGGAGGAGTCGCTGCTCGAGACGCTGGACCAGAGCGTCGGTCCCGTGGTCCTCGGGGACGACGAGGAGACGCGCGGGAGCATCACGGACATGGCGCTTTCGGTGCTCGACGGGGAAGGCTCCCCCTACCAGGGGCAGGGGAGCGAGGACGCCCGTGACTGGACCGCCGGGCGCATCGCGGCGGGCAGTCACGGCTCCTTCCTGGTGGCCCGTCTGGCCGCGGCGGAACTCGCCCGCCGGCCACGGGTCGTCACCGAGGACGAGCTGTCCTCCTGGATGCGGTCCGGCGGCATGGATCTGCACAGACGCCTGGCCGAGGAGGTGGACCACCTCACGGCGCAGCCCGGTGCGGAGCGCGCGCACGAAGTCCTGCGTGCCCTGGCCGTGCTCCAGGGGCCCGGTCTGCCGCCTGGCAGGACCTGGCTGTCGATGGCCAACGCGTTGCGGAACGAGGGCACCTCCGAGATCACTCTCGGTGATCTGCGGCAGGTGTGTCAGAGAGCCGGCGGTGGGATAGTCGCCTCGCAGAGCGCTCCGCGCGGCACCGGAGCGGGCTTCTCGACCTGTCAACTGGCCCATCCCAGCTACGGCGAGTTCTTCCTGACCGGTGCCGGACTCGACACCCAGGGCGCCCACCGGAAGGTCGTGGCGGCGCTTCGCGCCCACACCGGGGACGACTGGAGCGACGCGGACGAGTACACCTCCGGCTATCTGGGTGCGCACGCGGCGCAGGCCGGGCCCGACGAACTGCGGGCGCTGTTCGAGGACGTGACGTTCCTTCTGAGGACCGATCCGGACGTCATGCTGCCGCTCGCCGCCGGGCTCGCGCGAACCTGCGACGAGGCGGCCCTGTACGGACGGGTCGCGGGCTGGTTCGGCAAGTCGTCCTTCCCGCTGCCCGCGGCGGCTCTGCTGTCCCGTAAGGCCCTGCTCAGGGCGACGGCCTTCGTCAGTCACCGGGACGGCGCCTACCGGACACCGGCGGCGACCGACGGTTTCCTGCCGTGGCAGGAGTACTGGACCGACCGTAGCCCGGACCCCCTGGAATGGCGCCGTGCCGCTCCCCTGGGCGGGGCCAGGGCGCTGAGTTGGCGTGCCCCCACGGGGGCGGCGGAGCTCGTGCAGGGCGACACGCTCACCGCGGGCGGGCGCGGCGAGGTCCTCGTCCTGCACCCGGAGTCGGGCACACGGCTGCTGACCCGCCGTACCCGCGGATCGTCGGACGAGCGAGGGAGCGCCCTGACCGAGGTCAGGGAGGTGGGGGCCGGGCCGCACTGGACCACCGTCGCCCGCGACGACAGGGCCGTGTACTTCTGGAACTCCGGCTCCCGTCCGCCCGACCACGTCTATCGCTGGGGCGGCGCCGTGCGAGCCCTCGCCGCGGCAGAACGGGCCTCGGAGACCGTCGTTCTCGCGGCGGACGGACGGCGGATGTGGATGTGGTCCTGGAAGGGCGGGATGCCCCGTGAGGGCACCCACCTGACGGACATCCGCGCGATGGACGTCCAGCGGCTCGCCGCACTGCGGCTGCAGTCGCGCCTGTTCGTACTGGCCGCAGGGAGCCGCGCCGAGTTGTTCGAGGTCGACAGGGGCATCAGGGGAGCCGACGGCCTCCTCGACGCGCGGACGGACCTCGGCGGACTCGACGCGCCCGCCCTGGCCGCCACGGCGATCTCCGGGACAGGGAACGGGTCACGGGCAGAGGGAGCGCGGGGCGAGGCGGTCCACGGCTGGATCGCCGTCGCCGACGGACACCATGTACGCGTCTGGCGCTGCGAGACGGACCCGGCGGCGCCGCTCGCCCCGCCCACGGTACGGCTCGTGCGTCAACTCGCGTCCCCGGCCCGGGGCCTCGCCTTCGGCCGTCATGGAGACGATCTGCTCCTCGCCGGCTACGAAGCGGTCACCGTCCGCGTCTGGGACGTCGAGGGGCCGCGACGACGGGAAGCGGCGTTCCAGTTGGCGGCACCACGGGACGGCGCCATGGCCTTCGAACCCGGTGGACAGGGTCTGCTCGCCGTGGCCGACGGCCCTGACATCCGCATGCTCGATGTGGCTGCCGCGCTCAGGGCGGGACACGGAACCCTCCGGCGGCCGGGCAACCAGAGACCGGCGGTGGCCCTGGCACAGGCGCCTCAGGGGGCGCCGCTCCTGTGCCGCACCTGGGGCGACGACGTCCTGGTGTCGCGGCCGGCCCCGGGAGCCGCGGCGTCGGCTCCGGTCACGGTCCTCACCCACCGGAAGCCGGTGACCGCGGTGGGCGCGGTGCACGCCGCGGGCGGGTGGGTGGTGGTCGCCGCGGCGGAGCGCACCGTACGGATGTGGCGGCTGTCCGAGGACCTGTCCGTCGAGGCGCGGCACGATCTCGGGCTGGAGGGAGACGCCGGGGAACGCGTCCCGGCCCTCGGGCTCGCCGTCGACCCCGCCGCGGCGAGGCTGCGGATCTGTGTCCCGGACGGTGGGCGGATCGTCCACGCGGACATGCCGGTCGACGCCTCCGGCGGCTGGCGCACGGGAACGCCCACCTGGGCCGGGCTGCACTGTTGCGGAATCGACGCCAGGGTCATGCGGGACGGGACGTACTGGCTGGCCGCCGACCTCAGCGACGAACTGCGGCTGTGGAGGCACGGCGAGGGGCGTCCCAGGGTCGAACACCCCATCACGTCCGTGCGCCCGGCCCATCTGGCACTGGGGGAACGGTACGACCCTGAGGACGAGGAGTCCTTTCCCGTGCTGGCCTGGGTGGACGGCGGCGTCTACGTGAAGGACTGCTCGGCCGGCCTCGGCCTGGCCCCGAGGCGGCTTCCGGGCGAGAGCGGGAAGGTCACCGGGCTCGCTTTCGCCGGTTCCCCGGAGCGGCCCGTGCTGCTGGTGTGCGACGAGAGGACGGCACTCCGCGCTTGGGATGTGGCGGCCAGGAGGTGGCTGCACGAGGACGGCGTCCCGTGGCGTGGATACGGCGTGCTCGCCGTGGACGCCGCTCTCGATCCGGAGGGCCTGGTGGTGGCGCTCCAGGGAAACGACCGGTGCGACCTGATCCGGTTGCCTCAGGACTGCTTCGTGTCCGAGGACCGGTCGGCGCATCGGCACCAGGGGGCGGCGGGCGCCCGAACCGTCTGACGGGGCGGGACCAAGGCATGGCGACGCGTACGCGCGTGTGACGGAGGTGAACGCGGTGGAGCACGATCTCGTGGTCTTCGTGCCGGGGTTTCTCGGCAGCAGGCTGCGCCGGGACGGCAGGGACATCTGGGACGAGTACGGCAACGCCCTGCTCGGTTCGGGACCTTCCGCACCGGCGCCGGCCGATCTGGCCCTCCCCCCGGGCCTCGGCGACGAGCTGCCGGACGAGCGCTTCCGGCTGACGGCGGACGAGTTGCTCACCGTGCCCGACTCGATGCCAGGGCTCCTCTCCTGCATGGGGTACCCCGACGTCCGCGCGGCGCTCGGCGCCCCGGTCGACGGCCAGTACATGGCGTTCCCGTACGACTGGCGTCTGTCCCACCGCCTGGTCGCCGGGCAGCTCGAGGCACGGGTGCAGGGGGCGCTGGCGCGGTGGCGCGAGCAGGTGCACGGGCACTACCCGGACCGTACGGACGAGCCGAAGGTCATCCTTGTGTGTCACTCCACGGGAGGGCTCGTCGGCCGCCACTACCTGGAGTGCTCGGGCGGGCGCGAGACCGCCCGAGCGCTGGTCACCCTGGGAACGCCTCAGCAGGGCCTGGCTCAGGCCGTCCGGCTCCTGACCGGGCACGCGATCGGGGACGACGACGGACTGGGCGCGGACGCCCGCATGCTGAACGAGGCTCTGCGCGACCTCGCCCTCACCCTGCCGTCGGTGGCCCAGTTGCTGCCGGTCTACGACGCGGTCCGCGTCGAGGGGAAGAGCCGTCTGCGGACCGTCGCCGACAGCCGGTATCCCGTTCCCGACCTGCCGGGCGCTCTGGTCGAGGAGGCGGTGTCCTTCCACCGGAGGTTCCAGGAGGCGCGTGAGGCGCACCGGCACACCGACGCCGACGGCCGCCTTCCCTACCAGGTGTACTGCGTGGGCAGCACGGCGTTCCCCACGGTCCGGACCGTCGGGCTCTCCTCCGACGGCTCACGGCTGGTCGGACGGCACGACGACAGCCTCCTCTCTCCCGGCGACGGGACCGTGCCGCGCGAGTCGGCCGTCGCGGAGTGGGCGGTCCAGGACGGGGCGGCGATGCTCTGGACCGAGTACCGCAACGGCGACATGGCGGGTGCCGCCGCTGTCGGGGAGGTCCTCGACGCCGTCCGGAAGGGGAACCCGGTGGGTGGCATGCTCGCCGGTGACGAACAGATCGCTCTCTACGCCCCCGAAGTGGCCCCCGCGGGCAAGCCGTTCGAGGCCTCGGTCGTGGGAGCCGGTCTCCGGGAGCGGAACGTCCGGGCGTTCATGTGGCGCGTCGGGCGGCCGGCCAGACAGCCCGTCGTCTTCACCGCGACCACGCCGGAGCTGTTCCGGGCGGAACTGGAGGCAGGGCCCGGCAGATGGGTCGTGGAGGCGGTGGCCGAGGGCCCGAACCGCGCGGACCGCAAGGTCGTCACCCTCATCGCCCCCTGAGACGCCACGGCCGAACGGTACGTGAGCAGCGAGACGCGTCCGCCGAAGGAGCAGGCCATCACCTCACCATCGGACACCACGCCGTCCCAGGTCCCCGACTGGCCGCAGTGCGACCACGTAGGCGTCACCGGCCGGTGTCGCGGCCGCAGAACGGAACCGTACGCGGCGTGCCTGGCACATCTCGGTGTCTCCGAGCGCGCCGCCCACCACGCCGCACTGGCGCCCGGCGCCGATCTCGACCACCGCGGCACACCCTTCACCCACGGCCTCCTGGCCGAGTTGCTCACCGCCCTGCGTGATCCGGCGACGGGACGGCCTCGCGTGGGGCGCGCCGAGTTCGACGAGGCGTGGTTCAGCGGCGACGCGCAGTTCGACCAGGTGGACTTCACCGGCGTGTGCTCATTCGGGAAGGCGCGCTTCGACGGCGGCGTCTGCTTCCGTGGGACGGGGTTCCGGTCGGACGCCCGGTTCGGGGAGACGGAGGTCGCGGGGGACGCCTGGTTCGACGGTGTGGAGATGCGCGCCGGAGTCTGGCTGCGCGGGGCCGCGATCGGGGCCGCCTTGCGCTTCCAGGTCGAGGAGGTGGGCGGCCGTGCCGTCTTCGACGGGCTGACCGTCGGCGGGGACGCCGAGTTCACCGGCGTCGTGTTCAAGGAGGTGACCGGCTTCGTCGGGTCGTCCGTCGCGGGGACGGCCTGGTTCGACGGGGCGACGTTCGAGCAGGACGCCCGGTTCGACAGGGCGAACATCTCGCGCACGGCCTGGTTCGACGGCGCGCGTTTTCGTCAGGAGGCCTGCTTCGTCGGGGCGACGATGGGTCAGGACGTGTCCTTCGGTGACGCCCTCTTCGCCACGGGCGGGGCGTTCACCGGGGCGGTGATCGGCGGCGACGTGGAGTTCCACCGGGCCGACATCCGGGGTGACGTCACTTTCCGCAAGGCGACCTTCGAGCGCACGGCACGGCTCGGCCCCCTGGTGTTCGCGGGCGTGCTCGACCTGTCCGGGGCCGACTTCCGGTCCGCGGTGACGATCGAGGCGGTGGCGAAGGCCGTGCGCTGCCGCCAGACGAGATGGGGGTCGACGGCGGCGCTGCGCCTGCGCCACGCGGAGGTGGACCTCGGTGACGCCGTCCTGGAGTTCCCCGTGAGTGTCGCCGCCCGTTCCCGTCCCTTCGTCGCGGACGACGGTACGGAGATCGACGAGTGCGGTCTCACCGACCCACGGGTGCGTGTCACCTCCCTCCGGGGAACCGACGCCGCGCACCTGGTGCTCGCCGACGTGGACCTGACCGGCTGTCTGTTCGTGGAGACCGTGCACCTGGACCAGCTGAGGCTCGAAGGCCGGTGCCCCCTCCTGCCGGCCCCGCCGGGGATACGGCTTCAGGGGTGGCGTCCGGTGCGCTGGACGCGCCGGCGGACCCTGGCCGAGGAGCACCACTGGCGTGCCGCCCGGCCCGGGGCCCACGGCTGGACGTCCGCGCCACCGGGCACGGAGGTACGCCGGCCGGCGGTCCTGGCGCCGGTGTACCGGCAGCTGCGCAAGGCCCTCGAGGACGGGAAGAACGAACCGGGCGCGGCCGACTTCTACTACGGCGAGATGGAGATGCGGCGACACGACCCCGAGACACCCCGGGGGGAACGGGGGCTTCTCCTCCTGTACTGGGCGGCGTCCGGGTACGGCCTGCGGGCCGCGCGCGCGGTCGGCTGGCTGCTGCTGGCCATGGTGGCCACGGTGCTGGCGATGGTGCTGTGGGGCGTGCCGCAGGACGACCCGAGTCCGAGGAGCACCGGGCGGGTCACCGGCACCAGCATCTCCCTGACGACGAAGAAGGCGGAGCCCGAGGCGCCGCGAGGACCGTACGGCCGGCGTCTGTCGGCCGGGAGGTTCGAGAAGGCCGCGAGGGTGGTGATCAACTCGGTGGTCTTCCGCTCCTCCGGGCAGGACCTGACCGTCGTCGGCACCTACATCGAGATGACCTCCCGCATCGTCGAACCCGCCCTCCTCGGCCTCGCCGCCCTCGCGGTGCGCGGCCGGGTGAAGCGGTAGCGGCACGGCTCGCCCTCAGGGGCGGATGCGCAGAGTCCGCACATGCTCCTCGTCGAACTCCTCGAAGTGGAACCTCAGACCGGCGACCGGGCTGCCCGGAAAGTCGCCCGCGACCGTGCAGGTCACGACCATTCCCGCACCGTCCGGTTCGAGGTCGGTGATCGTGTACCGGACGAGGGGCACCTCGGTGCGCCAGGCCCGGACGGCGTCGATACCGGCGTACTCCTTGCCCTCGTCCTCGACGACGGCGTCGTCGGCGAACAGGGCGAAGTACGCCTCGGTGTCCGGTGCGGCGGCGAGCTCGAAGTAGCGCCGGATGATCCGGGGGGCCGTGGTCGTCATGTTCTTCTCCTCATGTCTTTCGTGTCGGTGGGTCACACGGTCGGCTTGCTGCCGCCGTCGATGACGTGCTCGGCGCCCACGATCGCCGAGGCCCGGTCGGAGACCAGGAAGGCGACCAGGTCGGCGACCTCCTCCGGGCGGACCGGTCGGCCCAGTGGGACCCCGATGTCCGTCAGGAGTCGGTCGCGCGCCTCGTCGTAGCCGGTGCCCGCGCGGTCGGCGAGCGCCTGCACGAAGGAGCGGCCCCATGAGCTCTCGGTGAAACCGGGGGTCAGGCTGTTGACCCGGACGCCGAAGGGCGCCACCTCGTGGGCGAGACCCTTGCTGTAGTGGCTCAGCGCCGCCTTGGCCGCGCCGTAGGGCACCCGGTTCGGGTTCGGTATCGAGCGGGACAGCGACGAGACATGGACGACGGCCCCCTTCCCGCGCTCCACCATGCCGGGAACCAGCGCCCGGTCGAGCCGTGCCGCGGCGAACAGATTGACGTCCATCACCAACTGCCAGATGTCGTCGGACTGTTCCAGCAGTGGAACGTGCTGCCCGCCGTCCGCGCCGACGGTGTGGACGAGGATGTCCACGCCGCCCAGCCGCTCGTGCACGTGCCGGGTGATCGCTTCGACGCCCGCGGGCGTGCTGACGTCGGCCTCGACGAACAGCTCCGTCAGGCCGTCGGGCGGCGGGGCGGTGCGGGCGCTGTAGGCCACGCTCGCTCCGGCGCGGGTGAGCCGTTCGACGATCGCCGCGCCGATTCCGCGGGTGCCTCCGGTGACCAGGGCGCGCAGGCCACTGAGGCCGTCGGGGTCGCTTGCATGGGGGGTGGTGGCCGGCATTCGCTTCTTCCCGTACTCGTCGGACTGGCTTCGCTGATACGCAGCCTATGAAGATCATGTTGGATGATCCATGACTGGAAGTGGCGATTTTTTATCCATTCGTCCTACCGATGCAGGACCGGCTGTACGCTCGGCGTATGGACGTAGTCAGCGACGCGGTCTCCGTCATCCGCACCGGGCGGCCCCATGCCGCGCGCACCCGCCGCACGGCCCCATGGGGACTGCGGTTTCCGGTCACCCGAGAGATCGGCTTCCATGTCGTCCTCCAGGGGCGCTGCTGGCTGCTGCGCGAGGGGTCGGACCCGGTTCCCCTCGGGGCCGGAGACGTCGTCCTCGTTCCGCACGGGCGGGAGATCGCCCTGGCCGACGCGACCGACAGTGCGCTCGTCGAGGTCGCGCCCGACATGGACGACACCTGGGTGTCGGCGCCCGACGCCACGGGCGACCTCACGCTCCTGATGTGCGGCTCGTACCATCTCGACCGGGCTGCCGCGCACCCGTTGCTCGCCGAACTCCCCGACGTCATCCACCTCCCGCGCCGGGTGGGCGGTCGCACGGCGCTCAACTCGGTCGTCGACCTGCTCGGCGACGAGCTGGACCAACGCCGACCGGGCACCGACGCGGCGATTCCCGCGCTGCTCGACACGATGTTGCTCTACATCCTGCGTGCCTGGTACCAGGATCACGCCCCGCGCGAGACCGGCGGCTGGGCCGCCGCGCTCGCCGATCCGACGGTCGGCTCGGCGCTCCAGGACATGCACGCCGATCCCGCGGCCGCCTGGACCGTCGAGGGGCTGAGCCGACGGGCGGGCGCGTCCCGGTCGGCGTTCTCCCGGCGGTTCGCCGAACTCGTCGGGCGCCCGCCCATGGCGTATCTGACGTGGTGGCGGATGACGACGGCCGGGCGGATCCTCCGCGGCCACGACGACTCCCCGCTCCAAGCCGTGGCCGAGCGGGTCGGGTACAGCTCCGAGTTCGCCTTCAACCGCGCCTTCAAGCGGGAGTTCGGCGTCAGCCCCGGCGTCTACCGGCGGCGCGCTCCCGCCCGGCGGGCGGCGGGGCAGCCCGCCTCGGGCAGTGACGCCGTCCGGCGCGGCCACTGAGCAGGCGCCGAAGAGGACGCCCGCGACAGGCGGCAACTCCTGGGCGGAGGGCGGCACGGCGCGGGCCGTCGGCTCAGATGGTCTTGCTCTGCCCCCCGTCGATGAGGAACTCGGTGCCGGTGACATTGCCCGAGACGGGCGAGGCGAGGAACAACGTCAGGTCGGCCACCTCCTGCGGCTCGGTGACGCGGCCGGTCGAGATGCCCATCATCTGAGGGGCCACCACGTCGATGGCCTCCTGCGCGGTGGTGCCGGCGGACGCCGCGATCACGTCGGCGAAGCCGCCCGGCGCCGTCCAGAAGGGGGTGCGGACCGGACCGGGGGCGATGGCGTTGACGCGTACGCCGCGCGGCGCGAACTCCTCGGAGAGGGACTTGGTCAGGTTCGTCAGTGCCGCCTTCGCCGCGGAGTAGTCCACGACCATGGGGAACGGCAGCCGGGCGTTGATCGAACTGATGTTGACGATGGCGGCGTCCCCCGCCTCCAGCAGGTGCGGAAGCGCCGCGCGGCTCGCCCGTACGGCGCTGAAGAAGGTGACGTCGAAGACGCGCCGCCACTCCGCGTCGTCCACCTCCAGGAAGCTGGACCGGGCGTCCGTAGCACCGAGGTTGTTGACGAGGATGTCGAGTCCGCCCCGTTCGGCGACGGCACGCCGGACGAGTGTGTCCGCTCCGTCCGGCGTCGCCAGGTCGACGGTCACGACGGTGACGCCGTACTTGTCGCGGAGGACCTCGAGTTCGGGCGTCACGCTCCTGCTGCCCGCGACGACATGGACGCCTTCGCGCCCGAATGCCTCGACGGTCGCCAGGCCGATGCCCTTGCCGGCTCCGGTGACGACGGCGACCTTGTTCTTGAGATGGAGTTCCATGGTGACCCTTTTCTGGATTGGTTGATACACAATGAACGTAGGCGGCGCCCGCGTTCCAGGCCACCGGAACACCGCCGAACCGGTGACCGTGACACGCCGGGCGAGTCGATCAGTCCAGGGCGCGCAATGCCGTCGACACCGCGTCCTCGACGAAGGACCGGCCCAGCCGGGCTTTGCCCACGACACGCAGACCCTGGACGAACGTGGTGAGGAAGCGGGCGAGCTCCGCCGGGTCCTTGTCGGACGACAGCTCACCGCGCGCCTTCGCCCGCTCCAACGCGCCGGCCAGGGCCGATTCCAGCAGCCTCAGAGCGGTCGCGACCGTGTCGGCCGTGGCCGGATCGTCGCCGCGCTCCGTGGCGGCATTGACGACCAGGCAGCCGCGTTCGGGCTCGGCGACGTCCGCCTCGATCATCTCCAGCAGGACGCCCCGCACCGCGGACCGCACGTCGGTGGCGTTCTCCAGCCGGTCGGCGACACCCTGCCCGTACTCGGAGCAGTAGCGCTCCAGGGCGCGGGCATAGAGCTTCTCCTTCGAGCCGAACGCCGCATACAGGCTTCCACTGCCGATCGACATCTCCCCGAGCAGGTCCTGCAGTGACGTCGCGGCATAGCCGCGGCGCCAGAACAGATCCATCGCCCGGCCCACCGCCGTGTCGACGTCGAACTCCCGATTGCGCGCCATGTACCCCACCCTAACCGATTCTGGATTGTTCACTCAAATATATGTCGAGCGCGGCGCGTCTCGGCCGCGTGGGCGGCAGTCGGTGGAGGATTCGGTGCGGCTGCGGCGCGGAGCCGCAGGACAGGCGCCTTCGGCCGGTCGGCCGGACATCCGGCAGGTCGCCCGGTGCCGCCCCGACGACGAGAGGAGGTCCGCCGATGAAGGCGCGCGGTGACACGGGTGGGGACGCCGGGGAAGGCGCCGGGCGCTACGGGGAGGCGGTCTTCCGTCCCGAGCAGGCGGGCGAGGGTGAGCGCATCGACCTCGGCGCCCTCGCCTACGACGACATCACCATGGCGCGTCTGCGAGCACTCGGTGCCGGGCCCGGCTGGCGCTGCCTCGACGTGGGCGCCGGCACGGGCACGGTCTCCCGTCGGCTGCTGGACGAGGCCGGGGTGGCCGGCGTGCTCGCCGTGGACCGCGACGTACGGTTCCTCCGCGAACGCCCCGTACCCGGGCTCGACGTCCTGGAGGCCGACATCACCGCCCCGGACTTCGCGCCCGGCCGCTTCCGCCTCGTGCACGCCCGTTTCGTCCTGATGCACCTGCCCGGCCACGAGCGCCTGATCGCGGCACTGGCGGAACTCGTCGAGCCGGGTGGTGTGCTGGTGCTCAGCGACGCCGTCGACCTGACGAGCGACCGGACGCCGGGCGCGCCCTACACGACGATGATGCGGGCGATGTGGCAGGGGCTGCGGGCCACCATCGGCACCGACGTCTCCTGGGTGCCGTCGTATCCGCTTCTGCTGCGGGACGCGGGTCTCAGGCACGTCGCCGCCGAGATCCACGTGCCCCCGCTGCTGCCGGGCAGCCCGCTGAGCCGGTTCTGGGCGGACACCTGGCAGCGGAGCAGGGCCGCCATGCTCGCCACCGGCCTGGTCGACGACGCCGGCATCGACGAGGCGGTCCGCTACCTCGATTCCGACGTGTGCGCCGCGTTGTCGGCCGGCATGCTCACCGTCTGGGGACGGCGCCCGGGAAAGGCCGTGTGAGGCCCCCGGCCCGCTCCGGAGGCGCTCGCTCCCTGCGGGTCGACCGTCCCCGTTCTCGGCCACGGCTCCTGCGCGCCGCCAGGCGCCGGGTGGGCCGCACCGGCAGTCGTCCTCGCCACGCCTCCTGCCGGGTGCGGCCGGGCTCCGCCTTCGTCGTCGACGACGGGCCGCGTCAGCCGGCCGGGGCGGTCACGGGGTGACGGCGGGGTGTCAGGCCCAGGGCGGCGAGCCCACTGGCGGTCATGACGCCGGCGGAGGTCCACCAGGCGAGGGAGAAGGAGTGCGCGGGACCTCCGGCTCCCGTCGCCGCCAGGATGGCGACCAGGGTGCTCACGCCGAGCACGGTGCCGATCTGGCCGGACGTGGTGACGACCGCGCTGCCGGTGGCGCTGCGGTCCCTGGGCAGGCCGGAGGTGGCGGAGGAGATCAGGGTCGGGAGGGCGAGGCCCACGCCGACCCCGGCGACCAGCCAGCCGGGCAGGAGGTCGACGGCGTAGTCCAGGGAGCCGCTCGCGCGCGCGGCGACCCAGACGGCGCCGAAGGCGACAAGCGCCGCGCCCGTGGCGGCGACGATCCCGGTCGGCACCCTGCTTGCCAGGCGGCGGCCGAGCGCGGCGGCCACGATCACCATCGCGGGACCCGGGGCGACACCGAGACCAGTCTCGATCGCGGACCAGTGCCACACCTGCTGCAGCCACAGCGTGATGCCGAGGAGCTGCATGGCGAAGGCGGCGTAGAACAGCACGGCGGCGACGTTCGCCGAGGCGAACACGCGATCGCGCAGCAGGGTCAGGTCGACGACCGGTACGGCATGGCGGGCGGAGCGCCGAAGGCACAGGACCAGCGCGGCCGCGGAGACCGCGAAAGCGGCGAGGGTGCTCCCGGCGGTCCAGCCCCACTCCGGCCCCTGGACCAGGCCCAGCGCCAGCGCACCGATCGCGACCACCAGGAGCGCTCCGCCGAGCAGGTCCGGCAGGCGGGTGTCGGCACCCTGGCGTCCGGCGGGCAGCAGTCGCGCGGCCATGACCAGGGCGGTGATCCCGATCGGCAGGTTGAGCAGGAAGATCCACTGCCAGGCCGCCTGGACGAGCAGGCCGCCGACCACGGGACCCGCCGCCGCGGCCAGCGATCCGCTCGCCGCCCAGATCTGCACATGGCGGGTGACCTTCGCGGGCGGCGCGGTGACCAGCACGAGGCCGAGGCTGGCGGGGGTGAGGACGGCCGCCCCGGCCGCCTGCAGGAAACGGAAGGCGACCAGCACCCACAGGTCGCCGCTGAGGGCGGCGCCCAGGCTGGCCGCGGTGAACACGCCCAGTCCGAGCAGGAAGCCGGCCTTGTGGCCGTAGCGGTCGACCAGCCGGCCCGCCGGGACCAGCAGGGCCGCGTACACGATCGCGTAGCCGTTGAGGATCCAGCTCAGTCTGGACAGCGACGTCTCCCCCACGCCCTGGCCGATGGGTGTCAGCGCGACATTGACGATGAAGGCGTCCAGCGCGGACAGGAACACCGACGTCGCCAGCACGGCGAGCACGAGTCCCGAAGGCGGCCTGCGGCGCCCGGGACGACCTGCTTCGGACATCGACCGCCGCGTCGCGGCTTCGGCGGCGCCGCCCGCCGCCGGGGATGAGGACATGACCGTTGCTCCAGAACAGGCGGGGTGGTGGGGATCCTTCCGACCCTTAACCACACCGATCGGTTTACTTACGCCTTCGACCCTAGCGAAGGACCCCGCCTATGTAAAACGATCGGTATCCTTTACCGCATGAGCACCACGCCCTCCCCCGTACGCCGCCGCGGTCGTGGCGCCCGCGAGCGGATCCTGAAGGCGGCCACCGAACTCTTCATCGCCCAAGGGGTCAACGCGACCGGCATGGACCAGCTGGCCAAGGTCGCCGATGTCTCCAAGCGCACGCTGTACTCGCATTTCGCAGGCAAGGACGAGCTGGTCCACGCCTACCTGAGCGGCCTCGAGGACGATCTGCTGCCCACCGGCGCGGCGGAGGACGGGTCGACCCCGCGCGAACAACTGATCGCCGTCTTCGACCAGCGCCCCTCCGTGTCGGGCCGGCCACTGCGCGGCTGCCCCTTCCTGAGCGCGGCGGTCGAGATCCCGGACCCGGAGCACCCGGCCCACCGCCTCGCGGCCGCCCACAAGACCGAGTTCGCCCGAAGGCTCGGCGACCTCGCCCGCCGGGCCGGAGCCCACCGGCCGGAGGAACTCGGGGAGCAGCTCGCGCTCCTCTATGACGGCGCGGCGGCGCGGGGCACCGCGCTCAACAGCACCGCACCCGCCGCGCACGCGCGTGCCATGGCCGTCACGCTGATCGACGCGGCCATCGCGTCGGGCGGCGACGACACGGGGCCGTAGAAAACGGCGGCCTGGCGGCGAGCCTCGGCCTCGCGGCGCGGGCGTGGGCTGTCGTGTGAGGGTGGGGACGCCCGGAGGGCCGCCCGTGACGTGGGCCGGGAAACCGGCGCCGAGGGCCGAAGCGGGGGCCGGCCGCAGTAGTTTCGGCGCCATGGCGATGACGAGACGGCCGCTGGACGGCGACCTGGTGGACCGCATGATCTCCCTCGCGGACGTGCCATGGAGCCGCCGGGCGTACGAGGAGGCGTTCACAGGCAACGGCTGGCACTTGGAGGAGGACGACGGCGAGATCGTCATCGGATGGCTGGACGTGTGGCCGATCGCCGGGGAGGAGGGCGTGGACGACTGGTGGCTGCTGCTCGGGGAGTGGCCGGGGTGCCAGGAGGGGCCCGACGCCGTGTGCGAGCACCGGCAGTGCCGTGCGGACTGCTCCGTGCTCATGCCGTTCGCCTACTTCGCCGACCCTGACGACCCCGAGGAATGGGAGCGGCAGCAGGGCCCGTTCTTCGCCCGCTCCGACTGCCTGCCGCAGGCGTCGGCGGCGGACTTCGAGGCCGAGTACCGACGGGCGGGTGAGCTCTTGCGGGCACGGCTGGGCGAGCCGCTCACGACGCCCCCGTACCGGCCGGACGGGGCACGGAGGTACGAGGTGTGGGAGCGGGGCGGTTCCTGGGTGGTGCTGCTGATCGAGCCCGACCCGGTCTCCTACCACGCTTACGACCAGGCAGCCGTGGAGGTCCGCCCCCGGGTGTGACCGGGGCGGACGTCGGGGTCCGCCCCGAAAGTGACAGCGCCCGACGCGACCACGCCCGCTATGATTGCGTATTCAACCAGCTTCGTGGTGCCCGAGGAGGTCGCACCGTGACAGAGCTCGGACTGGCCGACACGGTGGGGATGCTGCGCCTGCCCGGTGTGCGTCCCCGGTACAGCAGCGCGGGGCTCGGGTGGGAGCACCTCTACCTCTCCGCCCAGAAGGAAGAGTCGTACCGGGCGACGTTCGGGCCCGCCCCCACCCATCTGCTGATCCTGCACCTCAGCGGACCGGTCACCGTCCGCCGGGGGCAGGGTGGCGCCGCGCGGTCGCGGACCGTTCCGGCCGGTGGACTGTTCCTGCAGCCGATCGGCCGGGAGCTGAGCGTCGAGCTCGGCGGCCCGCTCGACACGGTGCACGCCTATCTCACCGACCAGGCGCTGCGCGAGGCCAACGAGGGACAACCGGTCGAGTTGTCCGAGGAACTGGGTGTCACCGACCCGCTCGCCGAACAGCTCATGATCGCGCTGGACGTCGCGGTGCGCCGCTGGGAACCTTCGGCCCGGACGTACGTGGACCACCTGACCGGCATGCTCGCCGCGCAGCTCGCCCGGCGACACGCCGCCCGCCCGGCGGCGAAAGCGCCGGTCCGCTCCGGTCTGTCCGCACGGCAGCTCGGGGCCGTGCAGGACCTCATCGGGGAGCGTCTGGCCGAACCGCTGCCGATCGCGGACCTGGCTGCCGCCGCCTCGCTCAGCGTCAGTCAGTTCACCCGCCAGTTCCGGGCGAGTACGGGCCAGTCCCCGCACCAGTACGTGCTGGGCGTTCGACTCGAACACGCGTGCCGGTTGCTGCGCACCGGGTCGGCGCCGATCGGGCAGGTGGCCATCGACTGCGGGTTCTCCCATCAGGAGCACCTGACCAGGGTGATGCGCGCCCGCCTGGACACCACCCCGGCCGTCGTGCGCCGCGAGGGCTGAGCGGAGGCCACCGGCCCGCCCCGCTCAGCGACCGCCCTGCGCCCCGCTCAGCGTTCCAGCACGAGTGCCAGCGCCTGTCCGACGCCGATGCAGAGCGCCGCGAGGCCGGTGCCCGAACCGGCCGCGGCCAGCTGGTGGGCGACCGCACCCGCGACACGGGCGCCGGAGGCGCCCAGCGGGTGTCCGATGGCGATGGCGCCACCGCGCGGGTTGACCACGGACCGGTCGAGCTCAGGGAGGGCGGCCAGGCAGGACAGCACCTGGGCCGCGTAGGCCTCGTTGAGTTCGATCGTGCGCAGGTCCGCCGCGTCGACCCGTGCCTTGGTGAGGACCTTGCGGATGGCGTCCACCGGCCCCAGTCCGAAGTACTGCGGCTCGATGCCCGTGACCGCCGCCGCCCGCACCCGGGCCAGCGGTTCACGGCCGATGGCCGCGAGCCCCTCCTCGTCGGCGAGCAGCAGCGCGGAGGCGCCGTCGTTCAGGGGTGAGGCGTTGCCCGCGGTGACGGTGCCGTCGGCCAGGAAGGCCGGCTTCAGCTTGGCCAGGGCCTCCAGGGAGGTGGTGTCACGGATGTTCTCGTCGCGCGGCAGGTCCACGCCCTCGACGGCGACGACCTCGCCCTCGTAGAGGCCCTCGCGCCATGCGGCGGCGGCCTTGCGGTGACTGGCCAGGGCGAAGGCGTCCTGCTCCTCGCGCGTCACAGCGTGCTTGGCGCCGACCAGTTCCGCGCTCTCGCCGAGGGGGATCGTCCACTCCCCCGGCATCCTCGGGTTGACCATCCGCCAGCCCAGGGTGGTCGAGTGGAGCTGCTGGTTCTTCGCGGGGAAGGCCCGGTCCGGCTTCTGCAGCACCCAGGGGGCGCGGCTCATGGACTCCACCCCGCCGGCCACGGCGACGGAGGCGTCGCCGAGGGCGATCGCCCGAGCCGCCTGGATGACGGCCTCCATGCCGGAGCCGCACAGCCGGTTGACCGTGGCGCCGGGCACGGTGACGGGCAGGCCCGCCAGCAGGACGGCCATCCGCGCCACGTTCCGGTTGTCCTCGCCGGCTCCGTTGGCGTTGCCGAAGAGCACGTCGTCGATGCGGGCCGGGTCGAGGCCGGGACTGCGCTCCACGAGGGCACGCAGCACACCGGCGGCCAGGTCGTCGGGGCGCACCCCGGACAGGGCGCCGCCGTAGCGGCCGAACGGCGTGCGCACGGCGTCGACGATGTACACATCACGCGGTTGTTCGATCATCGGGGGCTCCTGACGGTGAGGGACACGGGCGTGAGGTCGACGACCTGCTCCACCGTCACGCCCGGCGCCGTCTCGACGAGTTCCAGGCCCTGCTCGGTGACGTCTAGGACGCACAGGTCGGTGATGACGCGATCGACGCAGGCCCGTCCCGTCAGCGGGAGCGTGCACTCCTCGACGATCTTGGAACTGCCGTCCTTGGCGGTGTGCTCCATCAGCACGACGACGCGTCCCACGCCGTGCACCAGGTCCATGGCACCGCCCATCCCCCTGATCATCTTTCCGGGGACGGCCCAGTTGGCCAGGTCGCCGCGGGCCGAGACCTGCAGCGCGCCGAGGACGGCGGCGTCGATGTGGCCGCCGCGGATCATGCTGAAGGACAGCGCGGAGTCGAAGAACGACGCCCCCGGCAGTACCGTCACGGTCTCCTTCCCGGCGTTGATCAGGTCGGGATCGACCTCGTCGGGCTCCGGGTACGGTCCCACTCCGAGCAGGCCGTTCTCGGAGTGCAGGACGACGTCCACGCCCGCCGGAAGGAAGTCGGCCACCAGCGTGGGCAGCCCGATGCCGAGGTTCACGTAGTCGCCGTCGCGCAGTTCGCGTGCGGCGCGGGCCGCCATCTCCTGTCTGCTCCAGCTCATCGCTCGCGTACCGTCCTCTTCTCGATGCCCTTGTCCGCCGCCTGCTGCGGGGTCAGTGCCACGACCCGCTGGACGAACACGCCGGGCAGGTGGATCTCGTCGGGGTCGAGCTCGCCCGGCTCGACCAGTTCCTCCACCTCGGCCACGGTGATCTTGCCGGCCATGGCGGCGAGCGGGTTGAAGTTGCGTGCCGCGCGGTGGAAGACGAGGTTGCCGTGCCGGTCGCCGCGGGCGGCGCGTACCAGGGCGTAGTCGGTGGTGACGGCGTGCTCCAGGACGTGTTCGACGCCGTTGAAGACGCGCACCTCCTTGGGTGGTGAGGCGAGGGCGACCGAGCCGTCGGGGGCGTACCGCCACGGCAGGCCCCCCTCCGCCACCGGGGTGCCGACACCGGCCGGCGTGAAAAACGCCGGGATGCCGCTGCCTCCCGCGCGCAGGCGCTCGGCGAGCGTTCCCTGGGGAATCAGCTCGACCTCCAGCTCACCCGCGAGGTACTGGCGGGCGAACTCCTTGTTGTCCCCGATGTAGGAGCCGGTGACCCGGCTGATGCGGCCCGCCGCGAGCAGCACGCCGAGGCCGCGTCCGTCGACGCCGCAGTTGTTGGAGACGACGGAGAGGTCTCCGGCGCCCGACTCGTACAGCGCGCCGATGAGGGTCTCCGGGACACCGCTCAGACCGAATCCGCCGACGGCGAAGGACTGTCCGTGGGTGACGTCCGCCAGGGCCTGTGCGGCCGTGGCCACTTGCTTGTCCATGGTCACCGCCCCAGGACCCGGCGCAGCGCGCCGAGCAGCTCGTCCCGTGCCTCCGCCGCGGTCCGCGGTGCGGTGGCGCGGCGCCAGGCCACGTAGCCGTCCGGGCGCACCAGGAGCGCCGCGTCCTCGGCCGTCTCGCTCACCCTGCTCCATTCGCCGTAGGCGTCGCGGGTGTCGTCGTCGCCGATGCGCACCATGCGCAGGGGGATGCCGAGTTCCTCGCGGCAGGCTTCGGCAGCCGCTTCCCAGACCTCGCCCGACAGCCCGGTCAGGACGGTGAAGACGCCCTTGCCGACGACGTCGAGCGTGGAGATCTTCCCGCCCCCGCCGTCGACGAGCCAGGCGTGCGGCAGCTTGGCACCGGGGCGGGTCGTCGGACGCGCCACCAACTCCGGGTCACCGTCCCCCTGCTCGATCGGGGAGTCGTCGGCCAGGACGGCTCCGGAGACGTAGCGCTGGTTCATCTCGACGCCGTGCGCGTTGAACTCGTAGTTCTTGAGCTGGATCGCGTCCTCCAGCATCCGGCGGCGCTTGGCGCCCTCGGGGGTGGCGGCCCGCAGTGCGGCGAGCCCCTCGCTGATGGCCTGCTCGTCGCTGTCGGCCCCGACACCGAGGGTCTCGAAGACCGGTCCGAACTGGTCGCGGCTGAGGTTCGCCCGTTCGACGATCTGCCGCCCCACGGGGGCGCGTTCGGCCGAGTAGCTGTCCAGCAGCTCCGGCGCGGCCTCGCCGCGGACCACCATGGCGAGCTTCCAGGCCAGGTTGTAGGCGTCCTGGACCGAGGTGTTGGAGCCGAGCCCGTTGGACGGCGGGTGACGGTGCACGGCGTCGCCCATGCAGAACACCCGTCCCGACGAATAGGCCGAGGCGTAGGTGTGGTTGACGGTCCACAGCGAGGTGGACGTGATCTCCACCGGCAGGTCGGGGACGCCTATCAGATCGCGCACGATCCGGCGCGCCTCCTCCTCGTCGACCGAGGGCGGCGCCTGCTCGATGTCGTAGCCCCACACCAGCAGCCACTCGTTCCACGGCCGGACCATGCGGACCAGGCCCATGCCGATGCCGCCGGTCGCCGCGCCGGGGCGCAGCACCCAGTACAGGACGCTCGGGCGGTGGGCGACGTACTGGGCGAGGTCGGCCTTGAAAACGATGTTCATGCTGCCGGCCTTGCCCATACGGCCGTCCATGGGGAGGCCGATCTGCTCGGCGACGGTGCTGCGTCCGCCGTCGGCGCCGATCACGTAGCGGGCCCGTACGGTGAACTCGTCGCCGCGGACCCGGTCGCGCAGCAGTGCGGTGACCCCGTCCTCGTCCTGTGTGAGGCTCAGGAACTCGGTGTCGAAGCGGACCTTGGCGCCGCGGGCGGCCGCGTTGGTGGTGAGGATCGGCTCCAGATAGGTCTGGGGCAGGTCGATCATCTCGCAGGGGCTGTTCGCCGCGTACTCGGTCTGGGTGGCGGGTCCGGTGCCCCAGCTGCGGATCCGGCCGATCTCGTCGCCGTTGAGCGCGGTGCACAGCACCGTGTCCCCCATGAGCTGGGACGGGCTGCCCTGCGCCAGGGCCTCGGACTCGACGCCCAGGTCGCGCAGGACCTCCATCGTGCGCTGGTTGGTGATGTGCGCCCGAGGGGTGTTGGCGAGCCAGCCGTACTTGGTGACGAGGAGGGTGCGAACGCCGTAGGTGGCCAGCGACAGGGCCGCCGAGCCTCCGGCGGGGCCGCTGCCGACGACGAGGACGTCGGTGTCGTAGGTGTCGGTGCGGGTCATGAGTGCTCTTCCTCGCTCAGTGGGTCAGGGGGGCGATGCGGAAGGTGTGGTCCAGAAGGCGCCACTCCCCGCCGTCGACGGTCCGGCCGTCCGGGGTCGGACCTGTCTGCGGGACGAAGTCGACGACGAGCGGGTCCTTCACACCAAAGACGGTGTCGCTGTCGAGGTACTTGCCACCGGCCACGAACAGCTGGGTGATGAGCCGGCGATGACCGGGCGCGTCGATCATGAAGTGCAGGTGCGGAGCCCGGTAGGGGTGGCGGCCGACGGCGGCGAGCATCTGTCCCACGGGGCCGTCGTCCGGGACCGGGTACTCCGAGGGCAGGATCGACCAGAAGGTGAGACGCCCCTCGGCGTCGCTGCGCAGCCTCGCCCGCAGAACGGGGCCTTCCAGCTCCGGCAGTTGGACGTCGTAGAAGCCGTCCTCGTTGGACTGCCATACGTCGACGACGGCGTCCTTGACGGGCGCGCCGGCCGTGTCGGTGATGCGCACGTCCGCCCAGAGCGGGGTGCCGGGCAGGCCGCCGGCGATGTCGCTGCCGTGCTCGGCCGCCGGCGGTCCCTCGACGTAGAAGGGGCCGAGCACGGCGGACGGGGTGGTGTCCGGGGTGCGGGAGTTGGTCAGCAGGTCCACGACGCTGGAGACGCCCAGCGTGTCGGAGAGCAGCACGAACTCCTGCCGGGTCGGGCTCGTGATCTCGCCCGCCCGGGTGAGGAAGCCGATCGCGTACTGCCACTCCTCCTCGGTGACGTCCTCCTCGGTCACGAAGGCATGCAGGTGCCTCACGAGGCCGCTGAGCAGGGTGCGGACGCGGGCGTCGGGCGCCTGCGCGAAGCTCGCGACCACCTGCTGGGTCAGCGCGACCGTCGCGGCCTCGGTGCCGGCGGTCACCTGGGGGCGGCGGTCGTGCCAGGCGTCGCTCAGCAGGCTGCCGAGGCCTTCGGCGGTGAGTTCCCGGGGGTTCGGGTAGGGCGTCGCCACTGCCAGTTCGGCCGCGCGGCCCAGCTCGGACTCGGGCATGCCCAGACCGCGCAGCGAGGTCGGTCCGCCCAGGGAGGCGATCAGGTCGTACACGCCCGTCGGGGCGTCGGGCACGTCGAGCGCCCGGGCGATGCGGCGCATGACGTCGGGGGCGGCCGGCGCGTTGTAGGCCATGGCGTGCGGCAGGATCACGGTGTGCGTCTCGGCGTGCGGCAGGCCGAAACTGCCGCCGAGGGTGTGGCAGAGCTTGTGGTGCAGGCCCATGCCCACGGAGGCCAGGCACGTGCCGGCGAGCCAGGCGGCCTCCAGCAGGTCGGCCCGCGCGTCGCGGTCCGCGGGGTCGGCGGCCAGCATCGGCAGCGCCCGCCCGATCAGTGAGATCGCCTCGAGGGCCCGGCGGTCGGTGTCAGGGTCCGCGTCGGCGGAGTACAGCGCCTCCACGGCGTGCGCCATCGCGTTCACGCCGCTGGTGATCGACATCGGCAGGGGCAGGGAGAGCGTGAAGTCCACGTCGTAGACGACGGTCTCGGGCAGGATCGCGGCCGAGGACTGCGTGACCTTGTGGCCGTCGCGCGTCTCCCCGAGCACCGGGGTCACCTCGGAACCGGCGTATGTGGTCGGTACGACCACCTGCGGCAGGTCCGTGCGCAGGGCGAGTGCCTTGGACAGGCCGGTGGTCGAACCGCCGCCCACGGAGACGAGACAGTCGGCGCCCGACTCCTCCAGTACGGCGAGCGCCGCCTCCGTGACGTCGGTCGGGGTGTGCATGACGGCGCCGTCGAACTCCGCCGCGAGCAGGCCGCCGAGGGCGTCGCGGACGCGCGCGCTCGCCTCCGCCAGCGGCGGGCTGGAGAGCAGCAGCACCCGGGAGGCGCCGAGCCGCTTTACCTCTTCGGCGAGTTCGCCGACTGTGCCGTGACCGAAGACCACCCGTGCCGGATGGGAAGTGTGCACGAACGCCCGCATGATTCATCGCCTCCGTGTGCCGGTCAATTCAACGGTTGTGTCTGGCCACCGAGTGTGCGGGTTACGGGCGGATGAACTCCTGCACGATCGGGGCGTGCCGTTGCACGAAAGGCGCACGCGGGGTGCTGCGCGCGAGCTTCGCCCTCGGGTCAGTCGAGGACGCGCGCGAGGAAGCGACGGATGTGCTCGGCGATGGTCTCCAGGTGGCTTTCCAGGGCGAAGTGCCCGGACTCGATCAAATGGATCTCCGCGTCGGGCAGATCGTCACGGAACGCCTCCGCGCCGGCGGGGCCGAAAATCTCGTCGCCGGCTCCCCAGACCGCGAGCAGCGGGACCCGGGAGTCGCGGAAGTACTGGTGGACCTGCGGGTAGAGGTCCACGTTGGTCGGGTAGTCCCGGAAGAGCCCGAGCTGGATCTCGTCGTTGCCGGGCCGGTCCAGCAGCGCCTGGTCGTGCACCCAGTTGTCGGGGCTCACCAGCGTGGGATCGGCGACGCCGTTCAGGTACTGCCAGCGGGTGATCTCCAGGGTCAGGGCGGCCCGCATGGGCCCTTCGGTGTCCGGCCCCGGGGCCTGCGCGTAGGCGAAGGCGCCGTCCCAGAAGGGCTTGACGAAGCCCGCTTCGTAGGCGTTCCCGTTCTGCGTGATGATCGCCGTGACGCGTTCCGGGGACCGGAGGGCCAGCCGCCATCCGATGGGGGCGCCGTAGTCCTGCACGTACATCGCGAACCGGTCGACGCCGAGCTGCCGCAGCAGTCCGGCCGTGACGTCGGTGAGGGCTTCGAAGGTGTACGGGAACTCCTGCGGCGCGGGCATCGCGGACTGGCCGAACCCGATGTGGTCGGGAGCGATCACGTGGTAGCGGTCCGCGAGTTCCGGGATCAGCCGACGGAACATGTGGGAGCTGGTCGGGAATCCGTGGAGGAGCACGACGACGGGCGACCGCGGGTCCCCGGCCTCCCGGTAGAAGACGTCGAGCCCGTCGACGGTGGTGGTGCGGTGATGAACCGAGGCAGTCATATTCCTAACCTTTCTCCTGCTCTTTACTGGTTACTTTTCCCAGTCGAGCACACTCGACATAACCCGTCAAGTCGCCCAGGATGGTTAGACCGCGCACCCTTGGGGGAGGGTGGTCATGTAACCTGCAAAGCGGATGTAATCGGTTAGGAGGCGTGGCGGTGACCGACGGGGAACAGCAGGAGACGCTGCTGGAGCTGCTCAACAGCACGCCCGTGGTCGGCGGTGCCGTGCGGGACCGGCTGGCGGACCCGGCAGCGGCCGAGCGCTGGCAGCGGGAGCACGGCGGCACCGGAACCGCGGACGAGCTGCGCAGCCTCCTGCGGGTGCGCGAGGCCCTTCAGGACGTGGTGCGCGGCGCTCGTCCCGCGACATCCCTGGCACCCCTCCTGAAAGGCGTCACCTCACGTCCGCACGTCGCCTCCGAGGGGGTGTCGTGGGAGCTGGACGTCCCCGTCGAGCGGAGGCTGGCCGTGGAGGCCGTGCTGGCGTGGAGCCGGACGCGGCAGGAGCTCCCCGACCGACTGCGGGCCTGCGCCAACCCCGAGTGCCGCCTCTTCCTCCTCGACCGCAGCAGGACCAACAAGGCCCGCTGGTGCTCCATGGCGGTCTGCGGCAACCGTATGAAGGCCAGGCGGCACTACCAGCGCACCAAGGGCACCACATCCGAATAGCGCGCGGTCGCCTTCCGGGACGGCGCCCAGGACGCCTTCTCGCGCGGCGCGCGGGTCGCCATCTCGCGCGGGACACCTTCTCGACCGGAGCTCAGGTCACCGTCTTGCGCGGCGCGCAGTCGCCGTCTTGCGCGGCGCGCGGGACACCATCTCGGACGGCGCTCTGGACACTTCTCGGACGGCGCGCAGCCGCCTTCTTGCGCGGCGCGCGGGACCCGCGTCCTGCCTGGTGGATCCACATTGCTCACGACCGGGCGCGGCACGCCTTCGCGGCGGAGGCCCGCGACCTCTTGGCCCAACTCCCCGACGCCCACGAGCACATCTTCCACACGGCCGGGACCCGGCACGAGAGGGATGCGCACATCACCTACGGCCGCCCCACCGCCGCGGCGCTGGAGACCGCCGGCATTCCGGCCGACGCCGACGCCTACCTCTGCGGGCCCACGTCCTTCATGGACGGCTTCAGCGGCCTCCCGCACGCCCACGGCCTGCGTCCTGAGGCCGTCCACGCGGAACTGTTCAGCGCTCTCACAGCCGTCAATCCCGGTGTCACCGCCACTCCCGCCACTACGGCCGTCCGTCCGCACCGGCCCGCCGGTCCCAAGGGAAGCAGCCCCCTGATCACCTTCGCCCGCAGCGGCATCTCGACCCCCTGGTCCGCCACGCGCACCTCACTCCTCGACCTCGCCGAAGCCTGCGACATCCCGACCCGCTGGTCCTGCCGGACCGGCGTGTGCCACACCTGCGTCACCCCGCGCGTGGACGGCGACGTCCGCTACACCACTGCGCCGCTCGAACTCCCCGAGCCCGGGACCGTCCTGGTCTGCTGCAGCGAGCCGACCACCGACGTGGTTCTCGATCTCTGAGCCGCGAACCCCTCCCGCGGCTCCTCGCGGCGAGGTGGCGCTCGGGCCTGGTGTCATCGACAGGACAGCATGTGGCACACATCACATCGACTCGTGTCACGGCCGACCGGGCTGCCCTGTCTGAAGTGCGTATCTGGAATCGGACCAGGAGATCGTCATGGAACCGCGTCTGAACTTCTTCGGCAACGCCTTCGCCGGCAAG
>NZ_JBSFCI010000019.1:0-147510 GCF_053593375.1 Streptomyces sp. NPDC002309 | reverse complement strand
GGCGTGAAGCCCGCGAGGATCGCGATGATCACGCCGAGCAGGACGGTCGGCCGGTGCGGGCCCGGCGGGGGCGCGGCGGGGGCGCGGACGGCACGGCCGGCTCGGGACCGGTCTCAGGGCCGGGCGATCGCCCCTTCCGCCGCCGCCTTGATACGGGCGCCGAAGGCGGGCGCGTCCTTGCGGTTGGCCGCGACGGCCAGTCCGACCAGGAGCTTGCCCAGTCCGTGGCCCTCCAGGACGTTGTAGAGATGGACCCGGGTCCTTCCGCCGTCCAGGGGCTCCAGGTCGTAGCCGCCCTCGCGCGCCGTCACGCTGTTCTTCGACACCTCGGCCCAGCGGATCCGTGCCGGCGCCCGGAGCTCGGTGATGCGGAACTCCCTCGCGGACTTCATGCCGGCGTCCTTGACGGTGCTCCGGAAGACCGTGCCCACGCTGGTGGGCGCGTCGGGAACCCGCTCGATCCTGAGCACCCGCGGGCTGAACTGCGGATCGTTGCGCCCGTCGGCGAGGTAGTCGAACACCGCCTGGACAGGCCGATCGATCTCGACCGTCGCTTCAAACCGTCCTGACATGCGTACCCCTGATCGGTTGAGTCGCATGGGTCCCGCGCCCGCTGCGCACGTCCGCCGGACGGCGAGGTCGCCGGGGCTGTCCCGTGCCCGAGTGACGGTGCGCGAGAGCCACGCCGCCCTTCGTGGCGGCATCGCGACCCTACCGGCACCCTGGCGCGCCCCGCGAGGCGAACGGTGTGCCCACGCGGAGCCGCCCCCCTGTCCGGCAGCCCCCTGAGCGGCGCCGTTCTCGGCGGGGAACTCGGCCGGGTACGGCTCCGCGAAGTCGGCCGAGCGGCTGACCTTCGCCCGTTCCGTGGCCTCGGTGAGCGGGCGGCGGGTGGGGTCGAGCGCCATCGCCGCCGGGTTCGCGCCCAGCAGCACGTGTCCGATCCCCGACTCGGTCACGCCGGGGTCGAGGGGAACCCCGCCCGTGCCGCGTCCTCACGGCCTGCCTCGTCGGGACGGACGCGGGACACCCCGCGACCCGCTTCCCGCGACCCGCGACTGAGGCGCGGGTGCCGGGCGGCGGCGGGGGAGTCGTCCGCGTCACCTCGGCTGCCGCTGGCCCCCTCAGGAGTCCGACGCCGGCTGCCCCGCCCACTGCGCCGCCGGGAGGCCGAGCAGCCGGGTGATCCGGGCGGCGTCCGGCAACGTGCCGTGGTCACCGGTCACCTGGAGGGCCGACGCCGCCGTGATGTGTCCGAGGCGCAGCGCCCGTTCCCTGTCCCCGTCGCGCAGGAGTCCGGCGAGGAAGCCGGCGGCGAACGCGTCACCGGCGCCGACGACCTCCACCACCTCCGTGCGCGGCGCGGGCACGGAGCACACGCCGTCCTCGCCGAAGGCGGTGGCCGCGCGGCC
The DNA here is from genome assembly GCF_053593375.1 of Streptomyces sp. NPDC002309. NCBI lineage: Bacteria > Bacillati > Actinomycetota > Actinomycetes > Kitasatosporales > Streptomycetaceae > Streptomyces > Streptomyces sp. NPDC002309. The sequence continues at coordinate 146,098 of NZ_JBSFCI010000019.1, read as the reverse complement.
ACCGTCCTTGACGACCAGCAGACGCGGACGCGGCAGCAACTCCCGTACGTCCGCAGGTTCCAGGGCGGCGCCCCAGAGTTCCTGTGCCTCGTCGAGCCCGACGAAGACGATGTCGGCGCGATCGGCCAGGTCGCGCAGCACGCCGGCGGCCGTGCCGGGCGGCCACAGCGCCGGCCGGTGGTTGACGTCGAAGCTGACGGCGTGGGTCCGCCCGCCCGGCGGGGTGGCGAGCGCCCGCTCCACCAGTGCCCGGCACGACGCGGACAGCGCCGGGGTGATGCCCGTGAGATGCACGAGGGAGGCGGAGCGCAGGCAGTCGTCGTTCAGCACGTCGGGACCCAGGGCCGAGGCGGCCGAGCCGCCCCGGTAGTAGTGCACACGGGTACGGGACCCGGCGGGATCCTTCACCAGGAGGCCCGTGGGCCGCTCCGGGTCGCGGCGCACGGCAGCGACGTCGACGCCCGACGCGGCGACCGCCGCGTGCACCCGCCGCCCCAGCGCGTCGTCGCCCAGCGCGGACAGCCAGGAGACGGGGACACCCAGATCGGCCAGGTACATCGCCACGTTCGACTCCGCCCCCGCCACCGACAGCCGCAGGTCCCCGGCGGTCTCCAGCGACTCGGACGGGGCCGGAGCGAGCGCGGCCATCGTCTCCCCGACGCAGACGACCCGTCCCTCGGCGGGCCGCCACGCCCGTGTCACGACGCCTCCCTCGGGGACGGGAGCGACGCCCGATGGCGGTACTCGTCCGCGGGCCGGCCCGGCACGTCCACCCGGGCGGTGAACACGGCGCCGTCGAGAGGACCGGGCGCGGCGAGCCCCACGCGGGCGGTCGTGATGTGCAGCAGGTCCCTCTCGAGGCACACACCGGCGGGCTGTCGCGCGGGCAGCCGCAGGGTGCGGTCCAGGCGGCCGTCCGGGAGGTACCGGCGTACGGTTCCCGTGCCCCAGACGGCGACCCACACCGCGCCCTCGGCGTCCACCGCCATGCCGTCGGGGCTGCCGTCGGCGACGGTCACGAAGACCTCGGCGCTCCCCAGGCCGCCGGTGGCCGGGTCGACGGAGTGACGCCTGATGACTCCCCGCGCGCTGTCGGCCAGGTACATGACCTCGCCGTCCGCCGTGAACGCCGGTCCGTTGGGCACCGTGATGCCGTCGAGGACACGGGTCACCGTGCCGTCCTCGTCCACCCGGTACAGGGAACCGCGGCCCTCGTCGGCGTCGTACGCCATGCTGCCCGCCCAGAAGCGGCCGAACGGGTCGGCGGTGCCGTCGTTCATGCGCATGGGCCGGTCCGCGTCGGCCTCGGGCTGTGCCAGCCAGCGCGTCGATCCGTCGGGGGCGAGCAGGCATATCCCGGTGCCGGCGGCGGCCATCCAGCTGCCGGGAGCGCCGGCCACGGGTGCCACGGCACCGAGGGGGACGGGGAGTCGGGCCACCTCCCGCAGGGGGTCCGCGGGGCTTCCCGCGGCGGTGAGCAGGCGGCCCGCGAGGATGTCCACGAGGACGATCCCGCGGTCCGTCCAGCGGATGCCCTCACCGAGTTCCAGGCGATCGGGACGGAGGGCTTCGACAGCGGTCACGGCGTGGCCTTCTGTGCGACGGTCGCCGGTCACGGCGGGGCTTTCCTCATGACGGTCGTCGGTCACGGCTGGACCCTCTGTACGACGGTCGTCGGTCACGGCTGGACCCTCTGTGGGACGGTCGCCGGTCACCGCGGGGCTTTCGCTGCGACGGTCGTACGTCACGGCGTGGCCTTCCGTACGACGGAGAGGAAGGCGCGGGCGCGGGCCCGCAGTTCGGTGAGGCTGCCACCGTCGGCGGCGTCGCCGATCAGGGGCGAGCCGACCCCGACGGCGTTCGCCCCGGCGCTCAGATACGCCTCCGCGGCCTCCTCGTCGACGCCGCCCACCGGCACGAACAGCTCGTGCGGGAACGGGCCCCGCAGGGCACGGAGATAGGCGGGGCCGCCGGCCTGCGCGGCGGGGAAGACCTTCAGCGCCGCGGCGCCGAGCGTGCGCGCGGCCAGGATCTCGGTCGGGGTCATCACCCCCGCCAGGACCGGCATGCCGAGCGCGTGCGCGGCGCCGACGCCTTCACCGACCGCCGGTGTGACGGCCCAGCGGGCGCCTGCCCGGTGGGCGGCACGGGCGTCGTCCGCGGTCAGGACGGTGCCGGCACCGAGCGGGCGGTCGGGCCCGAGCGCCTCGCACGCCCGCTCGATCACGGACAGGGCGTCCTCGCCGCTGAGGGACACCTCGATCAGCTCGACACCCTCCTCGGTGAGCGCCAGCACGGTGCGCAGCGCGGCATCGGGATCGGAGCCGCGGACTATCGCGACCAGGCGGTGGGCGGCCAGCGCCGCTCGAAGATCCATGGAGGGGTTCCTTCTCGTTCTCGCAGGAGGCGCACACGGATTGTGGTGGGCCGGTTCAGGGACAGCGGCAGTGCGCGCCCAGCGTCAGCCGCCAGCGCACCTCTCCGGACGCGGGGACACGGGCGGCGTCACCGGGGCCCGCCTCGGCGAGGTCGAAGACCCGGCCGAGCATCGGCTCGACCCCCGTGCTGCGGTAGGGGCGCGGGGCGGGGAAGCCACCCAGGTTGCGCCACAGCGCGACGGAGACCGGCTGACCGTCGGCCTCCAGGGCCAGGGACAGCCGGTCCGGCCCGTCGTGGACGCAGGCCAGGGAGGCGTCCACGACGGCTCCGACCGCGGTGCCGTCGTCCGGGCCGAGCGTGTCCATGCGCACGCCGCACGGGGCCGGCCAGTCGCCCTCGACCCACGCGGCGCCGTCCGGCCACGGCCGGTCCAGCAGCGGGGCCGCCTCGGGGAACAGGCGGGTCCGCGCGGCCTCGGGGAGGCGCAGGCTCGCCCGCTCGGAGAGGTCGAGCAGGGCGTGGGCGGCCCAGACGAAGCGGAAACCGGCCTCGGCCGTCAGCACGTAGTCGGCCTCGGCCCCGTCCGCGGTGGCGCGGATACGCCGGGTCAGCGTGTAGCCGTCGGCGCGCACCACGTCCCGGTCCGCCTCGCGTGTCCAGGCCCGGGACCAGGCGTCCCCGTGGTCGGGCGTGCCGCGGACGGTGGGGACGCACTCCTCCAGTCCGCCCGCGTCCACGAACGCGTCGCCCGGCACGACGTCCGCCCGCCCGGATGCCTCGCCCCGCCACAGCCATTCGCGCCCGCCGGAGCGCAGGGACGTCCAACGGCCACCGTGCGCAAGGTCGGTGATGACCTCCAGCGGCATGCTCACCACTCCGCGAAGGAGCCGTCGGGGTGCCGCCACACCGGGTTGCGCCAGGCGTGACCGGTGCGGTCGGCGGCGCGTACCGCGTCCTCGTCGACGGTGATGCCGAGCCCCGGGGTGTCGTGGCGGACGGCGTGGCCGTCGACGAAGCGGAACGGCTCCGTGTCGACCAGGTAGGACAGCAGGTCGGCGTCCTTGTTGTAGTGGATGCCCCGGCTCTGCTCCTGGATCAGGAAGTTCGGCGTGACGAAGGCGATCTGGAGGCTGGCCGCCAGGGCTATCGGGCCGAGCGGGCAGTGCGGGGCGAGCTGCGCGCCGTAGGTCTCGGCGAGCGCGGCGATGCGGTGCACCTCGGATATCCCGCCCGCGTGCGACAGGTCGGGCTGGGCGACGGCGACACCGGCGGCGAGCACGGGCAGGAACTCGGCACGTCCGTAGAGCCGTTCACCGGTGGCGAGCGGGATGGGGCTCGCGGCGACCAGGCCGGGCAGCAGATGGCTCTGCTCGGGGACGACGGGTTCCTCCACGAACAGCGGGTGCAGCGGGGCGAGTTCGGTCAGCACGCGCCGGGCACCGGCCGCGCTGAAGCGGCCGTGGAAGTCGACGGCGACGTCCCGTTCCGGGCCGAGTGCCTCGCGGGCGGCGGCCACCCGGGCGACGACCGCGGCCGTCTCGGCGGCGGTGGTGACCGGCGCCGTCGCTCCGGCCGCGTTCATCTTCACCGCGGTGAAGCCCGCCTCGGCCTGGGCCGCCGCCTGCTCGGTGATCTGGCCGGGCTCGTCGCCGCCGATCCAGGCGTAGACCCGGACCCGGTCGCGCACCGGTCCGCCCAACAGGGCGTGCACGGGGGCGCCGTAGGTCTTCCCGGCGATGTCCCACAGTGCCTGGTCCAGGCCGGCGACGGCGCTGGACAGGACAGGACCGCCGCGGTAGAAACCGCCCTTGGTCAGCACCTGCCAGTGGTCCTGGATCCGCAGGGGGTCCTGCCCGATGAGGTACTCGGCCAGGACGTCGACGGCGGCCCGGACGACCTCGGCGCGCCCCTCCACGACGGGTTCGCCCCAGCCCACCACACCCTCGTCGGTCTCCACACGGCAGAACAGCCAGCGCGGCGGGACGAGGAAGGTCTCTATACGGGTGATCTTCACTGAGGGCGGGCACCTTCCGTCTTGTCCTGCGTCTCGTCGTCGGCGGTGCCGATCCGGGCCAGATCGCGGCCCGCCTGGTCCAGCAGGGCGCGCATCGCGGCCTCGGCGGCCCGCGCGTCACGGTCGCGGACGGCGTCCAGCACGGCACGGTGGGCCGGGACCGGGTCCCCGCTGTGCGGCGAGCTGTGCACGATCCGGTCGCGGTGCGCGAGACCGGACTCGATCACCATCTCCATGCGTTCGAGGAGCTCGTTGTGGGTCGCGGCGAGCAGCGCGCGGTGGAAGGCGAGGTCGGCGTCGACGGCGTGGGCGGCGTCGGAGCCCTCCTGCTCCATCGCCGCCAGCGCGCCCTCCAGGGCGGCCAGGTCGTCGTCGGTGCGGCGCTCGGCGGCCAGGCGCACGGCGGCCGGTTCGATGATGGCGCGCACCTCGCCGAGGTTGCGCAGCAGCAACTCGTCCGCGTCGGTGGCGCCACCGCCCTCGAACTGCCAGCGCAGCACGTCGGCGTCGAGCAGGTTCCACTCCGCGCGGGGGCGCACGAAGGTGCCGCGCCGCTGGCGCGCGTCGACCATCCCCTTGGCGGCCAGCACCTTCAGGGACTCGCGCAGGGCGGTCAGGCTCACGTCCAACTCGCTCTGCAGCGCCACCAGGTCCAGCGTGCTCCCCTCGGGGATCTCACCGCCGAGGATGCGGCGGGCGAGCACTTCCACGGTCTGGCCGTGCACGCCGCGGCGGGCATAGGGCGTCATCGTCTACAGCCTTTCTGCTGTGGGGCGCGCGAGGGGAGCGCGTGAGGAGGCACGGGGCGCGGGATCATGCGGAGGCCTTCACGACGCTCCAGCCGCCGTCCACCACGAGCGAGGTCCCGGTGATGTACGAGGCCTCGTCGGCGCCGAGGAAGGCGATCGCCGCGGCCACCTCCTCGGGGGCGCCGAAACGGCGGGCCGCCGTCTCGGCGATGCTGCGCTCCCGGTCCTCGGGCGTCACCCTGTCCCAGGCGGCGGTCAGGATCGGGCCCGGCACCACCGCGTTGACGCGCACCTGCGGCCCGTACTCAACGGCCAGCTGGCCGCACAGGGACAGCAGGGCGCCCTTGGTGGCGGCATAGGCGGGATGGCCGGGCAGGCCGCGGTGCGCGTGGACCGACGAGGTCAGCACCACGGCACCCCCGCGCTCGCGCAGATCGGGCAGCAGCGCCCGGACGCCGAGGAAGCTGCCGGTGAGGTTCACGGAGAGCTGCCGCTCCCACGAGGCGAGGGACATGCTGTGCGCCGGCGTCACCTCGACCGTGTAGGCGTTGCTGACGAGGAGGTCGACGGGGCCGAATGCGTGCGCGGCGGCCGCTATCCGCGTCCAGTCGTCCTCCAGGGAGACGTCGGCGCGCACGAACCGGGCCCGGGCGCCGGTCTTGGCGATGCGCTCGGCGACCGCCTCGCCCTGCTCCTCGGCGATGTCGGCGAGCACGACCGCCGCGCCCTCCTCGGCGAGGCGTTCGGCCGTGGCGGCTCCGATCCCGGAGGCCGCCCCGGTGATCACCGCCGTGCGACCGGTGAAACGTGCACCGGGCCGTGGTGCGGGCTGCTCCGTCATGGGGCTGAACTCCTTCGGGGGCGCGGGACGACTGGTCGGCCGTCCTGGAAACATATGTCGTACGGGCTCACAGCCGGGTCAGCACCACGAGGTCGGCGTCGTGCTCCGCGCTCCAGGCGAAGGGCAGCCCGTGATGCAGCAGATGGGCGCCGCCGTACGTGTGCCCCGTCGCGTCGTCCCGGTAGCGCGCCGTCGGGTCGAGGCCCCGCAGCCGGAGCCGGGAGGGGCGGCCGGGCACCAGGGGAGCCCCGTCGAGGCGTCCCGTGCTGAGCGCCGCGACGACCGTGCGGCCCGCCTCGGCGTCGTCGAACTGCACCCCGCAGCTGGGGTCCGCCGGACTGCCCAGGAGGTGGACGTCCCCGCGGTGGACGACGTCGCGCACCTCTTTGTACCGGGCGATCCAGCGGGCGGCCTCGGCACGCTGCTCGGGCGTCCAGGCCCGCAGGTCGGCACCGATGCCGAGGACCCCGCACATGGCGTTGACGAAGCGGAAGGCGAGGCTGCGCGGACGCGGGTCGAACACGCCGGGGGCGTCGGTGACCCAGGAGCTCATGACGTGCGGGGCGTGGGCGTGCAGGAAGCCGTGCTGGATGGCCAGCCGGTCCAGCGGGGCCGTGTTGTCGCTGGGCCAGACGACGTCGGTGCGCGCGATCGTGGCGTGCTCGATGCGGCCACCGCCGCCGGCGCAGCCCTCGACGGTGACGCCGGGGTGTGCGGCGCGCAGATGGTCCAGCACACGGAGGTATCCCGCGACGTGCTGGGCGTCCAGGTCGAGGTGGTCGGCGTGCCCTGTGCCGGGGCGCCCGCGCTCGGTGGGCGGCCGGTTCATGTCCCACTTGAGGTAGCTGACGGGATGCTCGCCGAGCAGCCGGTCGAGCGTCTCGATCACGAAGTCCTGGACGTCCTCGCGGCCGAGGTCGAGCAGGAGCTGGTTGCGGACCAGCCGGGCCGGGCGGCCGTCGATCCGGTAGACCCACTCGGGGTGTTGGGCGTACAGACGGCTGGCCGGGCTGACCGACTCGGGTTCGACCCACAGGCCGAAGTCCAGCCCCAGCGCGCGGACGTCCTCGACGAACCGGCCGAAGCCCTGCGGGAACGCCGCCGGGTCCGGATGCCAGTCGCCGAGTCCGCCGGTGTCGTCGGCGCGGCCGGTGAACCAGCCGTCGTCCACGACGAACAGCTCGGCTCCGATGTCGGCGGCCACCTTGGCCAGCTCCAGCTGTCCCGCCGCGTCGACGTCGAACCCGGTGGCCTCCCACGAGTTGTAGAGGACCTTGCGGGGACGGTCGAGGCGCTCACCGGTGAGCCGGCGTTCGTAGCGGTGCCAGACACGGGCCAGGCCGTCCAGGCCGTCGGCGCTGAAGGCGCAGGCGAGCCGGGGGGTGGCCAGGGTCTCGCCGGGGGCCAGGAACACGGCGCCCTCGTGCGGGACGCGCCCGGCGCGGACGCGGACGGCGCCGCCCGGCTCGGCCTCCGCGGTCATGTGCCAGTTGCCGGGCCACTCGAGTGCGACGCCGTACGCCGCCTCCGCGGCGCTGTCCTGGATCGCGAGCCAGGGCGCGTAGGCGTGGCCGGGGGTGCCCTGGACGCTGCCCATGGTGAAGGTGCCGCGGGGCAGGTCGAGTCGGGTGCGCTGGAACTCCTGCGACCACTGGCCGGTGAGATACGTCAGCCGCGCCGTGCCCGTGACGGGGATGTTCACCCCGGCCGAGTCGACGCGCTCCAGGCGCAGTTCCTCGTCGCCGGTGCAGGTCAGCTCGGTCCACCGCAGGACGACGTCCGTACCGGGCACGGACTCGTAGCACAGGACGGTGCGCAGGCCCAGGAGGTCGTCGGTGAAGGCGAGGCGCAGAGTCCCGTCGCCCTTCTCCGCCGACGCGAACTCCCACCACACGCCACGCTCGGCGCCGGCGCGCGACGCCACCAGGTCGGCGCCGGTGAAGGGGCGCAGGCCGTGGGGGACGTACTCGGCGGGCGCCGCGTCCGCGGGCGTGATGAAGTGCGTGCGGTGCGACCATTCGAGGGCGGAGGGGCCGTCCTCGACGCCGAGCGGGCCCCAGGCGTCGAGCTCGGCCCACGGGCCGTCGGGGGAGAGGCGGACCGTGTAGCTGGTGTTCTCCGTGCGCAGGGTCCAGCGCCGAGGGGTTGTCACTTCACTGCTCCCAGATTGAGGCCGGCCACGAAGTGCCGCTGGAACTTGAGGAACACGGCCACGGTGGGCGCGGCCGCGATGACCGAGCCGGCGGCGATCACGTTCCACATCGACACGTACTGTCCCTGGAGCCCGATGAGCGCCGCCGTGATCGGCATCTTGGAGTCGCTGCGCAGCACGGTGATCGCCCAGAGCAGGTCGTTGAAGATCCAGGTGAACGACAGCGCGCTGAGCGCGGCCAGCGCGGGGCGTGCCAGGGGCAGGATGATGCGCCAGAAGATCTGCCAGGGCCCGGCGCCGTCGACGACCGCCGCCTGCTGGATCTCGGGCGGTATGGACCGCATGAAGCCGTACAGGACGAAGACGTAGAAGCCGACGCCGAAACCGATCTGCACCCCGATGAGGGCGGGCAGGGTGTCGTAGACGCCCATCAGCTCGCTGAGCTTGGACACCGGGATGAGCAGGATCTGCGGCGGGAGCAGGTTGCCGGCGAGCATGAGCAGCAACAGGGTGCGCCGGAAGGGCATTTCGTAGCGGCTGAGGCCGAACGCGGCCATCGCCGCCAGGGCCAGCGTCACGAGCACGCACGGCACGGTCACGATCAGGCTGTTGATCAGGGCCTGCTGCTGGCCGCCGTCGACCCAGGCCTGACCGTAGTTGGCGAGGGTGAAGGAACGCGGGAAGCTGCCCAGGCCGTTCGCGGCGACGTCGTCGAAGGTGCGCAGGCTGGTGACCAGCACGAGCGCGATGGGCAGCAGCCACAGCACGGCCAGTGATCCGGCGCCCAGGTGGAATGCAGCGGTCGAGGCTTTTCTGCGGCGCGGTGCCGCCGAGTCGCGGGCCATCAGTCCGCCTCCCTGAAGGCACGGACGAGATAGGAGCAGATGACGCCGAAGGCCAGGACGAAGATGACGACGGCCACGGCGGAGCCGTAGCCCAGGCGCAGGGACTGGAAGGCGGTCGAGTACATGTAGGTGCTCAGCAGCTCGGACGAGTGGTAGGGGCCGCCGCGGGTCAGTGCCCACACGACGTCGAAGGAGCGCAGCGAGTCGATGATGATGACCGACAGGACGACGGCGTTGACGCCGCGCAGTTGAGGCAGGGTGACGTGGCGGAAGCGCTGCCACGCCGAGGCGCCGTCGACCTTGGCGGCCTCGTACAGGGCAGGGTCGATGCCCTTCAGGCCGGCCAGGTACAGGACCATGACATAGCCGATCTGCCGCCACAGTGCCGGCACGATCACCGCGTACAGCGCGGTGTCCTGGTCGGCGAGCCAGGCGTGGCGCAGGCCCCCGAGGCCGACGGACTCCAGGAGCTGGTTGAGGACGCCGTCGGGCTGGTAGATCGCCTGCCACACGAGTGCCGTGGCGACCAGGGAGAAGACGACGGGCAGGAACAGCGCGGCGCGGTAGAAGCCGACGCCGCGCCGCTCCTGCTGGAGCAGCATCGCGGTGGCCAGGCCGAGCAGCGCGGACAGGCCACCGAACAGCACCAGCCACAGCACGGTGTTGCCGGCCGCGTCGAGGAAGATCTCGTCGCCGGCCATCTCCTGGAAGTTGGCCAGTCCGACGAACTCCGGGGCGGAGACGCCGTCCCATCGGGTGAGGGAGAGGTAGAAGCCCTGAAGGGCCGGCCAGAACACCCACAGCGCCTCCGCCAGCAGCGGGACGAGGACGAAGGCGAGCACCAGCGGAGGGGTCCGGCCGGGGCCCCGGCCCCGCCCGACACGGTGCGTCGGGCGGGCCGGAGCCTTGCGTTCCGGGGCGGTCAGGACAGCCACGTCAGCCCCGCCAGATCTTCTCGGCGTCGCGCTGCCAGTCGGTGAGGATGGCACCCACGGACTTGGGCTTGGCCAGGAACTTGGTCAGCGCGGTGTCGGCGGTGGGCTGGAGGGCGTCGCTGGAGTCCCGGTTGAAGAACTGGGTGATCTCGGCGGCCTCGGCCACGTGGGCGCGGCCCTTCTTCACCAGGTCGGTGCCGGAGTCCTTGGCGTCCGGGTGGGTCGGCAGGGCGGTGCCCGACGAACCCTTGATGTAGATCTCCTGGGCCTCGGCCGTCGCGAAGTAGCGCAGCAGGTCGACGACCTGTTCGGCGCGGCCCGAGCGGGCGCTGGCGAAGTAGCCGTCGGTGGGGGCCTCCTCGGCCAGCGGGATCTTCGGGTCGATGACGGGGAACCGGAAGAAGTCGATGTCGTCGAGGGCGTCCTTGGGCGCCGCGTCGGCGAAGAACGTGCCGATCAGCATCATGCCGGTACGGCCGTTGAGCAGCGAGGTCGAGGCGTCCTGGAAGGCGAGGGCGGTGCCGTTCGGGTCGAAGTACGGGTGCACCTCCCCCCAGCGGTCGAAGACCTTGCGGACCTCGGGGTCGTCGAAGCGGTGCTCGCCGGCGAGCAGCTTGCGGTGGTAGTCGGCGCCGTTGATCCGGATGTTGAGGTAGTCGAACCAGGCCGAGGCGACCCAGGGCGTGTTGCCGCCCGCGCCGATCCCGATGGGGTCGACGCCCTTGCTCTTGAGCTTGTCGCACAGGTCGAGGAAGTCGTCCCAGCTCTCGGGCGCGCTGACGCCCCACTTGGCGAAGTTCGACTTCCGGTAGAACATGCCCCACCAGTAGTAGGTGGTCGGTACGAAGACCTTCTTGCCGGAGGTCGCGGTGCACAGGCCGTTCAGGGCCTTGGAATACTTCTTCAGGTCGGGCGACTCCCAGACCTCGCCGAGGTCGAGCAGCAGGTCCTTCTTCGCGTACGCCTCCGCGACCGAGCCGGGGTACCACGTGTAGACGTCCGGCGGGTTGGCGGAGGTGAGGTAGGTGGGCAGCTGCGTGCGGAAGGTCTCCGCCGCGACGGTGTTGAGGGTGGCGCGCCCGGACCCCTTCTTGCCGTACGCGGCGACGAGGTCCTCCATCGCGGCCTTGGCCTGCGGGGAGGAGAGGTTGGACTGGAGGGTCACCGCTCCGCCGGAGGAGCTCTTGCCGGAGGAGGAGGAAGAGGTGACACAGCCGCTGAGCAGCGCCGTCGTCCCGACGGCGCCGAGTCCGGCGAGGAACCGGCGTCGGCTGGTCTGGTGGTCGGTCATGGGGAACTCCTTGCGGGTCCGCGCGAGTCGGGCTTCGGCCGTGAGGGGCCCTGCCCCCCGAGCGCGGATCCAGGTTCGCGTGGCTCTCCCGCCACGTCAAGAATAATTACTAATTTATTTGAACTGGGTGCGGGGGGGGAAGGGCGGACCTACGGGTGAGAAGTCGCCCGCCCTTCGCGCGGCTCGGGAAGGGCGAGGGTGTGACGCGGACCGCGGTGTGGAGGTGCCGGCGGCGTCACGGCGATGACTGTGGCGCGCGGTCGGGGCCCTGTCAACATTAATTCCTAATTTAATAGAAAGTGGAGGCAGGGCGGTGCCGAAGGCTTGACAGAAGGGTGCGGGCGCCGGAGCCTGTGGCGTCATGTGCCGCGCCGACCGGCCGGCGGGCCGGCAGGTCGGCGGCGGTCTTCAGGCCCCTTCGGCAATCCGGGAGCGATCAGCCGGCGGAGTGTGGTCCCCGCCCCGCGGTGCGGCCCGCCAGGGCTCCCTCCGGCCGGCCCGGCACGGGGTCGCGGTCGTCCGAGGAGGCCAGGATCACCGAGTGCGCGGCGGACGGCCTGCGCACGAATACGGTGGACGCGGCGGTCAGCAGGGCGAGCGCGACGACCCCGGCGCCGTAGATCGTCGTCGTGGTGCTGAGCCCGAGCGACGGCACGGCGAGCCCCGCGAGCACGGCGGGCACGCTGAGGGCCAGATAGCTCACGACGTAGACGGAGGCGATCAGCTTCGCGCGCTCCGTGGGGCCGGCCAGTGCCGCCAGTGCGCGGAAAGCGCTCAGGAACGTGCTGCCGAAACCGGCGCCGGCGAGCGCCGTCGCGAGGAAGAACAGCGGAGCCGACGACGCGGCGAGGGCCAGCAGACCGACACCGGTGCCGGTCGCGAGCGCCATGGAGCCGACGACGATCACCCGGCGCGGCGTCACGCCGTGCACCAGCAGCGAGGCGGTGGCTCCCGCCCCGAACAGGGTCGTCACCACCAGACCGCCGACCAGACGGCTGCCGACATGCAGGACCTCCGTGGTCAGCGACGGACCCAGTGCCAGATAGAGGCCGCCCAGCGCCCAAGTGGCGATCAGGGCGGGCGCCGCGGCAAGGAAGGCACCCCGGGCGTGCGGCGGCACGGACACCCGAGGCCGCAACGAGGCCCAGGCGCCCCCACGCCGGGCGACCGGCTCGGGCAGTACGAGCATCGCCGCGGCGAGCAGCACGAACAGCACGGTGAACAGAGCGAAGACCAGCGTCGTGGGAGCGGGCGCGTACTGCACCAGCAGACCGGTGCCCAGCGCCCCGGCGGCCAGGCCGGCGGCGGGAGCCACGCTGTTCAGCAGCGGTCCCAGGGCCGAGGCGGGAGACGGCTGGAGATCCAGCAACCCGGCGCTGAGGGCGCCGGTCGCCGCGCCGGTCGCGAAGCCTTGCAGCGTCCGGGCGACGAGCAACGGGCCGACGCCGTCGGCGGTGAGGAACACGACCATGGACGCGGCCTCGACGACCAGAGCGGCGGCGAGCACGGGCCGCCGGCCTATGTGGTCCGAGAGCCCGCCCACGGTGAGCAGCGAGACCAGCAGGGCGACGACGTAGATGGCGAAGATCGCGGTGAGCGCGGTCGGAGAGAAGCCCCAGCGGTCCTGATAGACCACGTAGAGCGGGGAAGGGGCGGCGGACGCGGCCAGGACCGCCAGCAGGGTGGCTGCCAGGAGCCAGAAACCGACGGCGCGCGGTGCCCGCCTCGCCGGGAACTTGGAGTGCACTGGGGTTCTCCTCGTAGAAGGACGCGAGGTAGGTAATGGGTGAAATATGTAGATACCTACGCCCAACGCGGCGGGCCGCCGATGTAATCCCCTTTCGCGATAGACCCTGTGCGTTACGGTGGAGAGGTGACCGTCACCCGTGGATCCGAGCCGGCGCGAGAAGTCCCCGTGGCCGCCGCGTCGGTCGTGGACCTGCTGAATTCCCGCCCGCACGGGACCGCCGCCCACGCCTTTCCGGACGCCCTCGGCACGCCGGAGACGGCGGCCGCCGTTCTGCGCCCGTTCGGCCGGCCTGACGCGGAGCCGCCGTCGCCGAAGCGCGTCGCGGAGATCCGGGCCCTGCGCGAGGTCCTCGTCCGCCTCGCCACCGCGCGGGACGCGGCCGAGGCGGCGGACGGCTGGGCGGAACTCACCGAGCGCGCGGCCTCGGTCGCGTTGCGGCAGCACTACTCGTCGCCCGGGACGGTGCGCCTGCGCCAGGTGGCCGGTGACCCGGTGGTGGGCGGCATCACCCTCGCCGTGGCGGAACTCGTCGGCGACGGCACCTGGGCCCGCGTCCGCGTCTGCGCCAACGAACGCTGCGGTCACGCCTTCTACGACACCACCCGCAGTCGCACCCAGCGCTGGCACTCCTACGAGAGCTGCGGCAACAGGAACAACGTGGCCGCCTACCGGGCGCGCAAGAAGGCCGGCCGCGAGGCCTGACGCGGGAGTTCCACGACTCCCGGAGCCGGACTGCGGAGTCCGTTCCTTCGTCCTCGCCGTCTGAACCGGAGCTCCGCCTCGACAGCGCGGTCCACGCCACGGCCCGTGCGACGCGGACGCCCGTGCCCGCCGCCTGGACGGACCCGCGTGATTCCCGGCCGTTGTGTGCAAGGGGCCGTCGCCCGGCGAGGTGTGGTCGAGGACGTCGCGCAAAAGACCGACAACGCCCCGCACCCCGGCCGGGCTTCGCACCGACCCGCCCTTCCGGCCCCAGTCGCTCGGCTGGTGCGGGCATTGCGAGCGTTGATGCAGTGATCAGAGTGATCCATGTCCCCTCTGACGTTTCATTGTCGAGCAATTACGAAATCAGCGCGATATCTTGCGTCCCCTTGTCGGGGGTGGTTGAGTGTGGCCCGCCCCACAACGCATCAACCGACCGGTGGTGGGGCGAACTCCACGTTCATGCCCGAAGGGGTCCACCATGAGAAGAGCCCGGTTCCGCCGTACCCGCCGCGCCGGCGCGGTCGCCCTCGCCTCCGCCCTCACGCTGACCGCCCTCGCCGCCTGCGGCACGAGCAGCAGCGACAACAACGACGACGGCGGTTCCAAGGGGAGCGGCTCGTCAGATCCGTCCGCCCCGCTGGATCCCAAGACGAAGGTGACCCTCACCATCGACTGCATGCCTCCGGCGGCGAAGGCGGCGGAACTCAAGGAGTGGAAGCAGGACGTCGCCGAGTTCAACAAGACCTATCCGAACGTCACCATCGAGGGCCGCTCCACCCCGGGCCAGTGCCTGGAGCCGCCGCGCTTCACGGCCATGCTCAAGGCCAAGTCCCAGCCGGACGTGTTCTACACGTACTTCACCGACCTCGCGCAGGTGCTCGACAACGACGGCGCCGCCGACATCACCGCGTACGTCAACGACAAGTCCGTGCCCGCGCTGAAGGACATCGACCCGAACGTCCTCGGCTCGCTCAAGCACGAGGACAGGCTGTACGGGCTGCCCACCAGCAACTACACGATGGGCCTGCTGGTCAACCGCAAGCTCTTCGAGAAGGCGGGCCTCGATCCCGACAACCCGCCGCGCACCTGGGAGGAGGTCCGCGCCGCGGCCAAGAAGATCGCCGGCCTCGGCAACGGCATCGCGGGCTTCGGCGAGTACAGCGCGGCCAACACGGGCGGCTGGCACTTCACCGCGCAGATGTACAGCCTCGGCGGTGACGTCGTGGACGCGAGCGGCAAGAAGGCCGCCTTCAACAACGAACTGGGCAAGCAGGTCGCCGCGAACCTCCACGCGATGCGGTGGGAGGACGACAGCATGGGCAAGACCCAGCTGCTGAAGTGGGGCGACCTCCAGAAGCAGATCGCCACCGACAAGCTCGGCATGTTCCTGGCCGCCCCCGACGACATCGCCTATATGGTCCAGCAACTCGGCGCCAAGTACGAGAACTTCGGCATGGGCCCGATACCCGGCGGCAAGAACACCCTGGCCGGCGGCAACAACTACATGATCAAGCAGGGCATCTCCGGCGACAAGATCAAGGCCGCCGTCGCCTGGCTCAACTTCAAGAACCTCACCGTGGGCAAGGGCCAGTTCGACTGGGCGCGCACCAAGGCGGACGGCCTGCCGGTCGGCGTCCCGCAGCCCAACTTCTGGCTGAACGAGTCCAAGGCCAAGGACGACGCCGCGCGCACCGAGCACGCCACCATGCCGGTCGCCAACTTCAAGACGTTCATGGACAACCCCGTCGCCGGCAAGGCCGAGCCGCCGAAGGCGCAGGAGATCTACAAGGTCCTCGACAACGTGATGTCCGGCATCCTCACCAACAAGGACGCCGACGTCGACAAGCTCCTCTCCACCGCCGAGGCGCAGGTCAACCAGGTCCTGGCCAACCAGTGACATGACCGGGCGGGCCGGCCCACCGCGGCCGCCCCGCCCGGCGGCAGCCCCGGCAGCAGACACGCAAGTCCCGTACCGAGGAGCGACGATGTCGGCCCCCAGCCTGACCCCGAGCAAGGCGAGACCGTCCCGCCACTCCACGCCTCGTGAGGCGGGTCCCGCACGGCCCGGTGGCCGGTTCGCCAAGAGCCTGCGGCGCAACCTGACGGCCCACGGCTTCCTCGTCGGAGCCGTCGTCTGCTTCGCGGTGTTCTCCTGGTACCCCATGGTCAGGGAGTTCCTGCTGGCCTTCCAGAAGACCGAGAGCGGAACCACGACCTGGGTCGGCCTGGAGAACCTCACCACCGTCTTCAACGACCCGGCCTTCTGGCAGGCATGGCGCAACACGCTCCTGTTCACCGTGCTGGCACTGATCCTCGGCTTCGCGGTCCCGTTCGCCGTGGCGATCGTCATCAACGAGTTCCACCACGGGCAGGGGTACCTCCGACTGCTGGTCTACCTGCCGGTGATGCTCCCGCCGGTCGCGTCCGTCCTGCTCTTCAAGTACCTCTACGACCCGGGATACGGGCTCCTCAACGAGTTGCTGAGCCTCCTCCACCTGCCACAGCAGCAGTGGCTGCAGGACCCGGACCTGTCCATGCTCTCCGTGGTCATCGCCTCGACCTGGATGAACATGGGCGGCGCCGCCCTCATCTACCTCGCCGCGCTCCAGGGCATCCCCGGCGAGTTGTACGAGGCGGCCGAACTCGACGGTGCGGGGATCTTCCGCAAGATCTGGCACGTCACCATCCCGCAGACGCGCCTCATCCTCTCCCTGATGCTGCTGATGCAGATCATCGCGACCATGCAGGTCTTCGTCGAGCCGTTCCTGCTGACCGGCGGCGCCGGCCCGGAGGGGTCCACGACCACGGTCGTCTACCTCATCTACCAGTACGCCTTCAACTTCAACAACTACGGCGCCGCGGCCGCGCTCGGTCTGCTCCTGCTCGTCCTGCTCGCCGGATTCTCGGCGGCGTACGTGAAGCTCAGCCGCGCCGAGGACGAGTAGGCCAGGAGAGAGACAGAGACAGAGAGACAGAGAGAGACATCATGTCCACGCGTACGCTCATCTCGCCGGCCCAGCGTGCCAAGCCCCGCGCCAAGGCCGCCTACTGGACCGTCTTCACCCTGGTCACAGGCGGCTTCACCCTGGTCTTCCTCGGACCGCTGTACTGGCTCGTCTCCAGCGGCTTCAAGGACGCCCAGGAAGTCATCCAGACACCGCCGACGCTGCTGCCGGGAACCTTCGCACCGGAGAACTACAGCCGCGCCTGGGAGGTCATGGACCTGTCCTCGCTGCTCTTCAACACCCTCTACTACGCGTTCGGCGCACTCGCCTTCCAACTGGTCCTCGACGTGGCGGCCGCGTACTCGCTGTCCAAGCTGCGGCCCGTGCTGGGCAAGGCGATCCTCGGCATGATGCTCGCCACCCTGATGATCCCGGCGACCGTGCTCGTCGTCCCGCAGTACCTGACCGTCCTGGACGTGCCGATCGTCGAGCGGAACCTGCTGAACACCCCGTGGGCGATCTGGCTGCCGTCCGTCACCAACGCCTTCAACATCTTCCTGCTCAAGAGGTTCTTCGACTCGATCCCGAAGGAACTCCTCGACGCCGCGTCCATGGACGGCGCGTCCCCCGTGCGCACCCTGTGGTCGATCGTGCTGCCGATCTCCCGGCCCATCCTCGGAGTGGTCTCGATCTTCGCGGTCGTCGGCGTCTGGAAGGACTTCCTCTGGCCGATGCTGACCCTGCCCGACCCCGCGAAGCAGACGCTCAACGTCGGCATCTACTCGCTGTCCAACGGCGTCCCGGTGAACGTGCTCATCGCCGCACTGACCATCGCCTCCGTGCCCACCCTGCTGATCTTCCTGGTCTTCCAGCGCAACATCATGAGCGGCCTCACCGCCGGCGGCCTCAAGGGCTGACGCCCCCGCGCCCGGTCCACCGCTCTTCCCGAAGCCTTCGCCGCCGGCTCGTCCGACGCCCCGCTGTCCGGGTCGGCGGCGGAGATCCACCCTGCCCGAAAGGAATGCCCCGTGGCAGCCCCTCATTCGCCCCGCACCGACGCCTGGTGGCGTGACGCCGTGATCTACCAGGTGTACCCGCGCAGCTTCGCCGACGGAGACGGCGACGGTACCGGGGACCTCGCGGGCGTCCGGGCGAGACTGCCGTATCTCGCCGAACTCGGCATCGACGCCGTCTGGTTCACCCCCTGGTACGCCTCGCCGATGGTCGACGGCGGTTACGACGTGGCCGACTACCGCGCCATCGACCCCGCCTTCGGCACCCTCGACGAGGCCGAGAAACTGATCGCCGAGGCCGCCGCCCTCGGTGTCCAGATCATCATCGACATCGTCCCCAACCACGTCTCCGACCAGCACGCCTGGTTCCAGGAGGCGCTGGCCGCCGGACCCGGCAGCGCCGAGCGGGAGCGCTTCCACTTCCGTCCCGGACGCGGCGAGAACGGCGAACTCCCGCCCAACGACTGGCCCTCCCAGTTCTCCGGCACCACCTGGACCCGGGTCCCCGACGGCGAGTGGTACCTGCACCTGTTCACGCCCGAGCAGCCCGACCTCAACTGGGCCCACCCGGACGTCCGCAGGGAACACGAGGACGTGCTCCGCTTCTGGTTCGAGCGCGGTGTCGCGGGGGTGCGGATCGACTCCGCCGCCCTGCTCATGAAGGACCCCGCGCTCGCCGACTTCGTCGAGGGCGTCGACCCCCACCCCTACATCGACCAGGACGACCTGCACGTCGTCTACCGCTCCTGGCGGGCGATCGCCGACGAGTACGGCGCCGTCTTCGTCGGCGAGGTCTGGCTGCCCGACGCCGAACGCTTCGCCCGCTATCTGCGCCCCGACGAGCTCCATACCGCCTTCAACTTCAACTTCCTCACCTGCCCCTGGGAGGCCGGCCGACTGCGCGCCACCATCGACGCGACCCTTGCCGAGCACGCCCCCGTCGGCGCCCCCGCCACCTGGGTCCTGTGCAACCACGACGTCACCCGCACCGTCACCCGCTACGGCAGGGAGGACACCGGCTTCGACTTCGCCAAGAAGCGCTTCGGCACCCCCACCGACCTCGCGCTCGGCACCCGGCGAGCCCGCGCCGCCGCCCTGCTCACCCTCGCCCTGCCCGGCTCCGTCTACCTCTACCAGGGCGAGGAACTGGGCCTGCCCGAGGCCGACATCCCGCGCGCCCACATCAAGGACCCGATGCACTTCCGCTCCGGCGGCGTCGACCCGGGCCGCGACGGCTGCCGTGTCCCACTGCCCTGGGAGGCCGACGCGCCCGCGTACGGTTTCGGGACGTCGCCGCACCCCTGGCTGCCGCAGCCACCGGACTGGGACCGCTACGCCGTCGACCGGCAGCGCAGCGACCCGGAGTCGATGCTCACCCTGTACCGCGAGGCCCTGCTGGTGCGCGGCGCCGAGCCGGGCTTCGGCGACGGAGCCCTGACCTGGCAGTCCGCAGCGGACGGTGTCCTCTCCTTCGCCCGCCCGGGCGGCCTGCTCTGCGTCGTCAACCTCTCGGACCGGCCGGCTGACCTGCCGCCGCACCAGCGGCTGCTGCTCGCGAGCGGTCCGCTGCACACCGACGGAACCCTGCCGCGGGACACGGCGGTGTGGCTGCGGGCCTGAACCTGCGGCCGACCGCCCTGTCCGTCCCGCAGTACGGGACCGACCGCCCCGTCCTGCTGGACCCGGCGGGACCGATCGTCCCGTCCTGCCGGACCCGGCGGACCCGGTCGCCCCGTCCGCACCGCACCGCACCGCGGGAGGGACAGGGCGCCGGCCCGCCCGACCGCCGGGCGCACACCGGCCTCCGGCGACCGCCGGGTGACCACGGTGCGCGCGTCCGGCGCACGGGGTCCCGGCGCACCACGCCCTCATCGACAGAATCGAGCCCCCATGTTCCCGAGCCGTGCCCGTACCCGCGCTCGCACCGGCGTGAGAGCCGCCGCGCTGCTGTGCGCCTTCGTCTGTCTCGGCACCGCGGCGCCAGGCGTCGCCGCCGCCTCGCCCGCCGAGCGCCCCCACCACCCCGGTTCCGCCCGCCCCGTCGTCACCCGGGCCGCCCTCGACCCGGCACTCGTCGCCGGGCGCGGCGCGGACGCGGCCTTCGACGAGCAGGAGGCGGAGAACGCCCGGACGAACGGCGAGGTCGTCGGACCCGACCGGACCCCGTACACCCTGCCCTCGGAGGCGTCGGGAAGAACGGCCGTCCGGCTCGCACCGGGCGAGTACGTCGAATTCGTCCTGCCCCGTGCCGCCAACGCCCTCACCGTGCGCTACAGCATCCCGGACGCCCCGCGGGGCGGCGGCATCACCGCGCCGCTCGACGTCACCGTCGACGGCCGGCACCGCGCCACCATGACGCTGACCTCCCAGTACTCCTGGCTCTACAACCAGTACCCCTTCAGCAACGACCCGCAGGCCGACCTGCTGCACCCCGACTGGTGGACCACGGAGTGCTCGTGCGTCCCGGCGGAGACGACACCGGCGCCGCAGTTCACCAGACCGTTCCGCCCGACCCACTTCTACGACGAGCAGCGCCTGCTCCTCGGCCGCACCCACCGCGCCGGCGACCGTGTGCGCCTGACGGTGCCCCGGGGCAGCCGCGCGCAGTGGACGGTCGTCGACCTGCTCGACTCCGAACTGGTCGCGCCGCCCCGGACCCTGCGCGGCGGCGTCGACGTGCGCGCCTTCGGAGCCGACCCCACCGGACGGCGCGACGCCGCCCCCGCCATCGAGCGCGCCATCGCCCACGCCCGGCGTGTCGACCGCCCGGTCCACCTCCCGCCCGGCACCTACCAGGTCAACCGGCACATTGTCGTCGACGACGTGACGATCACCGGTGCCGGCAACTGGCACACGATCCTCAAGGGCCGCCAGATCACGCTGGACGAACCCGCCCCCGACGGCTCGCGCCACACCGGGGTCGGCCTCTACGGCCGCAGCGCTGCGGAGGGCGGCAGCCGTGACGTGCATCTGTCGGGCTTCGCGATCGAGGGTGACGTACGCGAACGGATCGACACCGACCAGGTCAACGCCATCGGCGGCGCGATGAGCGACTCCACCGTCGACGGCCTGTACCTGCACCACACCAAGGTCGGTCTCTGGTTCGACGGGCCGATGAGCGACGTACGCGTCACGGACAACGTCGTCACCGACCAGATCGCCGACGCCCTCAACTTCCACACCGGCGTGACCGACTCGGTCGTCCACAACAACTTCGTCCGCAACACCGGGGACGACGGCCTGGCCATGTGGTCCGAGGGCACCGCCGACGCCGGCAACGTGTTCTCCCGCAACACCGTCCAGTCACCGACCCTCGCCAACGGCATCGCGATCTACGGCGGCCGGGACAACACCGTGAGCGGGAACCTCGTGTCCGACCCGGTCCGTGAGGGCAGCGCGCTGCACGCCGGGGCCCGCTTCGGCGCCGAACCCTTCACCGGCACCCTCCGCTTCACCGACAACACCACCGTGCGGGCCGGCACCCTCGACCTCAACTGGCGGATCGGGCTGGGCGCCATCTGGTTCTACGCCCTCGACCGCAGCGTCGACGCCGACATCCGTGTCACCGGCGACCACTACCTCGACAGCACCCACAACGCGATCATGCTGGTGAGTGAGTGGGGCGTGAAGGACCGGTTCGAGATCCCGGTCGTCCACTTCAAGGACATCCGCGTCGACGGCACCGGCAACTCCGTCGTGAGCGCCCGCACGAAGGGCTCGGCCACCTTCGAGAACGTGGACGCCAGGAACGTCGGCGCGGTCGGCGTCAACAACTGCGGATCCTTCAACTTCCCCGCGACGGGCTCGGAGTTCGTCCTGGCGGACCGGGGCGGCAACGACGGAGGCTGGCTGGCCGACTGGCTGCTGCCCAACACCCTCACGTGCGACGACCGCCCGCCGGTCGTGGCGCCGCCGGCACCGTCGCCCTGGTGAGACATCGCAGCACACCGAACCACCTGGACGTAGGGACTTCGCGGAGGAAATCGATGCAATCCACTTGCACATCTTGCACAGCTCTTGCGCTACCCTTGCGTGTATGACGCGACGACTTGCTCAGGTGGCGAAGAAAGTGGGTGTCAGCGAGGCGACGGTCAGCCGTGTCCTCAACGGCAAGCCCGGGGTCTCCGAGGCGACCCGTCAGTCCGTGCTGACCGCCCTCGACGTCCTCGGGTACGAGCGTCCGACGCAGCTGCGCGGAGAGCGCGCCCGGCTCGTCGGCCTCGTGCTCCCTGAGCTGCAGAACCCGATCTTCCCGGCGTTCGCCGAGGTCATCGGCGGCGCGCTCGCGCAGCAGGGGCTGACTCCCGTGCTGTGCACGCAGACCCGCGGGGGAGTCTCCGAGGCCGACTACGTGGACCTGCTGCTCCAGCAGCAGGTCTCCGGCGTCATCTTCGCCGGAGGTCTCTTCGCGCAGGCCGACGCGCCGCACGACCACTACCACCAGCTGGCGGAGCGCAAGATCCCCGTCGTCCTGATCAACGCGTCGATAGAGGGACTCGACTTCCCGTGTGTCGCCTGCGACGACGCCGTCGCCGTCGAGCAGGCCTGGCGCCATCTCGCCTCGCTCGGCCACGAGCGGATCGGCCTGGTCCTCGGCCCCTCCGACCATGTGCCCTCGCGGCGCAAGCTGGAGGCCGCCCGGGCGGCGGCGAGGGTCGCCGACATGCCGTGGGCGGACGAGTTCGTGGAGCGGTCGATCTTCTCCCTGGAGGGAGGGCAGGCCGCGGCGTCGCGTCTGCTGGAGCGGGGGGTCACCGGCATCGTGTGCGCCAGCGACCCGCTCGCCCTCGGTGCCATCAGGGCCGCCCGCCGGCGGGGGCTCGCCGTCCCCTCCGAGGTGTCGGTGATCGGCTTCGACGATTCCGCGTTCATGACCTGCACGGAGCCGCCGTTGTCGACGGTGCGCCAGCCCATCGAGGCCATGGGCCGCGCGGCGGTCGATCTGCTCTGCGCCCAGATCCAGGGGACGCAGACGCACCCCGGCGAACTGCTCTTCGAGCCCGAGCTCGTCGTCCGCGGCTCGACCGCTCCGCCGCTCGTTGGATGATCGTCATCTGATCGCCCCCGGGCTTCCCGCCCCTGGCTGACCGCCCGTCTCCCCGAACGGCACCGGTGTCGCCGCCGCCCTGAGCGGCCCCGACACCGGTGCCGTTCGTCGTTCCGGTACGCATCCTCTGCCGTGTGCATGACGGAACCGTTGACAAAGCCATCACGCAGTAGAAACCTGACACCCTGGCGATGCAAATGAGTCACAGATTTACTCAAGAAATCGTCCTGCCGTCGCCGTTCCTTATTGGAGTCATGCTGGGCGCCGCGCGTGAGCTCCTCGTTCCTCTACCGGGCCGTCGTGCGCGCACGCTCGCATCCGGCCCCGGTGGGCGGCGGGAGGTCATGCGCCGCGCCCGGATCGTGGAGAGGCCACCATGAGAGGCACACATCCGAGCAGGCGGCTGGGGGTCGGTCTGCTGACAGCGGGCCTGATCGCCGTCGGGCTGCTACCCGCCCCCGCGTACGCCGCGGCGGAGACCAACCTCGCCCTCGGCAGAGCGGCGACCGCCCAGGGAGCGCACGGCGGCTACCCGGCGAACAACGTCACCGACGGAAGCCAGCAGTCGTACTGGGAGGGCCCCACCGGATCCTTCCCCCAATGGGTGCAGGTCGACCTGGGCGACGCGTTACCCCTGGACCGCGTCGCGTTGAAGCTGCCCACCGGATGGGAGGCGCGCTCCCAGACGCTCGCCGTCCTCGGCAGCACCGACGGAAACTCCTTCAGCACCCTCGCCGCCGGGCAGGCGCGCTCCTTCGACCCGTCCGCGGCGAACACCGCCCATATCGACCTGCCGAGCGCCACCGCCCGGTACGTCCGCATCCAGGTCGCGGCCAACTCCGGCTGGAACGCCGCCCAGTTGTCCGAGTTGGAGGTCTACGGCGAGGAGGACGGCGGCCCGGTCGACCCGCCGATCGAAGGCACGAACCTGGCACGCAACAAGCCGATCGAGGCGACCTCCACGACACAGAACTATGTGGCGGCGAACGCCAACGACGACAGCACCGGCACCTACTGGGAGTCGGCGGGCTTCCCGTCGAGCCTGACGGTGAAGCTCGGCTCAGACGCGGACGTCGAGGCCGTGGCGGTCAAGCTGAACCCGGACCAGATCTGGGGAGCGAGGAGCCAGTCACTGGAGGTCCTCGGCCGTGCGGACGGCGCCTCCGGCTTCACCACGCTCAAGTCCCGCGCCACCTACGCCTTCAGCCCCTCCTCCGGGCAGAACTCCGTCGTCATCCCGGTGACGGGCCGCGTCGCCGACGTCCGGCTCACCTTCTTCTCCAACACCGGGGCCCCCGGCGGCCAGGTCGCCGAGTTCCAGGTCCTCGGCACGGCCACACCCCAGCCGGACCTCGTCGTCACCGACCTGACCTGGACCCCCGCCTCACCGAGCGAGGCCGACGACGTCACGGTCCGCGCCACCGTGCGCAACGCCGGCACCGCACCCGCCCCCGCGACGACCGTCAACGTCAGCGTCGAGGGCGCCGTCGCCGGTTCCGCGCCGGTCGCCGCGCTCGCCGCCGGCGCCTCCACCACCGTCAGCGTCCCCGTCGGCAGGCGCCCCATGGGGTCGTACACCGTCTCGGCCGCCGTCGACCCGACGGACACCGTCACCGAACTCGACGACAGCAACAACAGCCGTACCGCCGCCACCAAGCTGACGGTCACCCAGAGCCCCGGTCCCGACCTGCGGGTCACCGGCATCACCACCAACCCTGCGTCCCCCGCGGCCGGGGCGCCCGTCTCCTTCACCGTCGCGGTCAACAACCGCGGCACCAGCGCCGTCCCGGCCGGCACCGTCACCCGCCTCACCGTCGCCGGCACCACCCTGCAGGGAACGACCGGAGCGATCGCCGCGGGACAGACGGCGAACGTCGCCATCGCCGGCACCTGGACGGCCACGAACGGCGCCGCGACCCTGACCGCCACGGCCGACGCCACCGGCACCCTCACCGAGACCGACGAGAACAACAACGTCTTCGCCCGCTCCATCGTCGTCGGACGCGGAGCCGCGGTCCCGTACACCGAGTACGAGGCCGAGGACGCCCGCTACAGCGGAACGCTGCTCACCGCCGACAAGAAGCGCACCTTCGGGCACACCAACTTCGCCGCCGAGTCCTCCGGCCGCCGGTCGGTGCGCCTCGACAACACGGGCGACCACGTGGAGTTCACCTCGACGGGCGCGGCCAACTCCCTCGTCGTGCGCAACTCCATCCCCGACACCGCGGCGGGCGGCGGCCGTGAGGCCACCCTCAGCCTCTACGCCGACGGCACCTTCGTGCGCAAGCTGACGCTCTCCTCCAAGCACAGCTGGCTCTACGGCAGCACCGACGACCCCGAGGGGCTCACCAACCGGCCCGGCGGCGACGCCCGGCGCCTCTTCGACGAGTCGCACGCCCTGCTCACCCAGTCGTACCCGGCGGGCACCAGGTTCCGCCTGCAGCGGGACGCTGGCGACACCGCCGCCTTCTACATCGTCGACCTCGTCGACCTGGAGCAGGTCGCGCCCCCGGCCGCCAAGCCCGCCACGTGCACCGCCATCACCCAGTACGGCGCCGTGCCCAACGACGGCATCGACGACACCGACGCGATCCAGCGCGCCGTCACCGCCGACCAGAAGGGCGAGATCGCCTGCGTGTGGATCCCGGCCGGACAGTGGCGCCAGGAGCAGAAGATCCTCACCGACGACCCGCTCAACCGCGGCCAGTACAACCAGGTCGGCATCCGCGACGTGACGATCCGCGGCGCCGGCATGTGGCACTCCCAGCTGTACACCCTCACCCCGCCCCACGAGGCGGGCGGCATCAACCACCCGCACGAGGGCAACTTCGGCTTCGACATCGACGACAACACCCAGATCTCCGACATCGCCGTCTTCGGCTCCGGGGCCATCCGGGGCGGCGACGGCAACGCTGCGGGCGGCGTCGGCCTCAACGGCCGCTTCGGCAAGAACACCAAGATCAGCAACGTGTGGATCGAGCACGCCAACGTCGGCGTCTGGGCCGGCCGCGACTACTCCAACATCCCCGAGCTGTGGGGTCCGGGCGACGGCCTGGAGTTCACCGGGATGCGGATCCGCAACACCTACGCCGACGGCATCAACTTCGCCAACGGCACCCGGAACTCCACCGTCTACAACTCCTCCTTCCGCAACACCGGTGACGACGCTCTGGCCGTCTGGGCCAGCAAGTACGTCAAGGACACCTCGGTCGACATCGGCCACGACAACCACTTCCGCAACAACACGATCCAGCTGCCCTGGCGGGCCAACGGCATCGCCGTGTACGGCGGCTACGGCAACACGATCGAGAACAACGTCGTCTCCGACACCATGAACTACCCGGGGATCATGCTGGCGACCGACCACGACCCGCTGCCCTTCTCCGGGCAGACCCTGATCGCCGGCAACGCGCTGTACCGCACGGGCGGCGCGTTCTGGGGCGAGGCCCAGGAGTTCGGCGCGATCACGCTCTTCGCGCAGGGGCCTGACATCCCGGGGGTCACCATCCGTGACACCGAGATCCACGACTCGACCTACGACGGCATCCAGTTCAAGACGGGTGGCGGCGCGATGCCGAACGTGAAGGTCACCGATGTCCGCATCGACAAGTCGGTGAACGGCTGCGGCGTCCTCGCGATGGGCGGGGCCCGGGGCAGCGCCACCCTGACGAACGTGACCATCACCGAATCGGCGGAGAGCGACGTCTGCGTCGAGCCGGGCTCGCAGTTCGTCGTCAACCGCAACTGATCCACAGCACCGGCGCGGCGGCCCGCTCCCCGCGGGCCGCCGCGCCTCAGATCCGGACACCATCCCCGAGCCGCGACTCGCACCCGGTGTGCGAGCCCGAAATGCGAGGAATGATGAGTACCCCCACCTGGAGATCACGGTGCCTGAGCGCCCTGGTCGCGACGAGCCTGCTGGCGCTCGGCGGTCCGCTGATGACCGCCGAGGCGGCGGGCGGCCCCAACATAGCGCTCGGCGACAGCGCCTCGGCGAGCAGCGCCAACGGCGGATTCGGCGCCGCGAACATCACGGACGGCAACCAGGGCTCGTACTGGGAGAGCGCCGGCACGACCCTGCCGCAGTGGGTGCAGGCCGACCTCGGCACCGGCGAGCGCATCGACGAGGTCGTGCTGAAGCTGCCCGCGGGCTGGGAGAGCCGTACCCAGACGCTGTCCGTGCAGGGCAGCGCCGACGGCACCAGCTTCACCACCCTCAAGAGCTCCGCCGCCTACACCTTCAGTCCCGGGTCCGGGAACTCGGTGACCGTCTCCTTCCCGGCCTCCCAGACCCGCTTCGTCCGTGTCGCCATCAGCGCCAACACCGGCTGGCAGGCCGCCCAGCTCTCCGAACTGGAGGTGTACGCGGCCGACGGGTCCTCGCAGAATCTCGCGGCGGGCAAGACCCTGAAGGCCAGCAGCCACACCGAGGTGTACGCGGCCCCCAACGCCAACGACGGCAACCGGGCGAGCTACTGGGAGAGCGCCAACAACGCCTTTCCGCAGTGGATCGAGGCAGACCTCACCGCCTCCGTCGCCGTGAACCGTGTCGTGCTGAGGCTGCCGGCCGGCTGGGGCGCCCGCAGCCAGACCCTGAAGATCCAGGGCAGCGCGAACGGCACGGCCTACACCGATCTGTCGGCCTCGCAGGCGTACACCTTCAACGCGGCGAACGACAACACCGTCACGATCACCTTCGACTCCGCCACGACGCGCCACGTCCGCGTCCTGGTCACCGCCAACTCCGTCCAGCCGGCGGCCCAGGTGTCCGAGCTGGAGATCTACGGCCCGGCGAGCGGCGACACCCAGGCGCCGACCGCCCCCGCGAACCTGGCCTACACCGAGCCGGCGAGCGGGCAGATCAGGCTCACCTGGAGCGCCTCCACCGACAACGTCGGCGTGACGGGCTACGACATCTACGCCAACGGCGACCTGCTGACCTCCGTCGCCGGCAACGTCACGACGTTCACCGACAACCGCCCCGCGAACCAGACGGTCTCGTACCGCGTCCGTGCCAAGGACGCCGCCGGCAACCAGTCGGGCGACAGCAACACCGTCACCCGGCTCGGCGACTCCGGTGACACGCAGGCGCCGACGGCACCCGCGAACCTGGCCTACACCGAGCCGGCGAGCGGGCAGATCAGGCTCACCTGGAGCGCCTCCACCGACAACGTCGGCGTGACGGGCTACGACGTCTACGCCAACAACGTCCTGCGCGACAGCGTGGCAGGCAACGTCACCACCTTCACCGACAACCAGCCGCCGACGAGCACCGTCACCTACCACGTCCGCGCCAAGGACGCCGCCGGCAACCAGTCGGGCAACAGCAACAGCGTCACCCGCAACGGCAGCGGCAACGGCTCGAACCTCGCCGTCGGCAAGCCGATCGACGCCTCCTCCACGGTGCACACCTTCGTCGCCGCCAACGCCAACGACAACAACACGGCCACCTACTGGGAGGGCGCGGGCGGCAGCTACCCGAACACCCTCACCGTGAAGCTGGGCGCGAACGCCGACATCGACCGGCTCGTGCTCAAGCTGAACCCGGACAGCGCGTGGGGCACCCGCTCCCAGACCGTCGAGGTCCTCGGCCGGACGCAGAGCGCCACCGGCTTCACCGGCCTGGTCGCGTCCAGGAGCTACACCTTCGACCCGGCGAACGGCAACACGGTCACCGTCCCGGTCACCGCCCGGGTGGCCGACGTCCAACTGAAGTTCACGGCCAACTCCGGTGCCCCGGCCGGTCAGGTCGCCGAGTTCCAGGTCATCGGCGTCCCCGCGCCCAACCCGGACCTCGTGGTCACGAACCTCACCGCCTCGCCCGCCTCACCTGTCGAGTCGGACGAGATCACCGTGTCGGCCACCGTCCGCAACGACGGCCCGGCGGCGGCCGCCGCGAGCCGGGTCGCGCTGCGGCTCGGAGGCACCCAGGTCGCCACGGCGCAGGTCGGCGCCCTGGCAGCGGGCGCCCAGACCACGGTGAGCGCCTCCGTCGGGGCCCGCGACGCCGGATCGTACGAACTGAGCGCGGTCGCCGACGAGGCGAACGCGGTCATCGAGCAGAACGAGACCAACAACACCTACACCCGCTCCACCCCCCTCGTGGTCAGGCCCGTGGCCAGCTCGGACCTCGTGGCATCGTCGGTGACGACCACGCCGTCCAGCCCGGCGGCCGGTGACACGGTCACCTTCAAGGTGACGATGAAGAACCAGGGCAACGAGCCGAGCGCGTCGGGCAGTCACGGCGTGACGCTCACCCTGCTCGACGGTCAGGGCCAGACGGTCAAGACCCTGAACGGCGCTCACACCGGCACCCTCGCCGCGGGAGCCTCCGCCGACGTGAACCTCGGTCCGTGGACGGCCGCCAACGGCTCGTACACCGTGCGTACGGTCCTCGCCGACGACGCCAACGAACTGCCGGTCAAGCGCGCCAACAACACCTCCACGCAGCCGCTGTTCGTCGGCCGCGGCGCGAACATGCCGTACACCCACCAGGAGGCGGAGGACGGCACGGCCGGCGGCGGCGCGAGCGTCGTCGGACCCAACCGCACCGTCGGTGACATGGCCGGTGAGGCGTCCGGGCGCAAGGCGGTGAACCTGGACGCGACCGGCGAGTACGTCGAGTTCACCACCCGGGCCGCCACGAACACGCTGGTCACCCGCTTCTCGATCCCGGACGCCCCCGGAGGCGGGGGCATCGACTCCACCCTCAACGTGTACGTCGACGGCACCTTCAAGAAGGCACTGCCGCTGACCTCGAAGTACGCCTGGCTGTACGGCGCGGAGGCATCGCCCGGCAACTCGCCCGGCGCGGGGGCGCCCCGCCACATCTACGACGAGGCGCACATGATGTTCGCCGAGACCGTCCCGGCGGGCAGCAGGATCCGCCTGCAGAAGGACGCCGCGAACTCCGCCGGAAACTACGCGATCGACTTCGTCAGCCTGGAGCAGGTCGCCCCGGTGGCCAACCCGGACCCGGCCACCTACACGGTGCCCGCCGGCTTCACCCATCAGGACGTGCAGAACGCGCTCGACCGGGTGCGGATGGACACCACCGGCAGGCTCGTCGGTGTCTACCTGCCGCCCGGCGACTACCAGACGTCGAGCAAGTTCCAGGTGTACGGCAAGGCGGTGCGGGTCGTCGGCGCCGGTCCCTGGTACACCCGCTTCCACGCCCCCTCCACCCAGGACAACACCGACATCGGCTTCCGTGCCGAGGCGGCGGCCGGGGGCTCGCTCTTCAAGGGCTTCGCCTACTTCGGCAACTACACCTCGCGCATCGACGGCCCGGGCAAGGTCTTCGACTTCGCGAACGTGGCGGACATCGTCATCGACGACATCTGGAACGAGCACATGGTCTGCCTCTACTGGGGCGCCAACACGGACCGGATCACCATCAAGAACTCCCGGATCCGCAACATGTTCGCCGACGGCATCAACATGACCAACGGGTCGACGGACAACCTCGTCAGCAACAACGACGCGCGCGCCACCGGTGACGACAGCTTCGCGCTGTTCTCCGCCATCGACGCGGGCGGCGCGGACATGAAGAACAACGTCTACGAGAACCTGAGCTCCACCCTGACCTGGCGGGCGGCGGGTGTGGCCGTCTACGGCGGCTACGACAACACCTTCCGCAACATCCACATCGCCGACACCCTCGTCTACTCCGGCATCACGATCTCCTCGCTGGACTTCGGCTACCCGATGAACGGCTTCGGGACCCAGCCGACGACCTTCGAGAACATCTCGATCGTCCGGGCAGGCGGCCACTTCTGGGGCAACCAGACCTTCGGCGGCATATGGCTCTTCTCCGCCTCCAAGGTCTTCCAGGGCATCCGCGTCAACGACGTCGACATCGTCGATCCCACCTACAGCGGGATCATGTTCCAGACGAAGTACGACGGGGGCGGACGCCCGGAGAACCCGGTGAAGGACACCGTCCTCAACGACATCTCCATCTCCGGCGCCCGCAAGAGCGGGGACAACTGGGACGCCAAGTCCGGCATGGGCATCTGGGTCAACGAGATGCCCGAGCCGGGACAGGGCCCTGCGGTCGGCGAGGCGACCATCAACTGCCTGCGGATGAGCAACAACGCCGAGAACATCCGCAACACCACGACGACCTTCAGGCTCATCGTCAACCCCTGCTGATCGGGGGGTCCGCCCCCTGACGGCCACGCTCACGACCAGCGCCCGCCGCGTCCGGCGACGGGCGCTGGTCCCTTGCCGGGGGCAGCCCGACCGCAGGTGGTGATGCGGTAGTGGACCGCCTGTCTATTCAGTAGACGCATGGTCGTATACTTTTCGCATGGGACGAACGAGCGATGCCCGGGAGAAGATCCTCACCGCTGCCCAGTCTCTGATCGAAATGCGCGGTTACTCGGCGCTGGGTGTGGCCGAGATCTGCAAGGCGGCCGGGGTGCCGAAGGGTAGTTTCTACTACTTCTTCGAGTCCAAGGAGGCCCTGGCGCTGGCCGTGATCGACGAGCACTGGGCCGCGCAGCGGCGCGAGTGGGACCGCGTACTGCGCGGCGACCGGGAGCCGCTGCAGCGGCTCCGGCAGCTGTTCGAGGAGACCGCCGCGGCCCAGACCGCCGGCCAGGCGTCGTGCGGCACCGTGTCCGGCTGCATGTTCGGCAACCTGACGCTGGAGATGAGCAACCAGACCGAGGCGATCCGGGACCGACTGCAGCGGATCTTCGACGCCCAGGTGGACATGATCGAAGAGGTCGTCCGCGAGGCGTCGGAGCGTGGGGACGTGCGGGTCACCGACGTCCGCGACGCCGCTCGTTCCGTGGTCGCCCAGCTCGAAGGCCAGGTGCTCTTCGCCAAGCTGTACAACAGCACGGCCCCGCTCGACGCGCTCTGGAACAACGCCCTGGCCCTCCTGGGGGCGCGTGCCGCCGAGGGGAACGCGGCGGCAGTCTGACCGCGCGGCTCAGGCGAACGTGACGTCCTCGACGTCGATCGTGACGAGCTCGATGTCGCGCGCCACCGTCCCGTCCGCGCCCAGCGGGTGGACGCGTCGCCGGGTCGGCACCATGATGCCGCCGAAGCGCACGTGGTCGTAGGCGAAGTGTGCGGCCGGCCCGGCGTTGATGACCTCCGCGGTGTAGTCGTGCCTGCGGAGCAGGCCGTCCTCGCCGAAGTAGAAGAGCTGCTCGCGGCCGTGGGTGGCGATGTCGTCCGGGAAGGTGACCTTGAGCCGGCTCCACTCCTCGCCCTCCTCCGTGGTGACGGGGGGCAGCTCCTCGGTGCGGAAGCCGGGGGAGACGAAGCTGAACGGGGACGTCAGGTAGGTCCACATCGCGTAACCGGCGAAGTAGGCGACGTGCAGGTCGTCCCAGGGGGTTTCGAGCGTGTGGCCTTCGAAGGCCTGGCGGGGCGCGGTCCGCTCCGCCTGTTCCTCGCCCTCGGCGTTCAGCACGGCCACGTGGTCGGCGGTGAAGGAGGTGCGCAGGCCGGGGGCGGTGAACGGGCTGTGGCTCGCGTGCTGCCCGAGGAGATCGACTTCGACCGTGGCGCGGTCGAAGATCCCCTCCCGGCCCTTGAGGGCCCAGAGCGCTCCTCCCGAACGGAAGTCGACCGTGGCCGAGCCGTAGGCGCGGTAGCGGTCGAGGCCGCCGTGGGCGTCGATGACATGAGTCGCGAGATCGGTCATGACCAGTTCCTTCGAGTGCGTGGTGGTGCTTCTTCGGACGGCGGGTCTCGGAGTGGCGACCCCTTTCGATAATGACCGGTCGTCTTAAACTCTGCAAGCTCGATGCTCGTCCCCTGCTTGCCGCCATGTTTCCCTTGCTATGCTCTAAAGCGACCGATCGTCTCGAAGCTGTGCGCGGAGGCGAGTGTCATCGACGGGGTGACCGCCACTCTGTCCACGGAGGGAGTCACCGGTGCCGAGGGCAAGCCTGCGGGAGAACCTGATCGTCGCGGCGGTCCAGGAGTTCCACGCCCGTGGCTACGCGGCGACGGGCGTGAAGGACATCACCGACGCCGCCGGCGCGCCGAAGGGCTCGTTCTACAACCACTTCGACAGCAAGGAAGCCCTCGCCGTGATCGCCCTGGAGCGGTACGGCGCGACACGGCGGCTGGACGCGCTCCGGGACACCTCGGTCGCGCCGCTGACCCGGCTACGGCAGCACTTCGAGTTCCTGCGCGACGAAAACGTCCGGGCGGAGTTCAACGGGGGCTGCCTCGTGGGCGACCTCGCCGTCGAGGTCGCCGATCACAGTGACGCGCTGCGCGCGACGACCAGCCAGAGCTTCCAGGCATGGACCGACGCGCTCGCCTTCGCCCTCGCCGATGCCCAGCGGGCGGGCGAGGTGGCGAAGACCCTGGAGGCGGCCACGCTGGCGCGCTTCGTGCTGAACGCCTGGGAAGGCGCCCTCATCTCCGCCCGGGCCGACCGCTCGGCGCGCGCTTTCGAGACCTTCTTCACCGTCGTCTTCGGCGTGCTGCTGCGCTGAACGGCGACCGATGAGGCGTGCCGGGCCGGACGGCGGCGGCACCCGGCCCATGGGCGGGCCGGGCTCACGGACCGGAGGCCGGTCCCGAGGCGGCCAGGACGATCTCGTCGCTCTCGCGGGTGGCGGGGCCGGCGTCCCTCTTCGCCGAGGTCGCGGCCTTCCGGACCGTGCCTGGACCACGCCGCCGCAGCCCCATGGCTTCTCGATTCCTGACCGGTCCCGTCCGGGAGTGTCCGAGGAGACTCCCGTGAATTCGTGAGGCCGTTGAACACACCGGCTCCGTCTCCCGTATGGCACCCGGGGGGAACTCATGCCCGGGTCGACCAACGCGTAGGAGTACAACCGTGGGACGCAACACGCGCAGACGCCCAACCGGCGCGCGACGCGCGACATTCGCAGCCGTCGCGCTGATGCTGGGCGGCGGAGGACTGGTCGGTGTGAACGTGTACGCCTCCGCCACCGACAGCGGCGCGGGCGACAACGTCGGTGACACCAAGAGCGCGTCGGGCGCCGCCACGATCGACTGCCCCGACGTCGGCGAACGGCTGACCTCGGTGCCGGACGCGGCGCGGGCGGAGGTCGACAAGGAACTCGCCCTGCTCGACCAGCAGATCGCCGACGCTTACCGGCAACTGCAGCAGCAGCCCGCCGAGTCCGCCCAGGAAACGGTCGTCAACCCGCTGACCGAGCAGCGCGGCGCCACGATCGAGCGCATCGCGGTCGCCCTGGGCAACGCGGGCGAACGGCCGGACGGGCTGGAGGCCCTGGCGGCGTGCACGCTGCTGGAGGCCGAGGGCGCGCAGGAGGGCACCGGCGAGGGACAGGCCGGTGACGGCTCCGAAGGCGAGGGCGACGACCAGGCCGGGGACGGCGACCAGGGCGGCGGTGACCAAGGCGGCGAAGGCGGCGAAGGCCAGGGCGGCATCGGAGGCCAGGGCGGCAACGGACCCGTCGCCGCGGACTTCGCGGACATCGCCGCGGTCCAGCCCAACGTGGCGGCTCCGCCCCTGGCGGACGGCGCGTCCCGAGGCACCTTCACGACCAGTTGCGGTGTCAACGCCGGGGGTCTTTTCAACTCGGACAACGTGATCGTGGCCCCCGGTGTCACCAACGGGGCGCACCACTTCCACGACTACATCGGCAACCAGTCCAACGACGCGTTCGCCAGCGACGACGACCTCGCCGCCGCCGAGACCAGCTGCGACGACCAGGGCGACAAGTCGTCGTACTACTGGCCCGTGCTGCGTCTGCAGAACGGTACGCAGGAGCAGGACGCCCAGTCACCCGGCGGCGGCGTCGAAGGCAACGCCGGCGAGATCGTGACGCCGAAGGAGGTCACGCTGACGTTCGCGGGCAGCCCGCTCGGTGAGGTCACCGCCATGCCCCGGCTGCTGCGCATCATCACCGGCGACGCCAAGGCGTTCGTCAACGGCCCCGGCAACGCGAACGCCTCCTGGAGCTGCACCGGCTTCGAGGACCGGCAGTTGAAGGACAAGTACCCGCTCTGCCCGTCCGGCAGCGACGTGGTGCGTACCTTCCGCTTCCAGAGCTGCTGGGACGGCTCCAACATCGACAGCGCCAACCACCGTACGCACGTGGCCTTCGCGGACGCGTCCGGCAACTGCCCGTCCGGCTTCCGCGCGATCCCGCAGCTGGTGCAGCGGATCGTCTACGACGTGGACGCGCCGAGCCTGGACGACGGCGGAAGGACGACACCGTTGTTCGCGGTGGACTCCTTCCCGGAGCAGCTCCACAAGCCCGTCACCGACCACGGCGACTTCATCAACGTCTTCGACGAGGACCTGATGGGGGAGATGGTCGACTGCATCAACGACGGACGTCAGTGCGGCGCCGGTGCCGGAGACGGCGACAACGGCAACGGGGAGGAGCCGACCGCTCCGCCGGAGGACCCGCAGGACGGCGGCGGCGACGACGGCGGTGCGGAGGAGCCCGGGAACCCGGGTGACGGCGGCGGCGAGCAGCCTGGCGAGCCCGGTGACGGCGGCGGCGAGCAGCCCGGTGACGACGGTGGTGCGGAGGAGCCCGGCAACCCGGGTGACGACGGCGCCGAGCCCAGCGAGGCACCCGACGACGAAGCGGCCGATCCGGACGGCCCCCCGGCGACGAACACGCAGCGTCCCGTGGAGCCCAAGTCGGCGGGCACGCCGAACGCTCCGCTGCCGACCGCCACGTCCCGGGCGCCTGTCGCCGACGCCGGCGGCAACGGCACCGGCACGTCGGCCGGACAGCAGGTCGCCGCTCCCCAGGGGAACCAGGGCGACCTGGCCGAGACCGGCACGGGCCTGTGGCCCGCCGCGGCCGGCTCCGCACTGCTGGTCGCGGGCGGACTGCTCCTGGTGAGGACCCGACGCCGCCAGATGTAGCGAAGGCAGGTCACCCCCGACGTGCCCCGGCGTCGGCGCCCGCAGCGCCGCGCCGGGGCACGCGCCGTTCCCGGACGTCGACCGAAGGTCCGGGCGGGTCCGGCGTTCTTCCGGCGTGCCTGCGGGGGCGTGTGCCGGCCGTGCGGTAGAGGTGTCGGGCGGGGGCCTGGTCGGTCGGGAACTGGAGCGGGTCGTGACGATGGTCGGGTTGTTCTGGGTCACTCCGGACGCGGTGTACGTGGGGTCGCCACCGGCGGCCGACGGGAGTTGTGTCCGGCTGACCGCCGACGGACTGGAAGCCGTGGGC
Source organism: Streptomyces sp. NPDC002309 (assembly GCF_053593375.1). Lineage (NCBI taxonomy): Bacteria > Bacillati > Actinomycetota > Actinomycetes > Kitasatosporales > Streptomycetaceae > Streptomyces > Streptomyces sp. NPDC002309. Next base: position 110,272 of record NZ_JBSFCI010000019.1, on the reverse strand, counting down.
GCCGACGGGCCCCAGGCCTGGACCTGGGCGGGGCTGCGCTCCGCGGTGGTCGAGGATGTGCCCGTCGAGAGCGCGTCGGGCCGCGCGACACGCTTGATCGGGTCGGTGGTGTCGGCTGTGGCCGGTGCCTTCCTGGGGGAGGGACCGCCCCGGATGACACTGCGGCTGGAGACGGAGACCGGGTCGGAGGAGGTGCCCGTGTACTCGGCCGCTGCGGGAGGGTACGGCGCACAGGAGACGGCGTTGTCGCAGGACCTGCTCGCCCGGCTCGTCGCGGGAACCACGGACCAGGGCGCCGCCCGGGTGTGGGGTCGTGAGCACGGCTCGGAGCGCACACCCGAACCCCGGGTGCGCGAGGCATTGTTGCGGGCCTGGGCGGGGGAGCCCTCCCCGCCACGGTGAGGGTCGCCGACCGGCATCCACCCTCGTCGGGGCAGGGCCATCGGGGTGGACGCAGGCCGTGTCGGGCGTCGGGCGCGGACGAGGGCTGGCCATGCTGGGCCATGAACGGCGGCACCCTTCCCAGCGACAAGGAGCACGGCATGCCGACAGACGCGGTCGGACGATTCCTGGCGGCTCTGGACCCCGATCACCGGGCGACCGTGGGCGCCCGGCCCGACGCCGAACAGCGACGCCTCGCGGCCGCCTGGGAACGGGAGCTCGAAGCGGACGACGAGCTCGACACCCTCGACGAGTTGTCCCCGGCGGCGGCCGAACAGGAGGCCGCCCGCCGTGTGATGCGGCGCGAGGCCGAGTAGCGCCCGGCGCACCGGCCCGGCGATCCGCCGCTCCTCACCCCGCCATTCATCCCGCGCCGGGCAGCCCGAAGGTCGTGACGAGCGCCGGGAACAACGCCCTCGCCCGGAAGACCGTCGAGTAGGGGCCGGGGGCGGCACGGCGTGGGCACTGCCCGCGGATCACCCTGACGGCGCTGACTTCGCATGCCTTCCCGGGATGCCGGGCAGAGGAGACGTTGTTCCGTACCCGACCGTCCAGGGGGAGTCCTCGTGTCCGCATCGGTAAGTGACCCGGTCGCCTCACCGGAGGGCGGGGACGGTACTCCGCTACGGCGCGCCATCGGGCCCAGACTGCTGCTGCTGTTCGTGATCGGCGACATCCTCGGCACCGGCATCTACGCCACCACCGGGCAGGTCGCCGGCAAGGTCGGAGGGGCGCTGTGGCTGCCGTTCGTCATCGGGTTCGTCGTGGCGATCCTGACGGCGGCCTCGTACGTGGAACTCGTCGGGAAGTACCCGAAGGCGGCCGGGGCCGCGCTGTACACCCAGAAGGCGTTCAAGGTGCCGTTCCTGACCTTCATCGTCGCCTTCATGGTCATGTGCTCGGGCCTCTCCTCCGCGAGCGCGGCGGCCCGTGCCTTCAGCGGTGACTACCTCGCCGAGTTCACCGACTTCTTCCCGCCGACCTTGATCGCGATCCTCTTCATCCTCGCCCTCGCGGCCCTGGCGCTTCGCGGTGTCTCGGAGTCGGTGAAGACCAACGTGGTCCTGACCCTGGTGGAGCTGACCGGTCTGGCCATCATCCTGGCGATCGGCGCGTGGGCGGTGCTGACCGGTGACGGCGAGCCCTCCCGGCTCGGCGAGTTCCAGGCGGAAGGCACGGGGTACGCGCTGATCACCAGCGTGCTGGGCGCGACCGCCCTCGGCTTCTTCGCCTTCGTGGGCTTCGAGGACTCCGTCAACATGGCCGAGGAGACCAAGGACCCGGTGCGGGCCTTTCCGCGTGCCATCTTCATCGGCGTCGCCGTCACCGGGACCCTCTACGTGCTCGTCGCCCTGGTCTCCTCGCTGCTCGTCGACCATCGGGTGCTGGAGGGCTCCAGCGGCCCGCTGCTGGAGGTCGTCAAGGCCGGCGGCCTGGACTTCCCGCCGAAGCTGTTCGCGCTGATCGCCCTGTTCGCGGTCACCAACTCGGCGCTGATCAACATCATGATGGCCTCGCGCCTGTGCTACGGCATGGCCAACGAGCGCATCCTGCCCCGCGCCCTCGGCCGTGTCCTGCCGCGGCGCCGCACCCCGGTCGTCGGCATCGTCTTCGTGTCGCTGCTCGCCATCGGACTGGTCTCCACCGGGGAGATCGCGGGTCTCGGCGACACCACGGCCTTCCTGCTCCTGTGTGTCTTCGCCGTCGTCAACATCGCCGTGCTGGTGCTGCGCCGCGACCGCGTCGAGCACCAGCACTTCCGCACACCGACCGCCCTGCCGGTGCTGGGCGCGATCACGTGTCTGATCCTGGCCAGCCCGCTCTCGGACCGCCCCGCCGACGTCTACATCCGTGCGGGCGTACTGCTGGCCCTCGGGATCGTGCTCTGGGGGCTCAACAAGCTCGTGATGAGGACCGGGGGCGAGGAGGGAGCCCACTGATCAGGAAGCGGAGCCGGCCACGGCGGGGTCGTCTGCACCGGCGGACGCGCTCTCCCCCTCGTCCAGGGACATGTCCTTGGTCTCCTTGCAGAGCAGGAGCGCGGTCAGGGTGAGGACCGCCATCGAGGAGAGGTAGACGCCGACCAGCCACGGGGAGCCGTCACCGGTCTCCCACAGGGCCACCGCGATGAACGGCGCGACGGCCGCCCCGAGGATCGAGCTGACATTGTACGAGATGCCGGATCCCGTGTAGCGCACGCTGGTGGGGAAGAGCTCGGGCAGCAGCGCGCCCATCGGTCCGAACGTCATGCCCATCAAGGTGAAGCCGAGCACGAGCCACAGCACCACGCCGAGCGTGCCCAAGCCGATCAGCGGCACCCAGACCAGCCCGAAGACCACGATCGCGGCCGTGACCCAGAGCAGGGTCGCGCGCCGCCCGTACTTGTCGGCGAGCGGCCCGGAGACGAGGGTGAACGCGGCGAAGAACAGCACACCGAAGATCATCATCAGGACGAACGTGGTGTAGCCGTAGCCCAGACCCGGCACGGCGGCGTCCTTCGCGGTGCGTCCGTAGCTCAGCGAGAACGTGGTCATCAAATAGAAGAGCACGTACGTCGCCAGCATGATGAACGTGCCGAGGATCAGCTGCCTCCAGTGACCGCGGACCACGGTGACCAGCGGCAGCTTGCGCACCTTCCCGGCCTCGCGGGTCCTGGCGAAGACCTCCGACTCGACGAGCCGCGACCGCACCCACAGGCCGATCACGACCATGACGGCCGAGAACAGGAACGGGATGCGCCAGCCCCAGTCGACGAACGCGTCGGAGGGCTGCGTGGGGTCGGCGCCCGCCGCGGACGGCAGCAGGGCTCCGATGATCAGGAACAGGCCGTTGCCGATGATGAAGCCGAGCGGCGCTCCCAGCTGCGGGAACGTGCCGTACAGGGCGCGCTTGCCGCGGGGGGCGTTCTCCGTGGCGACCAGCGCGGCTCCGCTCCACTCGCCGCCGAGCGCGAAGCCCTGCGCGAGCCGCATCACCACGAGCAGCGCGGTGGCGATCCAGCCGGCCTGCGCGTAGGTGGGCAGGACGCCGATGAGGAATGTGGCGATGCCCATGGTCAGCAGGGAGGCGACAAGGGTCCGCTTGCGGCCCAGCCGGTCGCCGAGGTGTCCGAAGAAGACGGCCCCGACCGGTCGGGCGACCATCGCGGCGCCGAAGACCGCGAAGGACGCCAGCAGCGCGGTCGTGGGGTCGCTGCTGGGGAAGAACAGGGACGGGAAGACCAGGACGGCGGCGGTCGCGTAGATGTAGAAGTCGTAGAACTCGATCGTCGTCCCGATGAGGCTGGCGATCAGGACACGGGACCTCGGGTTGATGGGCGTCTGAGGTGAACCGGTGGCTGGTGCGGGCATCGCTCGGTCTTTCGCGCGAGGTGGAGAGCGGTCGCGTGGCCCCGGACGTCCGCCGCGTGTCCCCCTCGCCGAAAGACCGTGCGAACCGTACGGGTACGTCAACGATCTCAGCTGTCTTATTCTCCGGAAAGCGGATGCCGGCATGTGAGACCGTATCGCCGGTGCGGTGTGCTGACGGACGGCCTTCGTCGCGAGGCGGCCTACCTGCCGGGGACGGGAATGAGCAGGCAGCTGCTCGTGGCGTGCGCGAGCAGCCGGTCCGTGGTGTCGAACAGCTGCGCCTGCGCGAGGGCGGTGCGGCGGCCCTGGCTGAGCACCGTGCCGACGGCGCGTACCTTGCCCGTGTCCACGGTGATCGGACGCAGGAACTTCAGGGTCAGGTCGAGCGACGTGTAGCCCATGCCGGCGGGCAGCACGGACTGCACGGCGCAGCCGGCGGCGGAGTCGAGCAGCGTCGCGTAGACACCGCCATGGACGCTGCCGATGGGGTTGTAGTGCTCCTCGCCCGGTTCCATGGCGAAGACCGCGCGGCCCGCCTCGACCTCCTCCAGCCTGAAGTCGAGCGTCGCGGCGATGGGCGGGGCGGGCAGGCGCCCGGCCAGTACGTCCTGGAGGAACTCCAGACCGCTCGCCCGGCCGACCTCGGCCGCGGACACCTCGGGGTCCTCCCACTCGAACGTGCGTGACCTTGCCATGGGCGATCCCTCCGCGACCTGCTGACTATGTAATGCGAAGCTAGCCAGCGACACCTCTGGATGTCAATGCCGAAGCCAGCCTACGATGGGCGCATGACCTGGCTGGAGACCAGTACCGAGAACTGCACGGTGCAACGCACCCTTGAGCTGGTCGGCGAGAAGTGGTCGCTGCTGGTGCTGCGCGACGCCATGAACGGCGTGCGCCGCTTCGACGACTTCCGCCGTCACATGGGGCTGTCCGAGGCGGTGCTGGCGGACCGGCTGCGCAAGCTGGTCCACGCCGGGATCCTGGAGACCGTCCCGTATCGCGAGCCCGGCACCCGCACGCGGTACGAGTACCGGCTCACTCCCAAGGGCTGGGACCTGTGGCCCGCGATGATCGCGCTCAAGCAGTGGGGCGACCGTCACACCGCGGACCCGGAGGGTCCGCCCCTGGAGGTCCGCCACCGCGACTGCGGCGAGGCGGTCGAGGCTGTGATCGTCTGCCCCGGCGGCCACGGCGCGCTCACTCCTCGGCAGGCGTACACCCGCCCCGGAGCCTCGGCCCGCACCTCGCCCTCGCCCTGAGGGTCGGTGCGGTTCCGGTGGCACGCGCGCGGGGACGGCACGCGCGCGGGGACGGCGAGACGAGCGGACGGCGAGCCGCGGGGACGGCGGCCCGCCCCCGCGCCCCGGTGCGTCAGTCGACCACCATGCCGGCCGTCACGCGTGCCGGTGCTGCCTGCGCCGACCCGAAGTTGTCCTCGACCTCCGCCTTCTCGCCCGCGTCGGGGTAGGGGTTCGTGCAGGACACGCCGGCGCTGGAACCGGACATCAGGCTGGTGCAGGGGCCGGGTTTGCGGTCCGGCAGGCCCAGGATGTGGCCGAGTTCGTGGGCCGATATGCGGACCGTGTCGTAGCCCTGGTCCACGGCCTGGCGCCCGATGTAGACGGTTCCCCTGCCGAGCGAGGTGGTGAGGGCCCGCGGCCAGCCGTCGTCCGCCAGGATGCGGATGTCGGCGCGTTGCCCGGAGGCGGCCGGGCGCAGCTCGACGCCGTCCACGCTCTCGTTCCAGATGGCCGCGCCGCGGTCCACGGCGGCCCTGAACTCGGCGGACGAGCGTGCGTCGTAGGTGACGACGCGTGCCGCGTGGGGCCGCGTGCCGGCGTCCGCGGGTGCCGCGTGCGCCTGGCCCGCGGCGACCAGGGTGGCCGCGAAGCCGGCGGCGAGGACGGGGACGAACGTGCGTGCGTGCAAGGTCGGCCTCCTGTGGGGGAAGGTGGGCGTGTGCATGTCACACTCTGCTGGGCACCCTGCCCGTCCTCACCGGCCGTCAATCCCTCGATCCGTGCCGCACCGCACGGACCTGTGCCCGCGACGGACCCGCGCCCACCGGTACGGCGGCACGGGCCGCGTCACACCAGATGGGCGAAGACCACCAGGTTCTCGGTGTAGTCCTTCACCGAGTGGTCGTAGTCCCCCGCGCAGGTGATGAGCCGGACCTCGGGCCGGTCCGTGTCGGCGTACACGCGCCCGTCGGGGAAGTCGTCCTTCGGGAAGGTCTCCGTGTCGTCCACGACGAAGTCCGCCTTGCGCCCGTCGGCCCGGTCGACGGAGAACCGGTCCCCGGGCCGGAGTTCGTACAGTCCCGCGAAGACGGCCGCCGAGGTGGCCGTGTCGACGTGGCCGGCGATGATCGAGGCCCCCCGCTCGCCGGGCGAGGCGCCCTCGGCGTACCAGCCGACGAGATTGGTGTCGGCCGCGGGCGGCGGCTCCAGCCGGCCCGAGTCGTCGACGTCGAGCGAGGTGAAAGGGGCGTCCACGGAGATGCGCGGGATGAGCAGCCGGGTCGGCGCGGAGCGGGGCAGCGGCCGCGCGCTCTGCCGCGGGTCCATGTCCGCCGCGGACGAGCCCGGGGGACGCGAGGACTGCGTGGTGCCGTCGGGCTGGTTGTCGCCGAACACGCTGACGGCGATGACGACGATCGCCACGCCCCACAGGGTCAGCCGGCCGCCCCGGCCCGGTTGCTGACCGTCCGTCGCCCGCTCGGCGGGGGGTGCGGAGGGGGGACCTGCTGTCATCGGACATCACCTCACTCGGGCACGACAGCGCGGGCTACGGGGTTCGGGAGCGGCGCGGGCCGCCGGCACGGTGTGCGCCGGCGGCGGCCGCGTCCCTGCGGAGCGGAGACCCGTCAGGACCCCTGTTCGATGGCCTTCTTGCGGCGCAGCGCGTACATGCCCGTCGCGCCCACCGCGAGAATGGCCAGTCCACCCGTCGTGACGCCGGGCGAGGCGAGCCCGCCGCCACCGGTGTGCATGCCACCGCGCGGCTTGTCGTGGTCGTCGCCGCCGCCCCAGCTGTCCTTGCCGTGCCCGCTGTCCTTGCTCTTGTAGGACTCCTCTTCCTTGTCCTTGTAGGAGTCCTCGTGTTCGCTGTCGCCGTGGCTCGAACTCCACTCGTCACCGCCCTGCACCGCGGCGAGAGCGCCACCACCGGTGCGCATTCCGCCACGCGGTCCGTCGTGGTTGCCGTCCTTGCCGTAATCCTTGTTGTATGACTTGTCGTGGTCGCTGGAGCTCTTGTCGTAGTCCTGGCCGGAGCCGCTGTCGTACTCCTTGCTGTACGAGGAGTCGTCGTGGCCGCCGTGGCCCTCGGCCGGTGCGGCGAAGGCGCTGCCGGGCGTCGCGAAGGTGAGCGCGGCGGAGGTGGCCGCCGTGGCGAGGAGAATGCGGGCAGAACGCATATCGGTGTCCTTCCGCCGTGGCCGGGCAGCGGACACGTCATCAACTGGAATGAACCCGGCCTCGACACGAACCACCGTCAGCCAGTCCCCTGCCGCGCACCATTCGGGCCGCCCAGCCGTGTCATGGCGCCACCCGTCTGCCCCACCGACACGCCGCCGCGTCCCCCTGTCGGCCGAGCCCGATGTCACCCGGCTGCCCGCGGGCGGTCCCTCGAAGGGCCCGAACGCCGTCCGGCTCCCGGACGAGGACGACCCCGAGCGCTGTGCCTTCCCGGGATCCGGCCGCCCGGCGTCCCGGGGCGTCGGCTTCCCGTGGGGGTCAGCCGCCGGCGAGCATGCCCCTGCGCAGGCGCTCGATGGTGCGGGAGAGCAGCCGGGAGACGTGCATCTGGGAGCAGCCGAGGCGTTCGCCGATCTGCGCCTGCGTGAGTTCGTCGACGAAGCGCCAGTGGATGATCTGCCGGGACCGCTCGTCCAGGTCGGCGATCAGCGGGGCCAGGGCGTGGAAGTCCTCCACCAGTTCCATGGCGGCGTCCTCGGCGCCGATGAAGTCGGCCAGCACCGCCTCGCCCTCCTCGCTGCCGCCGAGCGTGGCGTCCAGGGAGGCCGAGTTGTAGCCGTTGGCGGCGATCCGGGCCTCGACGACCTCCTCCTCGGAGAGGTTCATCAGCTCTGCCAGCTCCTTGACCGTCGGCATGCGGTCCAGGCGGGAGCGCAGTTCCTCACTGGCGCGGGCCAGCTCGACACGGGCCTCCTGGAGACGGCGCGGCACGTGCACGGCCCAGGACGTGTCACGGAAGAACCGCTTGATCTCGCCGACGATGTACGGGATGGCGAACGAGGTGAACTCGACCTCGCGCGACAGCTCGAACCGGTCGATCGCCTTGATCAGCCCGATGATGCCGACCTGGACGATGTCCTCCATCTCGTCCGCGCCACGGCTGCGGAAGCGGCCGGCCGCGTAGCGGACGAGAGAGGTGTTCATCTCGATCAGCGTGTTGCGTGCGTACTGGTACTCGGGAGTGCCCTCCTCCAGTACCGCGAGCCGCTCGAAGAACCGCTTCGACAGGGACCGCGCGTCCTTCGGCGCGACCTTCGCCGGGTCGGCCACCTCGGGCAGTGCGCCGACGGCGGCCTGCCCGACGCCGGTCCTCGTGCTCGATGCCGCGGTCGCGGTCATGGTTCCCAGCCCCTCCCTGTGCGGATCCACCGACCCCTTCACCGATGGGTCGATGACACGGCGCCTACCCAGGGTCCGGCAGAGCATGCGTGAGGAGGCCGCGGGACGGGGCGACCCGGGCCGGTTCCCCTACGGCCGGCCCAGGAGGGTCAGTGCCGCCGCCGTCATGGCCTTCGTCGCCGAGGGCAGGGCGATGGGCAGGTGCGGGGCGAACGCGGGGGAGTGGTTCGAGGGGAGCGACGCGAGCCGTTCCGCGGCGTTCGCGCCGCTGGTGGCCGCCCACTGACGCGGGCCCACGACCCCGACCATCCAGTAGCCCAGCGGGATTCCGGCGCAGCCGTGGATCTCCTGGCCGGCGTCGCCGTACAGCCCGAAGTCCTCCGTCGCCATCGACGGCGCCCACGGCAGGACCCGTTCGGCGCCCAGCACTTCGCGATGGGCCTCGCGTGTCAGCGCGGTCACCTCCCCGTCGGGGAGGGTGGCGGGAGAGCGCGAGACCACCGTGACGTCGGGGTCGCGAGGGCAGCCGGACGCGGCCGACTCGGCGCGCACGACGCGCTCGACCGCCGCAACGGCACGGTCCAGGGACGCCTGGGACAGCGCGCGCACCGTGATGCCGAGGTCCGCGCTGTCCGGTACGACGCCGCTGTGCGAGCCCGCGTGGATCCGGCCGACGGTCACGGTGACCTGTTCGGCGGGGGCACTCTCGCGGGAGACGACGCCCTGGAGTCGCAACACCACCGCGGCCGCGGCGAGTACCGGGTCCACCGTCAGGTGCGGGGCTCCGGCGTGGCCGCCCCGGCCGTGCAGGGTGACGTCCAGCTGGACGCTGCCCGCCAGCACGGGCTGTCCGTAGCCATGGGCCACCATGCCGCCCAGGAGGGGGGCGGTGTGCTGGGCGAGCACCGCGTCGGGGCGGCCGAAGCGCGTGTACAGGCCGTCCTCCAGCATGGCCCGCGCGCCCGTCAGCGTCTCCTCGGCCGGCTGGCCGACGACCACCACCGTGCCCCGCCAGTGCTCCGGCGCGCGGGCCAGCAGGGTGGCGGCGCCGAGCAGCGCGGCCGCGTGCACGTCATGGCCGCAGGCGTGCATGAAGGGGCCCTCGGCGGAATAGGGCAGCCCGGTCTCCTCCCGGACCGGCAGGGCGTCCAGTTCGGCCCGCAGATAGACGCGCGGTCCCTCGCCGTTGGTGAGGACACCGACCACACCGTGGCCGCCGACGCCCCGCGTCACCGCGTACCCCTCGGCCGTCAGTTCCTCGGCGAGGCGGGCCGCGGTGCGGGACTCCTCGCCCGACGGTTCCGGATGCCGGTGCAGGTCCATCGCGAAGACGGTCAGCGGGCGCAGCACCGCGTCCAACCGCCGCAGGACGGAACCGTACGTGTCCGAGGGGTCGATCGCCGTGGTGCTCACCCGGACATGATCCGCCGCGCGGCCGGCCGGCCGCTGTCAGGGCGCTGTCACCGCACGACAGCGCCCTGACAGCGGACGGCACCTGGATGCGTCAGTGGCGACCGGTCCAATGAAGGGGTCGAACACCCCGGGAGCAGCCCGGTGGTGTCCTCACCTCAGGAGTGACCATGGCTGACAAGTCGACCCTCGCCGCCCTCGCCGACGAGATCCTGGAGCTCGAGTCGGAGACCTTCGAGATCTCGGACTACTCGGACGCCAGCGAGGTCGTGCTCGCCGGTTCCACGAGCTGCTCCTCGACCTCCACCTGCTCCTCCACCACCAGCACCACCTCCTGCAGCGCCTGATCACAGGCCCGCAGCACGTCGGCGTCCGGCCTGGCCGGACGCCGAAACGGCCGGGTCGCCGCTCCCCACTCCTTCCGGAGGGGGAAGCGGCGACCCGGCCGTCGCCGTGTGGGGCCTCAGGGGAACGGGTGCGGGACCCGGCGGATCTCCCCCTCTTCCAGGGCCGTGTCGCGCAGCCCCCCGCGCCGGGCCGCGGTGCGCAGCCGGGGCATGCCGAGCGCCCGCTGCCGGGACCAGCCGAAGTCGATCGGCAGCAGCCCGGGAGCCAGCACGCAGACCGTGCGCAGCCCCATCCGCGACTGCTCGGGCGTGGTCTGGTCGACGACGATGACATCGTGTCCGGCCCGCGCCAACTCGTCACGGCACAGGGCCACATCGTCCGCGAGATCGCCGGTACGCGGCCGGCCGGACGCCTCCCACGACGCGTAGACGTCCGCCATCGGAAGGACCTCACGGGGCTCGTGGTACGGCGTGACATGTGCCGCCATCGCCGGCAGACCGTACAGCTGGGCGTGGTCCTTGAGGTGCAGCACCTTGGTGAAGTCGTCGGCCATCGCCTCCAGTTCACCCTGCCGCTCGCGCACCTGGCCCGGCAGGTGCGGAATGTACGTCAGCACCTCCGACAGGGCGCCCTCCAGAGCGGAGGCGGGGTCCAGCGAGGCGCCGGCGCCGAAGGAGTACAGGCCGGGCCCGCCGTCCCGCCGTACCGCCAGGCCCGTGACCACGGGTACGGCGAGGTCGACGCGGTTGTCGAAGGCGTGCACGTCGTAGCCCTGGAGCCCGGCCCGGTCGATCATGGCGCGGACGGTGGGGTCGCCGACCGTGGCCAGGTCGATCTCCGTCAGCCGGGTGCCGCCGTACCAGGCGAGCAGGAAGGCGTCCCGCTCGATCAGTTCCAGCAGCCCCCCGAGCACGGCCTCCTCCAGGCAGCTGCCGATCGCGCAGCCGTTGGAGCACTCGAAGACGAAGTTGTCCGCCGCGAGACCCGCGCTGTAGTGCACCAGCCGTGCGGGGACCAGCAGTTGACGGTGATCGCGCAGGGAGTAGCCCCACACCCAGGGGATCGGCCGGTCGGCGTCGAACGGGTCGACCATCGGGTCGTCGCGGTAGGTCTCCGGGGCGTAGAAGCCGCAGTCGGCCGGGTTCAGCGCGTCCTCGCCCAGGCTGGTGTACGAGGCGGTGAGCAGCTGCGTGCCGCGCCGCCGATGGGTGCCGGCGTACCGCTCCAGGCCCTCCAGGAACGCCAGGTCGCGACTGGCGGCGAAGCCGTTGGCCTGGCCGCTCCAGGTCACGTCGGTCAGGCCCGCGTAGCCGCGCATGAAGACGCTGCCCGCGACCGGCGCCGTCGTCGGCGAGGTGACGTTGAGCCAGGTTCCCGCGCCCAGCAGGCCGGTGATCGGGTTCGCCAGGGCCGCGGGCGCCAGCGGGTAGGAGGAGGCCGGCCGCAGCCGGTAGCCGTCCGGCGCCGGCTTCGGCCGGCTCACCAGGGCCAGGTCCGCGTCCTGACGGCTGTCCGCCGCGCCGGAACCGCAGTGCGGGCACAGCGGGTCGGCGTACAGCGGGAACGTCCGTACCGTCAGGGTCGCCACGTCCAGGCAGGTCACCTGCGACAGCGCCCGGTCGGCGGGCGTCGGTCCCGGGGGCACCGGAACCGGGTCGCCGACGACGGCCTCGTACAGGGCGTGCACCGCGTCAGCGACGAACGCCGGCTGCTCGGGCCAGTGCGGGGCGAAGCTCCACGGGGTGCCCGTCTCCAGGGCGTCCCGCTCGGTGCGGGACCGCAGCCGCTGCCAGCGCATCGCGAGGCACGTTCCGCAGGCCCGTGACCCGGCGTCCCCTCCCCACGGCCCCACCAGCACTTCACGGGAGGTCATATGGACCAGCGCCGCGGGCCGCGCGGAGGCGTGCGGGTCGTCCCGCACGTCGCGCGCCCCGAGCGGCACCACCACGGGGGCCGGGACCGCGGCGCACCGCTCGGCCAGCGCCGACCCCAGCCGGCGCGCTGCTTCCTGAAGCGGTACGCCGTCCCGAACGGCGGTCGTCGTCATGTGCGGTTGCTCCAGCGGAAGGTCTTCAGGCCGACGGCCGCGAAGACGACGGTGAAGCCGAGCAGCGCGCCGCACCCGACGGCCACGTCGCCGAGGCTGCCGTTGCCGGTCAGGGACGCGGAGACGGCGTCGTTGAAGTAGCGCAGCGGCAGCGCCCGGGAGAGCGTCTGCAGCCAGGACGGCATCATGTCCAGCGGCAGGAACGAGCCGGACAGGAACGCCATCGGCACCATCAGGAAGTTCGCGATGGCGGCCACCGCCTCGGGCGTGTCGGCGTACGAGCCGATGATGACGCCGAGCGACAGGAACGCGGTGATGCCGAACAGCAGCACGGGCAGCGCCAGCGGCCAGCGGGAGTCCAGCTCCAGTCCGAACAGCGGCACCATCGCCACCGCGACGAACACCACGGCCTGGACGACGCCGATGGCGAGCGCCAGCACGTAGCGGGAGGCCAGCACCGTGGGCAGGCTCGTGGGCGTCATCCGGATCAGGCGCAGCAGGTCGTCGCGGCGCCACTGCATCAGGGTGAAGGCGATGCCGAAGACCGCCGCGTTGCCCACGCCCCAGGACATCACACCGGGCGCGATGTACGAGATGTAGGGCCGCCCGGTCTCCTCCACCTCCTGACCGCTGAAGATCAGCCCGAAGACCACCAGGAAGACCAGGGGGAAGGCGAAGGTGAAGAAGAGTGCCGTGGCGTCCCGGACCTGGCCCCGGTAGCCGGCCGCCGTCAGTGCCCCGTATGCGCTCATGCCTGGTGCTCCGTGTTCTGGGTGTGGGGGGTGTTCGGGGAGTGCGGGGTGCCGCCGTCCTCGGCGGCGGCGGTGAGCCGGAGGTAGACGTCCTCGAGCGTGGCCGAGCGGGTCTGCACGCCGTCCAGGCCGCCGAGCGCGTCGAGCGCGGACATCACCTTGCCGGACGCCCGGGTCTCGAGCACGAGACTGCCGCCGCTCAGGACGGCGCGGTCCACGCCCTCGACGGCCTCGGCCTCCGCGACCGTCATCCGGTCCGGGGGCAGCAGCACCGAGGTCGCCGAACCCTGGGAGCCGACCAGGCCGCGCGGGGAGTCCAGCGCGGCGATCCGGCCGTCCACCAGGATCGCCACCCGGTCGCACAGGGCTTCCGCCTCGTCCAGGTGGTGCGTCGTGTAGACGATCGTCCGGCCCGCCTCCTTCAGACCGCGCAGGACCTCCCACAGATCGCGGCGGGCCTGCGGGTCCAGCGCGGCGGTGGGCTCGTCCAGGAAGATCAGCTCGGGGTCGTGGACCAGGGCGGAGGCGATGGCCAGCCGCTGGCGCTGCCCGCCGGAGAGGTCCTCCACACGGCTGTCCCGCTGCCCGGTGAGCGCCACGGCCTCCAACGTCCGCTCGACCGCGGCGCGGTCCGCGCCGTACAGGGCGGCGACCGTCTCCAGGTGCTCCTGTGCCGTCAGACGCACGAAGAAGGCCGAGGACTGGGTCTGGACGCCGAGCCGCGGAAGGAGCGCGACGTTGCGCGGCCAGGGGGAGGTGCCCAGCACACCGACCGTGCCGGAGTCGGCCTGGCGCAGGCCCTCCATGATCTCCACCAGGGTGGTCTTTCCCGCCCCGTTGGGTCCGAGCAGGCCGAAGAACTCGCCCCGTGCCACGCGCAGCGAGACGCCGTCCAGTGCCTGGCGGGTCCCGTAGCGCTTGCTCACCCCCTCGACGTGGATCGCGGCGTCCGCCGCGTGGTTGCCGGGTACCGCCGGCACGGTTTCCGTCTCCGTCATGAACAGCTCCTCGAAACAGGCCCGTCAGGGGGCGAGCAGAACAAGCACGGCCGCCACCGTCGCGGCCGCGATCAGACAGACCAGAACGGACGAGCCGATCCCGTATGCCGTGTACAGAACCCGCGCCCGGCGCGGGTACCCGGCCGCGGCCTTGCGGTCGCGCAGCCGTAGTCGCAGGTAGCGCCCGCTCTCGGGCGCGTACTGGGACACGCCGAGCACGTGGGAGAGCATGGTGTATCCGTCGAGCGGCGGCAGTGGCAGAAGGTTGACCAGTGCCTGAACGCTTCCCAGCAGAAGCAGCCCCGACAGCACCCTGCGGGTGGGGTCGCCCGATTCCAGTGCCGCCCACCACAGGGCGAACGGCAGCAGGAACAGCAGGTTCACGAAGGCGCCGGCCGCGCCGATCACCAGCTGGTGCCACCGGCTGCGCAGGAAGCGGTAGTCGTCCACCCGGCAGTACATGATCGCGGCGGGCAGGCGCCAGCGCAGCCCGATCTCGCTGACCGTGCCGCCGAAGTGCCGGGCCGCGACGCCGTGCGCCAGCTCGTGGCCGCCGGTGCTCAGCCACAGCAGCGTGAACACGCCGATCAACGCCACCGGTTGCTGGAAGAGCCACCAGGTGTCCCGCACGAGCGTGCCGAGTTCGGCGCCCAGGGCGGCCTCCATGGCCAGGCAGAGCGCCAGCAGGGGCAGCAGCACCGGCCCGCGCAGCAGGGGGCGCAGCGTCCGGTGCAGGCGTCCGGTGGTCGCGCCCGCGTCGGCGACGAGGCGCAGGCTGCCACGGTAGAGGTTGCCGGTCAGGGGCGGCCCTGGCGGTGCGGCGGTCACCTCGGGGACGGGCGCCCCGTCGAGCAGCCTCTTGGCGCCGAGCAGTCCGAGCAACTGCCCCCAGTTGGCCTCGCCCAGCCGCCGCCCGAAGGCGGCGGCGTACTCGTCGCCGATCTCCGCGAGGCTCCGCTCCCCGTCCAGCCGGGAGATGAGGAAGTACTCCTTCGGCCCCACCTCGAAGGCGGCACCGCCCGCGGGGTCCTTGATCAGGTGCACGGTGGCCGGGCCGCGCAGCAGGGGCGCGCTGAGCAGGATCTCCGGCCGCAGCCGGGGGCGGTGGGTGAGCACCTCGGCCCGCTCGGGGCTCATGAGGCGGCCTCCGACGTGCTTCTCGCGCCGGCGCGCAGGACCCGCCCGAGAACGTGCGACAGATACGCCTCGTCACGGATCGTCACATGCAGCCGGTTGTTGGTCATGTGCATGTATGGCGACAGCAGCAACGGCAGCGCGACCGCGGGGTCGGTCACCTGCTCGTCGCGGGTGCCGTCCCAGGAGCGGAAGACCAGTTCGCCCCCCTCGGCCAGGGCGACGGCCTTCTCCCGCAGCTCCAGGCAGTGCGCCGCCCAGCCGCGCAGGAAGGCGGGCAGCCGGTCGAGCCGGCCGGCGGCGATCGCCGCGCGTATCTCCTCGAAGCGACGGCCGAGCCGGGGCGCCATCTCGGCGTAGTTGCGGTCGTACTCCGACGAGCCGATGAAGCCGGTGCCGGGGAAGGCGCGGTGCCAGAACTCGTAGTACCGGTCCAGGTAGTCGGCGAGTTCGTCCTCGTCGGGCAGGAAGCAGCCGGCCATGACCATCATGAGCTGCGCCGACGTGCCCAGCAGCACGGTGCGCAGATGCAGGTTCATGGAGCCGAGCGCCTCGATGACCAGGTCGCTGGAGTGCGCGAAGTGCCACTCGGCGAGGGCGACGCCCGCAGGGCCGCCGTACTTGCCGTACTCCGGCTCGTACGGCTCGTAGGAGCGGGAGTTGTTCGGACGCAGCCGCATACGGCCGTCCTCCGCCATGAAGTCGCCGCGATCGCCCTCCGGGAACTCGATCTCGAAGAGCGTGTTGTAGAACTCGTTGAGGAAGCCGGAGTCGACCTCGTACAGCGCCGGCCGGCCGCGCAGGAAGGCGTCGACGGCCTCCTCGGCACGCCGGCGCACCTCGGACGTGGCCTCCTCGGTCACGGGCTTCAGGCGGAGGCGCACATGCGGGCCCTCCAGCCAGTAGTTGATGAAGAAGTGGCCGGCGAGCAGCCCGTCCTCCTTCAGCCCCGCGATCAGCGGTCCGACGCAGTTCACCAGCAGGGGCTGGGGGTTGGCCGCGTAGAAGACGTGCATGGCCTGCCACGCGCCGGGGGAGGGGGTCAGCTCGGACACGGGGCGTTCTCCTCGGTGCTTCGGGTGGCGGTGAAGGTCTCGACGGACAGCTCGGCGACATGGCTGCCCCGCTCGGACACGACGTGCAGACCGTTCTCGGCGGGCAGCATCTCGCGCAGCTCGACCCGGTCCTCCGGCGACTTGACCAGCGCCTCGAACGCGGTCAGCGACAGGAAGCTGTCGAAGTCGAGGTACTGGGGCTTGGCGCCCGCACCGCCCCGGGGGCCGCTGGAGACCGTGGCGAAGACCCGGGCGGGCAGGCCGTGTTCGCGGCGCCAGCGCCGCCAGGCCAGGAACACCTCGTCCTCCGGGGTGCCGGCGGGACGGATCGGCAGCGACGCCGCGGTGGTGGACCAGCCGCGCCGGGCCAGCACGAGGTCCCCGTGCCGGACGCGGGGGCGGCGGGTGACGCCCTGGTGCGCCGGGCCGTGCGGGACACCGGCCCAGACGTCCAGCGGCGCCATCGACGTCGGCGACAGCAGCAGCAGCGTGCGCGGCGTCTCCGGCAGGGCGAGCGGCACCAGGTACCCCAGGTAGACGGGGATGACCTCGCAGTCGAGCCGCGTGGAGCGCAGTACCAGGCGGTCCTCGGCCTCGTCGTGCTCCAGGTACAGATCGTCCAGGTGGATGCGCTGGTCCTCGGGGACACTGCTCGACTCGCCGGGGCACACGATCTGGTAGTCGGTGAGGCGTCCGTGCAGATTGAGGTTGCTGGTGACGGGGCCGCCGGTCAGTTCGGCGAGGACGGCACCCGGCGGGGTGAGCCGCGCGGCCTGCTCCCGCAACTGGTCCGACACCGCGGGTCCGGGGCCGTCGTCCCAGACGTGTGTGAAGCGGCTGAAGGGGAACGACAGTCCGCCGTAGGAGCGGTTGAGCACCAGGAGCCGCTCGCCGTCCTCGGCGGTGACCTGGAGGTGGTGGCTCTGCGGGGTGAACGGCAAGTCCAGGCCGTCGAGTTCGGCCGCGACCTCGGCGAGGTGACCGTCCTCCAGGACGACGTCGTCCTCCTCGGAGTGCTGCGCCCACAACGCGCGCATCCGGCCGATGAACGCCTGCCGTCCCCGGTCCAGGGCCTTGATCCCGCTGAGCCCGAGCCAGTTCTCCTCCGGCACGTAGTCGCCCTTCGCGTCGAAGGGGACGCGCTTGGAGCTGAAGGAGAGGTACTGGTCGAAGAAGTCCTCGTGGAAGTCGTGCACGAGGCCCAGCAGGTCCTCGCAGCGTCCGCCCTTGCCGTAGCGGGCGAGGAAGAAGCCCTTGAACGTGACCCGCTGGGGCAGGGTCAGGTCGAACGCGGGCAGGATCCGCTCCACGGAACGCAGCGCCCCGCCGTCCGCGCCGGTCCAGGAGCCCAGCCCGCACGACACGTCGTCGCCCGCGTCGGCGTCCTCGTAGAGCAGGGTCTGCGGCAGGGCCACGTCGACAGCGCCCAGCAGCCGCTGCGCGTCGCCCAGGGAGCCCCGCAGCCGTCGGAGCAGCCGACCGCGCTCCGCGGTGTCCGCCTGCGGATAGGTGTCGATCAGCGAGGCCGCGGTGTCGAGTTCCGCGGCGAGCTCCGCCGCCCAGGGCCGGTCCAGCGCCCGCAGGGCGTCCTGGAAGGCGCGCAGCGGGTCGGAGGTGTGCACATCGGTGTCCAGGCACGGCACACGGATCATGCCGAGTTGCAGGAGCGCCGAGACGTACGACTCCCCGAGCCGGGCGTCCGCCCCGTACTCGGCGCACAGCCAGTCGACCAACTCGCCGTGACGGAGGTCCCGTTCACTCAGCAGGGCGATCAGCCGGTCCAGCGTCCCGCTGCGGCGCAGGAAGAACAGCCGGTCCTTGACGGCGTCGAAGGTGACCGCCGCGTCGTCGTCGCCGGTGGTCACCCAGCGGCGCACGTAGCGCACCCGGTGGTCGTCACTGCCCCAGCCCGACGCGAGCCGGACCGGGAGGTCGGCACGCAGGGTGGGGGAGGCGAGGATCTGCTCCGCGAACCGGGCCAGCACCACCACGTTCAGCCGCACCCGGCCCCGCCATTCGGCGCGAAGACGCATCGAGGGGTCGTCGCCGTCGCCGAAGGTGCCCAGGGCGACGCCTGTGAACGTGCTGAACGGACTGGTCTTGCACGCCGTCCGGTACAGGTACGACAGCACCGACCGCTCGATCTTCCGCAGCCGCTTGTCGGGGCGCGTTTCCGCGCCGAGGCGGACGTACGGCTCCAGCCGTCCTTCCAGCGTCGGCGACGCCAGCAGCAGCCCGTCGCGCAGCCGGTCCTCCTCCAGCAGCCTTCGCAACACGCTGCGCGTTTCGGCGAGTTCACCGCCGAGCAGCTCGGCACCGCGCCGGTGCAGCTCGTCCAGTTCGCGCCGTGCTTCGAGCCACTCCCGGGTCCGTCCGGCCACGGCCGGGTCCAGCGCCTCGATCAGGCCGAGCGCGGAGGCGTCCCCCTTCGGCAGGCGGTTGTTGAAGATGTCCCGGCGCAGCGAGAGCAGGTGACGGCGTCGCCCGCCCTCGTCCTCGGGGAAGGCCCGCTCGGCGGCCGGCACGAGCGCGTGGAGCACGTCGCTCAGTTCCCGGCCCCGCTCCAGCAGGCCCTCCTCGGCGGACAGGACGTCGTCGGCCCAGCGGACGCTGTCCGGGCAGCGCAGGTCGCGGACCGTCTCGATGGGCAGGCCGGCCACGCGCAGCAGGAAACGCCGGCCGGGCCGCCAACTCGTTGTCGGTGTCATGGCAGCTCCCGGTCAGGCGATGTCGGAGCGGAAGTCGGCGGGGTGCGGCCGCTCGTTGCCGAGCAGCATGATCAGCAGCGGTGCTTCCCCGGTGTCCTCCAGGCCGAGTTCCTCGACGTAGGAGATGTTGTCGAAGCCGAGGGCGACACCCGCGCCGAGCCCGAGTGCGGCCGAGGCGGTGTAGAAGGTCTGCGCGATCGCGCCGACCGTGGCGTTGACCAGCCGGTAACCCCGGTCGCCCACGGCGTCGAGGACCGCCGTCGTGCGCAGCGTGGGCACGATGACGGCGCCGGTCTGCTCGAGGTTGTAGTTGGACAGGAAGTAGTTCTTCTGGAGGAACGCGCCCGGGGCGCCGGGCGTGACCAGTCGCAGTGTGTGCGTGTCGGGTTCGTAGGCGTACGCGCCGGGCTCGACGCCCTCGACGTGGTTCACGAAGGCGTACAGCCGGGCCTGCCGGGGAGTGCCCTCGGGCTCCGCCTCACTGCCGATCCGTGTCTCGGCGCAGGCGGCGAGCGTGGTCGCCAGCTGCGCCGCGGTCACCGGGACGGTCGCGTCGAAGCGGCCGAAGCTGCTGCGCCGTGTGCGCAGTGCCGTACGCACGTCCACCTCGGGGAACGCGGCGGGCGGCAGCACGACCGGCTCCGTGGAACCGGCCGGGGCGGCTGGCGCGGACTCGTCGAGCGCGCCCGGCGCGGGGCGGTCGGTCGCGTGCTCCGCCGTGGCGCGGTGGATGTGCCGTAGCGTCTCGAAGTCGAGGACGGTGCGGGACCGTTCGCGGTCCCGCCGGCGCACGGCCGCACCCGGTGTCGCCGGGGCGTCCGGCGCGGCCCCAGGGGTGTCCCAGACCAGCGGTACGACGGCGAACAGCCCCTCCTCGTCCTCGGCCAGGCCCAGCAGGTCGGCCAGCCGTGCCTCGTCGAACCACAGGGCCGGTGCCAGCCGCAGGCCACGGGCGCGCGCCCAGATCTGCCAGGTCTGCAGCAGCGCGCCCACGTCCATGCTCACGGCGTGGAACGAGAAGCTGTTGTACTTGAACGAGTTCTGCCAGTACTTGACGCCGAGCACGAGGTACTGGTCCGTCGTCTCGCCGTGCTCCCCGAGCGCGGCGCGCACCTCGCCGCTGACGTCGCCCGCCAGCAGCCGCTGCAGGGAGTGCTGCAGCGGGGAGTAGTAGTGCACACCTGGGGTGAGGGGTCCCGACGGGCCCGACACCCAGTACACGCTCACCGGGTACAGGCCGCCGCCGGAGGCGGTGCCCCGCGACCAGTTGGCGTGCGTGTAGTGGGGCAGGGCGCCGAGGTCGGTGTTGGCCTGGACGGCCAGCCGCCTTCCGACCAGTCCGTAGGAGTCCAGCAGCATGCCGGACAGCAGGGGCAGGGTGAAGGGCTCCGCCGCGGCCGCGGTGCCGTCGGGCAGGCAGCCGGCCGTCACCGTGGCCTGCGCGGGGTAGGACACCTCGGGGAGCGGGAAGGACTCGGCACCCGGGTAGTACTTCGCCTTGCGGGGCCGGTCGGCCCAGTCGGGCACGAAGTCGGCCGGCTCCATCGGGATACGGCCCCGGTGCATGATGGCCGTCGCGTAGTCATGGGCGTAGCCCACGGAAGTCTCCTCTTGTGTGGCGTGGGGGCGGGGAGCTGTGCGGGTGGGTGCGGTCACGGGAACGGGTGCGGGGCCGGGTTGAGGTCGGCCGCCTCCAGGTCCCGTTCGCGCAGCCCCGCCTCGCGCAGGGCGGTGCGCAGCCTGGGCATGCCGAGGGCACGCTGCCGCGACCAGCCGAAGTCGATCGGCAGCAGACCGGGGACGAGCACGCTGAACGTGTGCAGCCCCAGCAGCCGCTGCTCGGGCAGGGTCTGGTCGACGACGACCACGTCGAACCCGGCGGCGACGACCGCGGCGACACAGCGCTCCAGGTCGTCCCGCAGGTCGGACGAGGCCGACGCGCCGGAGTCGTCCGGCCACCCGAGGTCCCCGACCGCGCGCGGCGGCCCCGCGGACGGGGCGCGCAGCAGGAAGTCCGCGTGGACGCCCATCTCGGGGATGCCGTAGACCAGCGGATGGTCGTGCAGCGCGGTCACCCGCGAGAAGTCCTCCGCCATGGCGCGCAGTCTGGCCTCGTCGCGCTCGGAACGGCCCTGCAGATTGACCGCGTCGGTGGCGATCTCGCACAGCGCCGAGTCCAGCGCGGACTCGGGGTCGAGTCCGGCTCCCGCGCCGAAGCACATCCGGCCCAGGCCGCCGTCCAGCCGCTCCGCGACACCGGTGACGACCGGGATCGGGAACGTGATGCGGGTGTCGAAGAACCGGGCCCGGTAGCCGTACATCGCCAGCCGGTCCACCATGTGCCGGGTGGCGGGACGGGTGCTCGTGGCGGGGTCGATCTCCGGCAGCGGCTGCCGCCCGCACCAGGTGAGCAGGAAGGCGTCCCGTTCGACGACCTCCATCAGGCCGAAGTAGACGGCCTCCTCCGCGCAGCCGCCCGACGCGCAGCCGTTGGAGCTCTCCTGGACGAACCGGTTCTCCAGACCCGGCGCGTGGTAGTACGTCAGGATCTCGGGCACCAGGCGCGGCTCCTGGTCGCGCAGGGAGTAGCCCCACACCCAGGGGATCTCGCGGTCCGGGGCGAAGCGCACGACGTGCGGGTTCTCCCGGTGGAAGGCGTCTGAGTAGAGCCCCACGCGCCTCGGGTCGACCGCGTCGGCGCCGAACTCGTCGAGCGTCCCGGTCACCGTCGTGCGCTTGCCGCGCGCCCGCATGCCCGCGTACCGCTCCAGCCCCTCGAGGACCCCGATGCGCGCCGAGGTGCCGAAGGAACCCGCGTGCCCGCCCCAGAAGGTCTCGCGCAGGTACTCGCCGGAGCGCATCGAGAAGCAGCCGATGGTCGCCGAGGTCGACGTGGACGAGACGTCATGGACGACGGACGGGCCGAGGGCACCGCACACCGGGTTGGCGAAGGCCGCCACGTCGATGTCGTACTCCTCGATCCCGCGCAGCCGGAACGTGCCCGGCGCGTGCTTCGGAGCGGCTCCCAGGGTGACGACGGCGCCCTCGGGCGAGTCGGGCACGGGCCGGGAGCAGGCCGGGCACTGGGGGTCGGGGACGAGGGGGTAGCGGCGGACAGACAGTGTCTCCAGGTCCATCACATGGACGTCCGGGAACGGCTCGCGCACCGGGTGTTCCCGCGCCTGTCCCACCAGCGAGGCGAGTGCCTCGGCGGCGAACGGGACGGCGTACGGCCACGGGCCCGACTCGTGGGTGGCGCCGCCCAGTTCGAGGGCGTCGCGCAGCGCCACCGAGCGGACCGCCTGCCAGCGCCGGGTCAGGCACCGCGGGCACGGCGACACGCCCTCGACGCTGAGGGGGCCCACGACGGCCTGCCGCGCGTACAGATGCACCGGGACCGTCCCCGGCGCGTGCGGGCCGTGCCCTTCGGTGAACGCGTCGCCGAAGCCCAGCGCGCTCACCGACACGGCGATGTCGCCGTGGCCCTGGTCCTCCAGCGCCGTCCGCAGCAGCCCGGTCAGGAGCCGCACCGGACTCGGCACGGGAGCCGCCGGCGCGGTGGCCGGCCTGTCCGTGGTGCTAACCGACACGCCGCGCCTCCGACGTCAGCAGGACGCGCACCACGTGGACACCGGCGCGCTCCAGGTCCACGGAGCCCGTCCGCACCACCAGGGCGTCACGACCCTGTTTGCCGAGCCGGCCCAGCACGTCCGCCCACGACGGCGCGTCCGTGCCCTCGACGGCCACGGTCCCGGAGACGGCCAGCGCACGCGGGTCGAAGTCGCTGAGCAGCGGGTCCCCGTACGAGGTCCCCTCCGAGAGCCCCTGCTGCTCCAGCTGGACCTCGCCCAGCAGGTCCCGCAGCGCCGCCGAGGCCGCGGCCGGGTACGACAGCTCCGCGGCCACCGACCAGCGGGCCCCGGCCCGGGCCAGGACCACGGCCACGCCCGAGCGCTCCCGCTCCCCGAGGTCCAGCAGCTCCGCCTCGACGCCGAGATTGGCGGCGGAGCGCAGCAGGAAGGTGAGTTCGGGGTCGGAGTCGGCGGGAACGGTGACGGCGGGCACCCCGGCGCCGCGCATCGCGTGCTGCAGGGCGTCGTAGGCCAGGGCCGACAGGACGCCCCGCGCGGCGGCGTCGGTGGCGCTCGCGCCCGCCCTCATGCCGGCGCCCGTCGCCTCGAAGAGCCGGTCGCGGTTGCCGGTGCCGAACGGACGGACCGCCTCGCCCGGCACCAGGAACCGCTCCTTGGTGAGCAGCGAGGTGGCGGCGACCCGGCCGCGAACCTCGGCCCGCGCGTCGCCGATGCCGGTCCATGTGCCGAACACCGTCGGGGCCAGGGCGACGGCCGCCTCCGGCGCGGCGGCGCCGCGCTGCGGGACGACGTGCTCGGCGTAGGTCTCGGCGGCTCGGTGCAGGGCCCGCAGCCGGGCGCCCGCCACATGGTGGACGTCGGCGGCGGCGACCCGGCGGGTGTGACCGTGGCCGAGGCCGAGCTCCACGACGCTCAGCTTGAGCGGCGTCTGCGTGATGCCCTCGTCGTCGTAGCGGCTGAACACACCGGCGTGCGGCCGCAGCAGCACCGAGCGGCGGTTCAGCTCCTCCACGAGGGCGTCCGCCTCACGGGCGGTGTCGACGGTGGGCAGCGCGAGCGCGCCGTCGCCGAGGGTGTCCGCGCCCGCGAGGTCGATCTCGGGGGAGTCCGCCGCGGCCTCGTCCGCGCACCACGTGCACCGGGGGTGCGGGAGCAGCGGCTCAGCGGTGACGTCGAGCGACTCCAGGTCCTGGATGATCAGCTGTCCGGCCGTCTCGGCGGGCAGCGCCCCCGTCGCCGTCTTGAACACCTCGTAGCCCAGCAGGTTGCCGAGCATCGCAGCGAGCGGCCGGCCGGGGTGGGCTCCGGGGACCGGTGCGTCAGCCGACGGGTCCAGGGCGAGGGAGGCCCACACGTCCGCGGCCCGCGCGGCGCCGGCGCCCGCTCCCAGACGCAGTACGGCGCACGACCAGCACCCCGTGGTCTGCGCCGACATCGACGGACCGACGACCGCGTGGCCACCGAACGACCAGGCCGGGATCAGGGTGCGCCCCGCGGGGACCCCGGCGCGCAGCAGCGGGAACACGACGCGGGCAGCGTCGGGTCCGCCGGTGACGAGGACGACGTCGTAGCCCTCGACGTCGGCCCAGGTCAGTGGCGTGCGCGAGGCCCCGGACGCGGCGAGTTCGCGGATGTCGACGGGGCAGCCGTCGGCGCCGGCGGCCGCCGCCTCGTCGGTGATCCCGTCCAGGTCGAGCTCCGGCAGGACGCCGACCGCGGCGCTGCCGTTGCGGATCAGGCTCAGCACGCACCAGCGGGCCACGAGGTCACTGCCGAGGACGGCCACCCGCGTGTCGCGGAAGCGCTGGAAGCGGCGCGCGGCGTCGTCGGCGTAGTGCTCGGCGTACGCGATCTGGGCCGCGTAGCGACGCGCCACGTCGTCGGACGGTTCCGGTCCGTCGAACGCCTCCGGCGAGGGTCTTGACGGGACGTCGCGGGCGAACCCCCGCTCGTACAGGGTGCCGACGAGTTCGCCGACCATCGCACGCTGACGGTCTCCGAAGCCCGTGCAGATCTCGGCGACCGTGTTCTCGCCGTCGAAGTGCGGCACGAGCAGGGTGGCGAAGCGGTAGGCCGACTTGGCCGTCAGACGGAAGCCGCCGTCGGCGTTGTGGAACAGGACGCCGTCGGGGGTCTCGGTGAACAGGACGTCGCGCCGGATGCGGGGGCGGGAGGCTGCGACGGCTTCGTACCGTGCGGAAGGCATGCTGATGTCACCTCTGGATGGGGGGCCGGTGGGAGAAGTGGCCGAGCGGTGGTGTGTCGAGGTCAGCCGCGGGTCGGCACGGTGCCGCTGCGGATCGTGGACGGGGTGGTCCCGAGCTGACGCGCGTAGATTTTGAGCAGTTCGTGGATGCGGTAGGGCTTGGGCGGCCCTTCCTCGACGAAGCCGGCGTCCGCCAGCCTCTCGAGGACCTCGTCCGAGACGTCCACGACATCGGGGATGCCCGCGACGCCCGGATCGGCGGTCGGGGCGTCGTGGCGCTCCGCGGCCAGCCGCAGGAACGCCTCCCTCAGGTCGGGGCTCAGCCGGAGCAGGGCCGCCTCGAACACGAGGGGTACGGACATCAGCGGCTCGTCCGCCAGGGAGAGCCTGGCAGGCAGGTCGGCGGCCAGCCAGAAGGCGCAGTCGCCGATGCCGAGCCCGGGGCGCGTCAGCAGGCGTGCCGCGGCGATCCGCAGGCTCAGGGGGAAGTGGCCGCAGAGCCGGGCCAGTTCACGGGCGGCCTCGGGCTCGTCGGCCACCCGCTCGGCGCCCAGAGTGGCGATCAGCAGCTGACGCGACTCCTCCGGGGCGAGCGTGTCCAGGCGGTGCACGACCCCGCCATGGGTGGCGATCAGACCGGCGAGTCCGCGCCGGCTGGTCACCACCGCGACGCCCTGGCCGGGGGAGGGGAGCAGGGGGCGTATCTGCTCCGCGCTCACCGCGTCGTCGAGGATGAGCAGATGGCGTCCGCCGCCGTTCGCGGGCAGTTGGGCCCGCGCCTCGGCGGCGTCGCGCGGGCTGCCGTCGGCACGGGTCATGCCCAGTGTGAAGCAGCCGCCGGGAAAGGCGTCCTGGGACAGGTGGGCGGCCTGGAGGGCGAGCGCGGTCTTGCCGATCCCGGGGGCACCGGAGATCACCACCGGCCCGGCCCCCGGATTCTCGCAGGTCAACGCGCGTTGCATGGCGGCGAGTTGCGCGGTGCGTCCGGTGAAGCAGGGGACGGGCGCGACCGTGGCGCCCGGCGGCTTCGCCGTGGACAGGGGCGGACGGCCGGGGGGCGCCGAGGCCGTCTCCGGAGGAGAGGCGGGCGCCGGGGAGGCGGGGAGCTGAGCCGCCGCGGCGGCCGGCACCGGGAGTAACGCGACGGGCGCCGTGGCGCCCGGCGTACCCGTGCCGCCCGCGGGGAGCGCCGCCTTCGCGGCGGTCCGTGCCTGGATCGCGGGGACCGCGCGGGCCGGCGGGGTGCCGAGTTCCTCGCCGCGGAGGATCGCCAGTTCCAGGCGCTGCAACGGAGCGCCCGGGTCGATCCCGAACTGCTCCTTGAGCCGCTCCTTGACGGCCCGGATCTCCGCAAGGGCCTCGGTCTGGCGCCCGGTTCGGTAGAGGGCCTCGATCAACTGCTCGGAGAAGCGCTCCCTCTCCGGGTGGCGTCTCGCCGCGTCCCAGACGTCCGACAGCACCTCGCGACATCGTCCGCGCGCCAGTTCGATGTCACAGAGGCGCTCCAGCGCCCGCAGGCGCTCCTCGCTGAGCCGGGGCGCCTCGTCGCGGTGGAGCATGTGCGACGAGACGTTCGCCAGCACCGGTCCGTGCCAGAGGGAGAGCGCCTCCCTGAGCACGTAGGTCTCGGTCTCGGCGTCGCCGACGGAGTCCGCCGAGCGCACGAGTTCGCGGAACCGGACGAGGTCGAGGCTCTCGCGGTCCATGCGCATGCGGTACCCGCCGGGAACCGCCTCGATCGCGTCGTTCGCGATCCCGTACTTCGCGAAGATCCGCCGCAGCCGCAGGACGCAGCTCTGCAGGGCGGCTCGCGCCGTGGCGGGGGGCTCGGTGTCCCAGACGGCACGCACCAGGTACTCGGTCGACACGGCCGCGCCGGAGTGGATGAGCAGTGCCGCCAGCAGGCTCGTCGGCTTCGACGGCTGCAAGACGGCGGCGTGCTCGCCATCGGCGATGCTGAGCAGCCCTAGCAGCTGGAACCGCATCCTGTTCATCGCTCCGTTTTGTTTGCTGACGGCACGGGGCGGCGGCTGATCGAGCTCGCTGCCGTGACCGACAGGAATACGAATGCAAAGGTTGGGGGGTAACGGACTACTACTATTCAACGCTCTTCGGCAGCGGCCATCCGGCCCCTTTTTGGGAGTGCCTTACATGCAGGTGCCAGCGGATACCTTAGTGATGACTCGGAGCTAAGTCGATCCCCGGGTTAGAGAATTTTAAGTGGGCGCCTGATTTACTCCGCATTCCCTTGAATGCTGCACTTGGTCTGTTTGTCCAGCGTGTCGCGGTGGTAGCGAACTGTGCTGGTGGAGGGGGGAGTTCCGGGCGACTCCGTCCCTAGGGTACGAGCGGGTTCCCACCCTAGGATGCGCTCTCGGCGCTCGCCCGCCGGGTCCGGAGAGCCGCTTCTTCTTGGTCGATTTCGCTGCGCGGGCGCCTGGGTGGCCCGTACACCGACGGTGGAGTCGCGCATCCTAGGAACGTGAATATGTCTCTGCTTTATTGCTGCGGTGATCGTGCGCCGGCATTGTGTGCGGCGAATTGGCCGTGGGTTACTTGGAGTAGCAAAGTCCGTCGCAGGCGGGGCGGGGTTTCGCGCTATTGCTTGTCCGGGCCAACGGCTAGAAGGCAAGCCGTTAATTTTTTCGGACGCGCCGGCGTCGGAAGGGTACGTGGTGGGCCCGCGTCACGGTGCCGCGTCGGAGACGAAGTCGGGGCGCGGAGCCCCGGGGCGCCGTCGAGAACAGCCAGGGCCCCACCTGGCGGGACGCAGCCGCGGGTTCCTGATGCAGGGGCGGCGCCCCGGTCACGTTCTCGGCGGGTGCGTGGTACAGCTGGGCTGTGAACCGAGTGACGAGTGTGATGTGGGCGGCGACGTCACCGGAATCGGGATGGTTCCGGGCGGGCGAGACATGTTCGGGCGCGGCGGAACTGGCCGACCGGCTGAACGCGCTGCGGGACCGAGGTCAGGGGTACCTCGAAGTCTGGCTGCAGGGCCGAGAGTTCCCGATGCTGACACTGGGCTTCCAGGGCAGTCGTGCGGTCATGCACTTGTTCGAGGGCGCCGACAGGGTGTCCCTTCTCGTCGGAGACGGCACCGCCGCGGTGGATGACATGGTCGATGTTCCGATCATGGACGAACCGGCGGCGTTCACCGGGGAGTTTGTCCTGGGCGTCGATCGCGCGTGGGCCCTGGTGCGGGACTTCATCAGGACCGGGGCGGGCCGAGGGGCGGGTGAGTGGCGCGAGTTGTAGATACATCCGTGTCCGTGAAGGGGTGAGACCGAGAGCCCTGCTCCGGCCTGGCCCTTCGCTGTGACAGACGTGCGGCCCATGGGCAGGTATGGGTACCGGTGAAGAAGATCTGCATGGACCTCGCGTACCGGTGAGCCAAGTGCCCGGCATGAACGTATGGAGACGAGGAGGGGCTGGTCCCGCCCCGCCTGCGCCGCCCGGCGGCGCGCACCTTGATTGCTAGGAGAACCACCGATGAGTACCGAACGACTGAGTGACCGGCTGGCCGGATACCAGCCTCTCGTGCTGGGGGCGTTCCGCATCGTCCTGGGCGTGCTGTTCACCAGCGAGGGCGCCGCGACCCTCTTCGGTGTGCTGGACCGGGAGGCCAGCCCCGTGGGTGACTGGCCGTTCTGGTACGCCGGAGTGATCGAGCTGGTGTGCGGTGTTCTCGTCCTCCTCGGTCTCGGGACGCGTGGCGCGGCGTTCATCAGCTCGGGAATCATGGCCTTCGCGTACTTCACCGAACACCAGAAGGACGGGCTCTTCCCCCTGCAGAACGGCGGTCTGTCCCCCGCGCTGTTCTGCTGGGGCTTCCTGCTGCTGGTCTTCTTCGGCCCCGGCTCCCTGGCCCTCTCGGGCCTGGTCTGCCGCGACCGCGCGGCCGCGCACGACGCCAGGGTGCCCGGCTCCGCCGTCTGACGCGGGGTCGGCCCCGCGGGCGGGCTGACCTTCCGCCATGGTCGGCGGCGCGAAAGGGAGCGGACGCCGTGCTTGCGTGAGCCCTGTACGCGCCCCCTGCTGAAGGGATTGTCTTACGGCGGGGCAGGTGGCTGAATCACGTCAGGTACCTCTCCGAACCGGTCGTACGTGGAAGGCAGGTGGTCGCTGGTGTTGCTGCGTGTGCCGACATCCGTGTCCGAGGCGAGGGAGTGTCTGGCCGAGGGAGCCGTGCTGATCGGCGGGGCGACGCTTCAGTGGGCCACGTGGCAGCGGGACGGCTTCCCCGCACTGGCGATGTCGCTGCGGGAGGTGCCCGAGGCCAACCTGCTGGAGCGGACCACGGTGGGGGGTGCCGTGGTGCTCCAGCGGATCGACGACCGGGTTCCCGACGCGCTGCGGCTGGCCGCCGCGCGCGTCGGAACCGGCGCGGTCCGGCGCAGCGCGACGGTCGGCGGCAACATCGTCGGCAGCACGCTGCGTTGTCTGCTGCCCGCCGCGCTCGTCCTGGAGGCGCGGGCGACGGTGCTGGAACCGGACGGTGTCCGTGAGGCAGAGCTCGCCGAGGTGGTCGCCAAGCGGCCCGTCCTGCTCAGCCTGCGCTGGCGTGAACCCGTCACCAGTGTGTTCTTCAAACTCGCCGGCGAGGTGGGAGCGGAACCGCCTCTGGTGATCGCCTCGGCGGTGCACGCCGAGGACGACGGCAGCCTGAGTCTTCGGACCGCCGTCCGGGACGGCTACGACGTGCTCGACGGCGGCGTCATGTGCACGGACGACGCCGAGGAGACGCTGCACGCGCTGCGGGCGACGGCCCTCGGCGATCTCCCGCCCGCCGTATGGGACGTCGTCCACTCGCACGTCGCGGCTTCGTTGCCCTGATCGGGGTGGGGAGGCGGTGGGGAGGCGGCCGGCCGCCTCCCCACCGCCTCCCCACCGCAGGGCAACACCCGTTCCTGACACGGACGGACCGGCTGAGGACCTGGTCCCGGCCCTGCTTGGTCCGGTCGTTCGGCCGTCCCTGCCGCTCGCGGTCAGCCCAACTCGCCGGTGCGGGCCTGCTGCCACAGGTCCACGTTGCCGGAGATGAGGGCGTGTTCGTCGATCTCGGCCAGTTCCTCGGCGGTGAAGGCGAGGTTGTCCAGCGCGGCCACGTTCTGCTCCAACTGCTCGACCCGGGACGCGCCGATGACGAGTGACGTGACGCGTTCGTCGCGCAGCGCCCAGGCCAGCGCCATCTGGGCCAGGCTCTGGCCGCGCCGGGCGGCGATGTCGTTCAGCGCGCGCAGCCGGCCGAGCGTGTCCTCGGTGAGCCAGGCCTTGTCGAAGGACTTGTCCTGGCCGGCCCGCGAGTCCTCCGGGATGCCGTCGAGATACCGTCCGGTGAGCAGGCCCTGGGCGAGGGCGGTGAAGCCGATGACGCCGAAACCCTCCTCGGCGGCGACGTCGAGCAGGCCGTCGGTCTCGATCCACCGGTTGAGCATGTTGTAGGAGGGCTGGTGGATGAGCAGCGGGGTGCCCAGCTCGCGCAGGATCGCGGCGGCCTGCCGGGAGCGCTCGGCGTCGTAGGAGGAGATGCCCACGTAGAGGGCCTTGCCCTGCCGGACCGCGGTGTCGAGCGCGGTCATCGTCTCCTCCAGCGGCGTGGTGGCGTCCAGCCGGTGGGAGTAGAAGATGTCGACGTAGTCCAGGCCCATGCGCGTCAGCGACTGGTCCAGCGAGGCCAGGACGTACTTGCGTGAGCCGCCGCCCTGGCCGTACGGGCCGGGCCACATGTCCCAGCCCGCCTTGGTGGAGACGATCAGCTCGTCGCGGTAGGGCCGCAGATCCTGCCGCATCAGCTTGCCGAAGTTGAGTTCGGCGGAGCCGTAGGGCGGACCGTAGTTGTTCGCCAGGTCGTGGTGCGTGATGCCGAGGTCGAAGGCGCGCAGCGCGATCCTGCGCTGGGACTCGAACGGCTTGTCGTCGCCGAAGTTGTGCCAGTAGCCGAGGGACAGGGCCGGGAGGTCGAGGCCCGAGTGGCCTGTCCGCCGGTAGCGCATGGCGCCGTCGTAGCGGCCGGAGTCTGCGACGTAAGGGGTCATGAGGAGCGTCTCCAAGGTGAGCGGGCGTGATGAACGCCCTGATCAGGGAGTGGTTACCACCTTGCGTCACGTCGATGGCGAAGTCCAACACGTCCCGTCCATCACACTGTGCGCTCCCACTTCTCAATCCCGTCCGGTTCGTATGTCGCCGTGCCCAAGGGCGTCCGTTCCGCGTTCTCTGATCCGAAGGGGGAACCCTGTTCAGCAAGGGCGTTGACGCCAGGCACCGATTTCCTCGGTGCCGTCAGGCCCGTACCGGCCCGGAGGCTCTGCCGATGAACCACTGCCCGAACCCCGACGTAGACCGCGACCCGGCCCTGCCGGAGCGCGGCCGCCTCCCGGAATCCACCGAAATCGGCGCCGTGAGCGTGGACACGACCGCCCTGGACCTCTTCCGCAGCATCGCCGCCGCGCTCCACCCGGGCCGCACCCGGGAGACCGTCGGGTACGACGGCGCGCGGCGTGCCGCTGGCGGGCCCGGCTCGGCCGCGTGCGAGGAGTCGGGGCGGTGAGCGCCGGCCGCTGGGTGGGTCTGGTCTTCCCGCTCCTCTTCGTGCTGGCGGCAGGCGGTGTCACCGTCATGCTGGTGCGCGACGCCCGCAGACAGGCGCGGGACGACGACGAGCAGGGCGGCTGAACGCGTCCCGCCCATGTGATCGACATGCGCGCTACTCCATTCGGAAGCAGACTTGATCCGACGTAGCCGCCCTGAGAAAGCCCGCCCACTCTCCCCCGGGAGGTGCCGTGGTCTTGATCGCGTTGCTGGTCCCAGCCCTACTACTGCTGCTCCTTCTTGCGATGGAGGCCTTCGAGGACCTCGTGTTCCCGCCGCCGGAGACACCGTCGGCGGACGAGGGCCTGGAGGACCTGCCGGAGGACCCCGTGTCCACCTGAAGGGCCGAGCCCCCCACGTACCTCGTGCGGGGGCTCGTTGTATTCAAACGTGTGATCTCATTCGCCGGACGGCGAGGCGGAGACCGCCCTGGCCGTCCGTCCGAGGGGCGAACGGCTGATGCGCGGGGGCACGCCGGTCGGCTGTCGCCTGCCGCCCGGCCGACATCGACGGCAAGAACCTGAACGCCCTCGTCAGGACGCCGTGGTTCAGCCGTGCCCCGAAGCGTCTCGCGACGTCGCCGGCGGACGCCGAGGCGTCGGCAGGTGCCCCGGCGTCGACCTCCCCGCCGGTATTGACAGGCCGGCCACCCAGGCCCCGCTCGGCGCGGGGACTCGCCCTCCGGGGGTGACGGTGCAGGGCAGGGAAGGGCCGCCACCTGCCCGTACACCCACCTGAACCCGTGTGGATGACCGGTGCCGACCGCACCCTTGCCGCATCAGGAAACCACCTGCTTCCATCAAGTTAGGAAAGTTTCCTATCGGTCACGCCCATGAACGGAGTTCAGGTGAAACTGAGGCTCAAGCTGTTACCCCCGGCAGCCGTGGCGGCCGCGATCGGCGGCGCGCTGCTCCTGGCGACGGCCGTCGTCCCCGCCGCCGCGACATCCGCCCAGCCGGCCGCGCCGGTCGGCCGATCGGCCTCCGACGTCGCCACCACCACGCAGGCCACCACGCGGACCGCGACGGACGCCCGCGCCGCGGCGGCCACCCCGGTCTCCCTCAACGGACAGCTCCGGGTCTGCGGCACCAAGCTCTGCAACAGCCGCGGGAACCCCGTCCAGTTGCGCGGCATGAGCACGCACGGCACCCAGTGGTACCCGCACTGTCTGACCAGCGGTTCCCTGGACGCCCTGGCCCAGGACTGGAAGGCCGACGTCCTGCGGGTCTCGACCTATGTCCAGGAGGGCGGGTACGAGACGAATCCCACGCACTTCACCAACCTCGCCAACTCCCTGATCCAGCAGGCGACCGACCGCGGCATGTACGTGATCGTCGACTGGCACATGCTCACCCCGGGCGACCCCCACGCCAACCTGAGCAACGCGCGGAAGTTCTTCACCGACATCGCCAACCGCAACAAGGCCAAGAACAACATCCTCTACGAGATCGCCAACGAACCCAGTGGCGTGAGCTGGTCCCGTATCAAGAGCTACGCGGAACAGATCATCCCGACGATCCGGAACATCGACTCCGACGCCCCCGTGCTGGTCGGCACCCGCGCCTGGTCCTCGTTCGGTGTCTCCGAGGGCGCGAACGAGTCCGAGGTGGTGAACAACCCGGTCAGGGCCTCGAACATCATGTACACCTTCCACTTCTACGCCGACTCGCACCGCGACGAGTACCTGGCGACCCTCTCCCGTGCCGCCGACGCGCTCCCGGTCTTCGTCACGGAGTTCGGCACCCAGAACTACGCCGGCGAGGGCAACAACGACTTCGCCATGTCGCAGCGCTACCTCGACCTCATGGCGAGCAAGAAGATCAGCTGGGTGAACTGGAACTTCTCCGACGACCACCGCACCGGCGCCGTCTTCAAGACCGGTACCTGCAACAACCCCGGTTCCTGGGTCGGTACCGGACCGTTGAAGCCCGCCGGCGTCTGGATCCGTGAGCGCGTCAGGACCCCCGACGCCTTCCCGGCCGGCTGACTCCTGACGTCCGGCAGCCGGCTCCCGCTCGGGCGGCGTCCCTTTCGGACAGGGCGACGCCCGAGCATCTGGAGTGCGCGGTCAGGCCGCTCCCCCCGCCGCGATGCGCAGCCTGATCGTCCGTGCCTCGGGGCGCAGCACGAACTCGGGGGACACGTCGGGGCCGCAGGCCCGTGAGCCGAGCCCGTGCTGGGCCGCGTCGACGATCAGATGCGTGACCGCCGAGTCGGGGAGCTCGAAGGGATGTCCGGCTCGGGCGATCTGCTGAGGGGTGTGCCGGCTGAGGGTGAAGCCGGGGCGCCGGCCGTGCACGTCGGGGACGGCCACCACCCGGAGCACCTCGGCGGCGGCGCTCGTCAGCGTCAGCGAGCGCAACCCGGAGCGGTGCCCGGTCTCCTGGGGGCGGGCGTAGTCCACGCAGAGGTCACCGACGCCGGCGGAGAAGCGGCCGGTGCGGGCCGCGCGCAGGCTGTCCGGGTAGGACTCCAGCGGGCCGAGTCCGAACCACTCGGCGCCGTCGACCGGAGCCGCGCCGTCGGGCAGGTCGAAGCCGATGCCGATCCTGGGCCACACCGTGCGCCAGCCGCTCGACGGCTCGATCTCCACGCGCAGTTCCAGTTCGCCGTCCTCGAGCGACCAGACGGACTCGACCGTCACCGACAGGGCGGAGTTCGCCGCCGAGACCCGGTCGACGGTACGCAGGGCGTCCGCCGCCTGTTCCACCGCCACGCGTCGGCTGACCAGGCGGTCCAGCCCGTCGCGACGCCACAGGTCGGCGTCGGACATTCCCGTCGTGCCGGCGTCGCCGTTCTCGACTCCGTCGGAGGGGCTCTCGTCGTTGTCGGTGGGCGCGCGGAACAACTGCAGCCGAGGCCCGGTGACGCAGCGGTCGGCCAGCCGGACCAGAGATCCGCCGGCGAACTCGGCGATGCCGAGCGTCAGCGTGCCGTCACCCGGCCGCCAGTCACCTCGCGGCCGGAGCGCGGGGACCACGGCCCGTGCCGAGCGGTCCTGTTGGGCGGTCGCGACCACATGTCCTTCCGGTGCCCAGTCGGCGGGCGCCGCGAGCACCGCGTCGACCGTGAGCCAGGTCTCGGCGTGCGGCGCCACCACGATCCTCGGCAGCCCCGCCACTGCCGACCCGCCCGCGGCGACGGCGGGAACGTCCAGCTCCCCGGAGTCCACGAGTGTTCCGTCGTGCTCGACGCGCCACAGGAAGCGCAGGTCCGAGGTGTCGGCCGAGTGACGCAGGTTCGTGATCGTGAGCTTGTCGTCGTCGAAGCCGAAGCGGACCGGCTGCACCACGGCCTTGAACTCGTGCAGGCTGGGCGTCGGCTCGTCATTGCTCAACAGCATGCCGTCCATGACGAAGTTGCCGTCGTGCACGACCTCGCCGAAGTCACCGCCGTAGGCGTAGTACGGCGTGCCGTCGGGTGTCGTGGCCAGGATGCCATGGTCGCGCCACTCCCAGACGAACCCCCCGTGCAGCCGCGGAAATCGGTGGACCAGCGCCTCGTACTCGTCCAGGGCGCCGGGGCCGTTGCCCATCGCGTGGGCGTACTCGCACAGCAGGAACGGCTTGGAGCGCTGCCGGGCGCTCTGCGCGGGAGTGCAGCCGAAGAGCACGGACGGTGCGCCGTCGGTGCCGATCTGCTCGGTCTCCGGCACCGAGGCGTACATCCGGGAGTAGACGTCGGTGTACTCGCCGGTGTGGTCGCCCTCGTAGTGCACGGGGCGTTCGGCGTCGCGGGCGTGGACCCAGGCCGACATGGCGGCGAGGTTGCTCCCGGTTCCCGCTTCGTTGCCCAGCGACCAGATGACGACGCTGGGGTGGTTCTTGTCGCGTTCGACGGTGCGCTCGACGCGGTCGAGGTAGGCCGCGCGCCAGGTGGGGTCGTCGCTCGGGTTGCCGACCCAGTCCACCTTGTCGAAGCCGTGCGTCTCCAGATCGCATTCCAGGACGACCCAGAAGCCCAGCTCGTCGGCGAGGTCGAGGAGCCGCGGATGCGGGGGGTAGTGGCTGGTGCGGATCGCGTTGACGTTGAACCGCTTCATGCGCGCCAGGTCCTCGCGGGCGTGCGCCTCGTCGAAGACACGGCCGCGCTCCGGGTGCGTCTCGTGCCGGTTGACCCCGTGGAAGACGACGCGGCGGCCGTTCACCAGGAAGCGGTCGCCGCGGATCTCGACCGTACGGAATCCGACCCGCAGCGCGATGCTCTCCGCGGCCGTCGACACGGTGGCGTCGTACAGCCGCGGCCGCTCGGCCGACCAGGGCTCCACCTCGGCCACGTCCAGCGGGGACACGTCGGCCGCCGTCGCCCAGACCTGCTCGACGCCCAGTTCGGGGATGCGCAGGGTGACGGGGAACGCCGCGGCGTCGGCGGTCACCTCCGGTACGACGTGTCCGCGGCCGTCGTCGAACCCGGTCCGCAGCCAGACGTCCTCGATACCCCCGGCCGGCCGGGCGAGCAGGGTGACGTCGCGGAAGATGCCCGGCAGCCACCACTGGTCCTGGTCCTCGACGTAACTGGCCGCCGACCACTGGTGCACCCGCACGGCGACGACGTTGTCGCCCGTGCGCACCGCGGAGGTGATGTCGAACTCGTGAGCCAGCCGGCTGCCGCTGGCGCTGCCGATCTCGACGCCGTTGACCCACACCTTGAAGAGCGACTCGACACCGTCGAACCGCAGCACGACGCGCTCGGCGTCCGCCCAGTCGGCGGGGACGTCGAAGTGACGGCGGTGGTCGCCGGTGGGGTTCTCGTCCGGGACGTGGGGCGGATCGATCGGGAACGGGAACTGGATGTTCGTGTAGACCGGCCGGCCGTGGGCCCCGTCGTCCTGGAGCACCCAGTGCGAGGGCACCGCGATGTCGTCCCAGTCGTGGTCGTCGAAGTCCTCGGTGGCGAAGTCCTCCGGCACCGATGCCACGGGTGAGAGACGGAAGCGCCAGGGACCGTTCAGGGAACGTGAGGGCGCGTCGGAGTGCAGCCACGAGCGCGCCGGGCGCAGCGCACCACGCGCGGGTGTGGGGTCCGAAACGTACGCGGAGAGCTCGGATGACAAGGAGTCACAACTTTCGTCATAGCAAGGGGGAAGGTCGTGGTGGGGGAGGGTCACCGGAGCACGACGGTCCGGATCTCCCACGGTCCGAGGACGAGGTCGAGCCCGTCCCGCGCGGTCGTCCGCGACAGCGGCCGGCCGAGCAGGTCGACCGTGGTGGCCTCGGCGAACGGGCCGGTCACGCGGACGGTCGTGGTGGTGTCGCTCATCGCGGTCACACGGACCTCGGTGCCGGGTCCGTGCTCGTCGTCGGTGACACGGCGGATGCTGGAGACGTGGACGTCGTCGCCGTCCACCCGTACGCCGCTCGCGTCGGGCGGCAACTGACCGCCGGCGGGCGCGGTCCCGCGGGTGACGAGCACGTCGCTGCGGAACTCCTCGGCGAGGGCGACGGCGTCGCAGCCCTGCCAGCCGGTCGCGGACGGCACGACGGCGAAGCGGTTCTCGATCCGCATGCCGAGGTCCTGCGCGCCCGGCGCGGGGATCTCGCTCGCCGCGGGTTCGTCGCGGAGCGGGTGGATGTTGACGCTGATCGATCCGATCGCGCGCAGCAGGGTGAGGGCGAGCGCGGAACCCTCGTCGACGAGTTCGTACTCGCCGGAGTGGTCGAGCAGGACGGTGGCGGCGCCCGCCGACACGAAGGAACTCGCGGGGAAGGTCGGCAGCGGGTACTCGCCCCAGCCTCCCTCGGCGGTGAGTCCGCGCTCGGTGACGGCGAACTGCCCGGCGGAGGCGGACGTGGTGACGGGTTCGGGCAGCGGCACATGCAAGCGCAGCCGGTGATCGGCGCTCTGGTTCAGGAAGGACGTGGTGATCCGGACGAACGGCTCACCCGCGCGCACCTCCACCAACATCTCCACCGGCGTCGGCACGGTCCGGTCGCCGCGCAGGTCGCGGTCCGGGGAGAGCGCCACCGGCCAGTCGTAGACACGGGTGACACGCAGCCGGGAGCGCAGCGGGCCGCTCTCCAGGAGGTCGACGGAGACGTGTGCCGGCTCCGACACCAGGACGTCCCGCGCCGGGGGAGCGTAGTTGTAGCTGTCGCCGCGGTCGCCGCCGTCGACGAGCCGGCCCACTCCCCTCAGGACGCTGCCGTCCGCCCCGGTCACGTCCAGGGTCCCGTCCGCGGCGACCGCGACCTCGACAAGGCCGTTCGACAGCGTGCCGGCCGTCGCCGTGGCGGGTGCGAGACCCGGGGCCGGGACGGCGGCCAGGTCGGCCGCCTCCACCCGGAAGCTCGTCAGTCCGGAGGCGGGGACGCGCACCGGCACCAGCGCGGTGGCGCGGGCCTCCGCCAGCGTCCGTACCCGCCACTCACCCGGGTGCGCGGCGGCCGCGGCGGCGACCTCGCGGCGCAGGATCAGCAGATCGAAGGGCCCGCCGGACGGCACCTCGGCGAGGTGGAAGACCAGGGCGCCCGCGGTGAGTTCGTAGCGGTCGATCAGCAGGCCGAACAGCTCACGGCGGTGGATGCGGCGCAGCACCCGCTCCAGCTGCGAGGCGTCCATGCGCTCGTCGCTGAGCACGGTCGGTGCCTCGGAGATCAACTGCACGGGCTGCGCGGAGCCGTCGGCGGCCGTCGCGACCAGTGCGGTCCCCTCCGCCGGGGCGACGACGTCCACCTCGACCAGCGCGGTACGCGCCGAGGGCAGGGTGTTGGCCACCAGGTGGCCGTCGCTCGGCACCCGGGCGGCGGGCTCGGCGAGCGCCGCGTCCCGTACGGCGCGTGCCGTCTGCGCGGCCTCGGCGAGCCGGGCGTCGACCTGGTCGCAGGTCTCGTCGGTGCCCGAGCCGACCACCGAGTCGTGCGCCGTGGACTCGATGATCTTGTGCCAGGCCAGCGAGAGGAACGGCGCGTCGTCGCGCCCGGACCACAGGGCGTTGACCCGCTCGGCGTGGTCGACGGTGCGCTCGGCCACGGCCATCCGCTGCTTGAGCCCGAGCCGCACGGACAGCACGCCGGGAAGGATGTTGCCGCGTACATGGCTGCGCAGCTCACCGGTGACGACGGCGGTCACTTCGTCGCGTGCGTGCTCCCGGATGTACTCGTCGAGCGTCGCGACGGTGATGGCCCGCTTCTCGTCGGCAGCCTGCCGCAGCCAGGCCGTCAGTCGCGGATCGGGCGCGTTGTGGTCGGTGCCGGCCATGGCCAGCACCGGATCGCCACCCCAGCGCTCGGCCGTCATCTCGGCGTACTCGCCGAGCGCGCGGCCTATCCGGTCGGGGACCAGCAGCACGTCGAGGCCGTTGTCGTAGCCGTCGAAGAGGAACTCGGTGCGCACCTCGGAGCCGTCGGGGGCACGCCAGCGGAACGCGTGGCCCTCGACGGAGCCGGGCACACCGCGCCACAGCGCCGCGTGCTCGAACCCGGCGCGCGCCAGGATCTGCGGCATCTGCGCGACATGGCCGAACATGTCCGGCAGATAGCCCACGGGCATCGCACCGCCGAGGGCCTCCGCTGCGGCACACCCCATCTGGAGGTTGCGCACGATGGTCTCGCCGGAGCAGAGGAATTCGTCGAGCAGGATCAGCCACGGCCCGATGGCGAGTCTGCCCTCGCGGACCAGGGCCACGACGCGCGCGCGGTTCTCCGGGCGCATCTCCAGATAGTCCTCCAGCGCGGCCATCTGACCGTCGACGGTGAACCGGAAGTCCGGGTGCGCCTCGGCCGTCTCCAGCACGGTGTCGAGAGCGGTGACGAGCCGGTGCCGGAACACCTGGAAGGGCTCGTACCACTCACGGTCCCAGTGGAAGTGGGGCACGAAGACGGCGGAGTTCTGCATGGGGAGGGGGACCTTCTGTGCTGGCGGGGGGATGGTCACTTGAGGGATCCGGCGGCGAGCCCGGTGCGCCAGAACCGCTGGAGGAGGATGAACACGATGATCACGGGCACGATCGACACCAGCGAGCCGGTGATCACGGACTGCTGCAGCAGCGGGGCGCGCGCGGTCTGGCCGTTCCATTGGTACAGGCCGAGGGTGATCGGGAAGAGCGACTCCTTCTGGAGCATCACCATCGGCAGGAAGAAGTTGTTCCAGATGGCGACGAACTGGAACAGGAAGATCGTCACCAGTGCCGGCGTCATCAGCTTGAACGCCACCGAGAAGAACGTGCGGAACTCTCCCGCGCCGTCCAGCCGCGCCGACTCGATGAGCTCCTGAGGCACCGCCGCGTTGGCGAAGATACGCGCGAGATAGACGCCGAAGGGGCTGACGATGCTGGGCAGGAACACGGCGAGGTAGGTGTTGACGAGCCCGGTCGCCGAGAACAGCAGGAACAGCGGGAGCGCCAGCGCCGTGGTGGGGACGAGCACACCGCCGAGGACGACCGAGAACAGGAACTCGCGGCCCCGGAACCGGAACTTGGCGAGCGCGTAGCCGCACAACGCGGAGATGAGGGTCCCGACGGCGGCGCCCAGCACCGCGTAGATGACGGTGTTCAGGGCCCACCGGCCGAAGACGCCGTCGCTGCGGGTGAACAGCACATGCAGGTTCTCGAACAGGTTGAAGTCCGAGAGCAGGAGGCCGTTGGTGGAGGCGAGGTCACCCTGGGGCTTGGTCGCCGCGACGATCAGGAAGTAGACCGGCAGCAGGAAGTACATGGTCAGCAGGAGCATCAGAGCCATGACGGCCGTGCGGCTGACCCGGCTCTCGCGGATCGCGGATCGGTTGCTCACAGGCCCGCCTTCTTCGAGGTCAGTCGCATGAAACCGAAGCTCAGGACGAAGGTGATGACGGCGATGACCACGGAGATCGCCGCGGCCTGCTGGTAGTTGTTCCCGGACGCCACCGCGTACGCGAGCATGTTCGGTGTGAACGTGCTGGAGATGTTCGAGGAGATCTGACGCAGCACCGCCGGCTCGGCGTAGAGCTGCAGGGTGCCGATGATCGAGAACACCGTGGTCAGGACGATGGAGGGCGCGATGATCGGAACCTTGATCCGCCACGCGATCGTCCAGTTGTTCGCGCCGTCGATCTTGGCGGCCTCGTACAGCTCCTGGGGTATGGACTGCAGCGCCGCGTACATGATCAGCATGTTGTAGCCGGTCCACAGCCAGGTGGAGACGTTCGCCGCCGACCACAGCACGGCTCCGGGACCGAGGAAGTCGGGCTCGAGACCGACGCCCTTCAGCAGGTCCACCACGGGGCTCAGCTGCGGCGAGTACAGATACGACCACATGATCGCGGCGATGACCCCGGGCACGGCGTACGGCATGAACGCCGTGATCCGGAAGAACGACTTGAGCCTCAGCAGCGGAGTGTCCAGGAGCAGCGCCATGACCAGCGCGATGAACAGCATGACCGGCACCTGCACGACACCGAACAGTCCGATGCGCCCGATGCTGGCCCAGAACTCGCTGTTCTGGAAGACCTGCGCGTACTGCTCGAAGCCGCCGAAGGTGGTGTACGACGTCCCGTACTGACCGCCGGTGCGGCGCACGACGCGGACGCTCTGCCAGAGCGCGTAGCCCACCGGTACCAGGTAGAACAGCACGAAGGGGAGGAAGAAGGGAATCAGGAACGCGACGACGGTGCCCGCCCGGGGGCCGCCGCCGTCGAGACGACGACGGCGGCCCCGGGGCGACGCCACCGCGCGGGTCGCGCGGGGTGCGATGTCGGTCATGCTGTGGTCACTTGCCCGCCGCGGCCGGGATGGCCTGGTCCTGCATCGACTTCAGGGCTGCCTCCTGGGCGGCCGCGAGCGCGTCGGTCAGCTTGCCGTCACCGGCCGCCGCCTTGGCCAAGGCGTCCTGAAGCGCCAGGTTCACCGTCTTCTGCGTGGGACCCCAGGTGAAGCTGGTGTCGACCTGCTGGGACGACTTGGCGAAGACGTCGAATATCTTCTGGTCGCCGTAGTACGGCACACCCTTGGAGAGCGCCGGAAGCTCCAGCCCCGCGGTGGCCGCCGGGTAGAGGCCGCCGAGCTCGTTCTCCAGCGCGAGCGCCTCCGGGTCGGTGTTCAGCCACGTGTTGAACTTGACCGACTCGTACAGGTGCTTGCTGCCCTTCATGAACGCGACCGTCGAACCGCCCCAGTTGCCGGACGTCTCGTTCGCGCCCCACTTGGGCATCGGGACGATCGTCCACTTGCCCGCCTGCTTGGGGAGGTTGTCGCGGAACATGCTGTAGCCCCAGGCCGCGCCGATGTAGCTGGCGATCTGGTCCTTCTGGTACGCGGCGTACATCTGCGTGGAGCCGTGGGCGAGGTCGGTGCGCACGGCGTCGTCGGAGATCAGCTCCTGCCAGTAGTCGGCGACCTGCTTGCTCTGCTCCGACTCCACCGTGACGTGCCACTTGTCGCCGGCGTAGTCGTACATCTTCACGTTGTTCTGCCAGAGCAGGCCGTTGAACCACTCGGCGTTGTTCGGATCGAAGTACGTGATGGTGAGGTCGGAGTCCGCCTTGTGCAGCTTCTCCGCGGCGGCGGCGTACTCGTCCCAGGTCGTGGGGATCGGCACGCCGTGCTTCTCGAAGATGTCGCCGCGCACGAACAGGGCCATCGGGCCCGTGTCCTGCGGGAGGGCGAACACCCCGGTGTCACCGAAGCTGGACTGCGACCAGGTCCACGGAACGAACTTCGACTTGGCCGCCGTGGCGTCCGCGCAGGCCGACACGTCGACGAACGCGTCCTGGGTGCGCAGGTTGGGGAGCTGGTCGTAGCCGACCTGCGCGAGGTCGGGTGCCTTGCCCGCCTTGAGCGCGTTGCCGATGGCACCGTACTGGTCGTTGGAGATGTTCTTCATCTCGACCTGGATGTCAGGGTTCTTCTTGTTCCACAGGTCGACGACCTTGTCCATGCCCGGAACGGCGTTCCAGTACTGGAGCGTGACCTTGCCCTTCGCCGGCTCGCAGGAGCCCGCGGACGCGTTGTCGGACGAGGGGGATGAGGAACACCCGGCAAGTACGGCGATGCTCGCCGCCGTGGCGACGACGGCGGCGAGGCGGGTGCGTGTGACTGTCCTGCTCATATCTTCCGTTCCAGAGAGCGTCTAGCGGTGGGCGCTAGGCGGGTCGACGTTGACACCTGAGGCGGGATGCCTTCTGGTTGGAATCAGGTTCCGTGAGCGGTAACGTGAGCGCTCACGGGAGCGGTAACGGCGGGGTGACGGGGGTGTTGTTGCGAAGTGATTGGGAGTGTGCGCTTCGGTGCGGTCGGGTGTCAAGGAATCGACGGCCGCCAGGCGTCGACGACAACGTGGAGGTGAGTGATGGCGGCGTCGGGGACGGGCCCTCGCAGGGTGACGATCGACGATGTGGCCCGCTTTGCCGGGGTGTCCCGGCAGACCGTGTCACGCGCGCTCAACGACAAGGGCGAGATCGGGGACTCCACGAAGCAGCGCGTCCTCGACGCCGCCCTTGAGCTGGGGTACCGCCCGAGCCGTTTCGCCAGGGGGCTCGTCCGGCAGGACACGATCAGTGTGGGGCTCGTGATCCCCGATCTGCTCAACCCGTTCTTCACCGAGGTCGCGGCGGCCGCGCTGGACGCGGCGCGGGGACGCGGCTGGCACGTCGTCGTCTACGACACCGGGGACCGCATCGAGGAGGAGCGCGGCACGCTGGAGGTGATCGCCTCGCAGGTGGACGCCGTCGTGGGCTACCTGAGCCAGAGCGAGGCCGAGATCGACAGGCTGACCCGTGGGCTGCCCGTGGTGCTGATCGACCGCGAGCACCACGCCGAGCGGTTCAGCACGATCCGGATCGACGGCAAGGAAGGCGTCCACGCGGCGATCAGGCATCTGGTCGAGTCGGGCCACCGGCACATCGGCATGCTGGACCACGCGGGCCGGTCCGAGCCGAGCATCCGCCACGAGTGGTTCGCGGACGCGATGGCCGCCTGCGGGCTGGACGCCGGGGCGGTGAGCCGCGCGGACCAGAGCGTCGAGGGCGGGGAGAACGCGCTGAAGCAGCTGCTCGCCGCCCGTCCCGACGTCACCGCCGTGTTCACGTTCAACGACATCATCGCGATCGGAGCACTGCGCGCCGCGCGCCGGCTCGGGCGGACCGTGCCCGAGGACCTCGCCGTGATCGGCTTCGACGGTCTCCGGCTCGGGGAACTCGTGGAGCCGCCCCTGTCCACCGTGGCCCTGGACACCCGCCGGCTGGGTGCTCTCGCGGTCGAGCAGACGGCCCGCCTGCTGACCAGGAGCGCCCCGCTGAGCGGGGACGAACTGGTGGTGCGGGCGGAGCTGCGGCGACGGGAGTCGGCGTGAAATCACGGTTGTCGGGGGTGCCGGAGGGGGACCGGGAACAGCCGCCGTCACAGGGGTCCCGGGCCCCGGGCCCGCACGGCCGGAGTAGCGCCGCTCCGGCTGACGACCCGTCTGTTCCCTTTCCGTGGACCGCTGTACGGCGTCCGCCGGCCCGCGGGTCCGCGGGATCGGCGCCGGTGCGGGAGATCGGCGGGCCGAGGCGGCCGTAGGGGAGCAGTGGCGCATAGGGTGATCGCATGTCTGCCTCTTTGAGCCCTGCGAGAACCCGTGCCGCACTCCGTGCCTCGGCGCGCATATCGGCGGAGCTGCTGCTGGTCCTCGTCGGGACCGCGGTGGTGCTCTGGCTTCTCGGCCGGATGTGGCCGATCGTCTGGCCCCTTGTCATCGGCCTGCTCCTCACCACGCTGACCTGGCCCGCCGCCCGGTTCCTGCGTCGTCACAGCTGGCCGCCGGCCCTGGCCGCGTCGGTGGTGACCGTGCTCTTCCTCGCGGTCGCCGCCGGGGCTGTGGCACTCATCGCCGTCCCGGTCGCCTCGCAGTCCGGCGAGCTGACCGAGGGAGTGGTCGAGGGCATCCAGCGTGTACGGGAGTGGGCCGCGGGGCCGCCGCTCAACATCGGCGACGATCAGATCACCACCGCTCTGGACACCACGACCGACCGTGTCCAGAACAGCGTCGGCAGCCTGGTGACGACCCTCGCCACCGGAGTGGGCACCGTCGTCAACGGAGTGGTGACGGCCGTCCTCGCCCTCTTCCTCATGTTCTTCTTCCTCAAGGACGGGCCGCGCTTCCTGCCCTGGCTGGCGCGTCAGCTCCCCGGGCGCCTCGCGGCCGACGTCCCGGCCGTCGCCGAACGCGGCTGGGAGACGCTCGGCGCCTTCGTCCGCTCGCAGGCGGCGGTCGGTCTGCTGGACGCCGTCCTCATCGGCATCGGCCTGTGGGTCCTGGACGTCCCGCTGGTCCTCCCGCTGGCCGTGCTCACCTTCGTGTGCGCCTTCGTGCCGATCATCGGCGCGCTGTTCGCCGGATCCGTCGCCGTGCTCATCGCCCTGGTGTCGAACGGGCCGACGGACGCCCTGATAGTGCTGGCTGTCATCATCGTCGTCCAGCAGTTGGAGGGCAATGTCTTCCAGCCCATGATCCAGAGCCGGGGACTCGGCCTGCACGCGGCGGTCGTCCTGCTCGCGGTCACCCTGGGCGGCAGCCTGGCGGGCATCGTGGGCAGCCTGCTCGCCGTTCCGGTCGCCGCGCTGATCGCGGTGGTCTGGAACTATGTGCGCACCCAGTTGTCCGAGCCGCCGCACGATCCGGTGGGCGTCCCGGGTCCCGGCCGCGGCACCGACCCGGAACCGGCCACGGCACCGCTCTCGGCCTGACGGACCAAGGCCTCGCTCCCGTCGCCCCGTACAAGG
Source organism: Streptomyces sp. NPDC002309 (assembly GCF_053593375.1). NCBI lineage: Bacteria > Bacillati > Actinomycetota > Actinomycetes > Kitasatosporales > Streptomycetaceae > Streptomyces > Streptomyces sp. NPDC002309. Next base: position 65,369 of record NZ_JBSFCI010000019.1, on the reverse strand, counting down.
GCGTCGGGGCGAGGGCGTCGGGGCGAGGTCTAGGTCTGTGCGGCCCCGACGAGCGCCTCGGCCGCCAGCAGACCGAGGTTGTCGGACGCGAGGGGGCTGTCGCCCGTCAGGAGCTTCCGGTCCTGGTGCGTCCTGCCGGTCATGTCGTCGTTGAGGACGTCGAGCCCCTGCTCGCGGAGCAGCCGTGCCACGAGCCACGGCAGGCGCCCGGGAAGGTAGCCGATGTCGAGGTTCGGCCCCTCGTCCAGGGAGTCGGGGAAGACACAGACCGAGTAGCCCCTGAAGGGTGACTCCTCCTTGCCGAGGCCGGCCGCGAGCAGTGCGGCGGGACCGTGGCACAACGTGATCAGGAACTTGTCGTTCGCGAGGGCCCAGTCGAGCGTCCGAGCGACACCTTCGCTGGTGGGCAGGCCGACGACCGCCCCGTGACCGCCGGGAATGAAGACGGCGATGTAGTCCGCGTCCTTCGTCAGGTGGTTGGTCACGACGTCGGAGAGCTTCATCGGCTGCTTCAGTTTCGGCTTGATCGCCGCGTAGGCAGCCTGGACCGCCTCGTCCTCGCGCGGCATGGCCCACAGCTCCAGCTTCGCCGGGTAGCCGCCCACCGTCGCCACATCGACGGCGAAGCCGGCCTCCATCATGTGGTGGAGCGGCAGAAGCATCTCGACCGGGTGGTTGCCGGTGGAGAACATCGTCCCGTTCTGGGTCAGCAGATAGCGCTCGGCAGACGCGATCATGAGCACCTTCCACCGGCCCCCGGTGTAGGCGCCCTTGTACCGCACTCCCGCGAAGTCGGTCTTCGGGGACGTGTACTGACTCAGCGAGTACGGCGACGGGAAGAACGCGTTGTCCTCGGCCGGATCCGGCGTGGGGTCCCTGCTCAGATCGTCTGCGGCGGATGACATGCGACGACCTCTTTCCTGGAGAGGGCTCTCTCGATGCTATCCCGTGCGTGTCCGCTCGGCAGGTCGGCGAGACCGTCCCCCGACGCGCAGGACGCGGGGGGCCTCGCCCGGTGCGGCGAGGCCCCCCCGCGTCCGTTCGTCAGTCGCGACCCCGCTGCGGGGTGAGCTGGGTGGTCAGGAGGTGGGAGTCGAGCAGCGCGATGTCGCCCGTGCGGGCGGCCTTCGCGTAGGCGGTGAGCATGCGTTTGGTCAGCACGACCGCCTCGGGGGAGCGCCTGGCGAGGGGTTTCGTCCAGGCGGCGATGACGTCGTCCAGCTTCTCGATCGGCGCCACCTTGTGCAGGAGCCCCAGCTCGTGGGCGGTCGCGGCGTCGAACGTGTCGCAGGTGAGCATGAGTTCGCGGATTCTCGAGGCGCCCGCCTCCCAGATCAGGCGGCCCATGGCACCGCCCCAGGCGGGTGCGAGTCCGACACCGACCTCGGGCATGCGGAACCGGGCGGTGTCCGAGCCGGCGCGGAGATCGCAGTGCGCGGCGAGTGCGAGGCCGGCGCCGATGACCTTGCCGTGGAGCCGCGCGACGGTGACCGCGTGGGTGTTCTCCAGGGCCTGGCACAGCCGGTGGGCCTTGTCCGCGATGCGGCGCAGCGCGCCCGCGGTGGGGTCCTTCGCCAACGCCTCCTGGAACTCGCCGCGGTCGGCGCCCAGACAGAAGTCGTCACCGGAGGAGGAGAGCACCAGGACGCGTATGTCCGGCCGTTCATGGAGGCTGTCGAGGACGTCGGTGAGTTCGTCCAGGACCGCGGCGCTGAGCGTGTCGCCCTGGAGGGTGGGGTTGAGCCGGACGTGGAGGACGGGCCCGGTGTGCGTGACGTCGAGGAGCGTGTGTGCGGACAGGGGTGCGGCGAGGCCGGCGGCGATCGAGGTGTTCATGCGAGGGCGACATCCAAGTTCAGCAGGCGCCTGAACGCCACCCGGGGGGCACGGGCGGGCCGGCGGACCAGAGCGAGTCGGGGGAGGCGGGACACGGTGCGGCGCAGCAGGGTCTGGGCCTCGAGCCTGGCCAGGGGCGCTCCGAGGCAGTAGTGGATGCCCGCGCTGAACGCGAGATGGGCCGGCTTGCGGTGGGGGTCGAACAGTTCGGGGCGGGCGAAGCGGGCGGGGTCTCGCTGGGCGGCTCCCACCATGAGGTGGACCATCTCGCCCGCGCGTACGTCGACGTCCTCCAGAACGCAGTCCGACGCGGCGATCCGGCTGATCACATGGGTGGGAGGGTCGAAGCGCAGGGCCTCCTCCACGAAGGCCGGCACGAGGTCGGGCTGTTCGGTGAGCAGGGCCCAGCGGTCGGGGTGTTCGACGAGGTGGAGCGTCATCGTCGACAGGAGCGTCGAGGTCGTCTCCAGGGCCGCCAGCAGGACGAACAGGGCGAGGAAGTAGACCGCTTCATCGGCCTTGTCCTGGTCCGGTTCCATCGCGTCCCAGGTGTGTGTCCAACGGGACACGGGGTCCTCGCCGGGACGGGCGCGCCGCTCGCGCACCAGGTCGAGGAAGTAGGCCCGCAGTTCGGCCATCGCGAGGTCGGAGCGAGCCAACTGGCTGGCGGAGGGCAGCAGTTCCTGGGTGAACACCTGGTCGTGGGTCAGCTCGCGCAGTCGGGCCCAGTCCGCGCTCGGCAGCTCGAGCCAGTCGCCGACGGTGGCGACGGGGAGTTCCTCGCACACCAGGGCGGCGAAGTCCGCCTCCCCCGTGTGCAGGCGTTCGCGCACGCCGTCGAGGAGGCGGTCGACGACCTTGTTCACCCGGCGGCCGATGCGGTCGACGGTGTGGCGGTCGAAGTTGCCCGCCGACCGGCGCACCCGGGTGTGCTCCGGGGGGTTGAGCGCGGGCAGCGTGCGGCTGATCTCCCGGGAGGAGGAGGCACTCCAGCGGGTGCGTTCTCCCTGCTGTTCCCTCCACCTCGTGTCCGGTTCGAGCCAGCCGCCGCTGCTGCGCAGCACCTGGTCGCACGCGCTGAACGTGGTCACGAGGAAGCCGCCCCAGGGGGCGGGGCTGACTCCGCCCCGTGCGTGGAGCTCTTCGTAGATCGGGAAGGGATCGGCCTGTCCTTCCGCCGTACGGAGGCGGGAGAACAGGGAGACGGTGGCCCGACGGTCGGCCGAGCTAGCCGTGGCAGTCCCCACGATGACGGCTCCTTTCTGAGGATCAGCCGCCATACGTACCCGTGTGGTGTTTGAAGCATCCAGTACCACTGTCGTTTCTTAGGGTTACTTACATCACTCGCCCCTCACCCATGCCCGGAAGCGGCTGAACAGCCCGCCCCTGTGATGCGCCGCGTCCTGGCCCGGGCGCGGAGGGGCCGGCAGAGGCGCCGCGACGGAGGGCCGGCCCGGCTGACCGGACAGAGGGGCCGCGGTCGCGGAGGCGGCCGCCGACGGGACGGCGCGTGGCGTGAACCGGATCGGCACGGCCGTCAGGGAGCGGCTCCACGGCGCGGGCACCCAGGCGAGTTCCTTGAAAGGGACGCGCACCTCGACGTCGGGGAGCCGGTTGAGCAGGGACTCGACCGCCGTCGCCGCGATCATGAACGCCGGGTCCTTGGCGGGGCAGGCGTGCGGGCCGGCGCCGAAGGCCAGGTGGGCCTTGGCGCTGAGCTGCTCACGGTGCTCGGTCAGCTTCGGGTCGGTGTTGGCCGCCGCGAAGGAGATCAGCACCGGGTCGTTGGCCCGGAGCGTCCTGCCGCCCAGCTCGACGTCCTGGGTGGGGTAGTGCGCCGCGTAGTTGGCGATCGGCGCGTAGTTCCACAGCGTCTTGACGACCGCGTCCTCGATCGGCAGACCGGCCGGCCACTCGTCGCTGAGGTACAGGGCGCTGCTGGTGCCGATCGCGGCGGCCAGGGGCGCGGTGCCGCCGGAGAGCAGCGTCACGAGCTGGTGCAGCACCTCCTCGTCGGTCAGGCGGGCGGAATGCACCATCAGGCGGGTGGTGACGTCCTCGCCCGGCTGGCGGCGCTTGAGCGCGATCAGTTCGGCGAGCGCGCCCCCCAGGACCTCGTCGGCGCCCGGGGTGCCCTGGAAGATCCCGGTGATCCCGGTGATGACACGGTCACCGAGCTCGGGCGGGCAGCCGAACAGGTCGCCGAAGACCAGCAGCGGCAGCGGCTGGGCGTAGGAGGTCATCAGCTCCGCCTCACCGGCCGAGTGGGAGCTGAACCGGCTGATCAGGTAGTCGGCGGACTGCTGGACCAGGCGTGCGAGCCGGACCTGGTCGACCGTGGCGAGGCTGTCCGTGACCGCCTGGCGCAGCCGGGCGTGCGCCGCGCCGTCACTGAACAGCGCGTTGGGGCGGTAGCCCATCATGGGCAGCGCCGGGCTGTCGGCGGGCACGCGCCCTTCGTTCAGCGCGTTCCAACGGCGGGAGTCCCGCACGAACACGGCCGGGTTCTGCAGGATGTACAGGCTCGCGTCGTAACTCGTGACGAGCTCGACCTGGACGTCCGGCGCGATGTCGACGGGGGCGCTGTGCCCGAGCGAGCGCAGCTCGGCGTACTGGCGCTCCGGGTCGGAGCCGAACTCGGCTCCGTACAAAGGGGTGTTGCCGTGCGCGGGGCAACCGGCCGGTATGCCGGTCGGGTCGGACTGCTGATGCATGCCGTGGCTCCTAGCCGAGTATGGACATGAGGTGCTTCACGAGGGTGATGAGGGACTGCGCCGCGGAGTCCTGACTGCGGACGTCGCAGTGGATGATCGGGGTCTCGTCGGAGAGGTTGAGTGCCTCGCGCACCTCGGCGATCGGGTAGTCGGGGGTTCCGTCGAAGCGGTTGACGCCGATGGCGTAGCCCAGGCCGAACTGCTCGACCAGGTCGAGGATGGGGAAGCTCTCGTGCAGTCGCTCGGGGTCGACCAGCACCAGTGCGCCCAGCGCGCCCCGGGACAGGCCCTCCCACATCTCCTTGAAGCGCTCCTGGCCCGGTGTACCGAAGAGGTACAGGACGAGGCTGTCGCTGAGGCTCAGACGCCCGAAGTCCATGGCCACGGTCGTGGTCGTCTTGTCCGGGGTGCCCGACAGATCGTCGAAGCCCTCGCTGGCCTCGGTGATCTCCTCCTCGGTCTGGAGGGGTTCGATCTCGGAGATGCTTCCGATGAACGTGGTCTTCCCGACCCCGAAGTGGCCCATGACGAGGATCTTCACGGAACGGGAGACGGCTGGATCCAGATACACGGGCTACGCTCCGAATCGAGTCTTCAGGCCGTCGAGCACGGCGGTGAGCAGTTCACGGTCGACACGTTCGGCTCGTGGCGCCGGATTCCTCACGAAGATCAGGCCGTCCTCCGACATCTGCGCGAGCAGGATGCGCACGATGCCGAGCGGCAGCCGCGTGTAGCCGGAGACCTCGGCCACGGACAGGAAACCGTCGGCGATCAGGTCCATCACCGTGCCGGCTTCCGGGGACAGGGTGCGAGCGGCGACCGAGGCCCCGTCCTGGGCGGTGACGAGCGTGGTGTGCTCGTACTCGTGCGCCGCGGGCAGGGCACGTCCCTTCGCGATGACGAAGAGAGGCACTAACGCCGACGTGAGCTCCAGCTCACTGTCCGGTTGCTCAGACATCCCCGGCCCTTCCTCCCTGTGACACCTGCCGCGTCAGGAGCGCGGGTATCACGTCGCTGAGACGCGTGGTGAACTCCTCGATGTCACAGTCGTGTTCGGCGGCGGCGGCGAGGAACGCGCCGGTCCCGGCCGCGATCAGGAAGATCCAGCCGTGCCGGAACTCGATGACCGTCTGCCGCCACTCGTCGTCCCGCAGGCCGCCCGCGAAGGGCGCCGTGGCACGGCTGTAGGCGTGGATGCCCGTCATGGCCGCCGAGATCGTGTCCGCGAGGTCCCTGCCGATCCCCGTGCTCGCCCCGCGCGGCAGACCGTCCGCCCCCAGGAGCAGGGCGTGCCGGGCGCCGCGTACGGAGGCGATCACCTCGTCCAGTTCGGCCAGGACGAATCCCGATCCGCTCGCCTCCCCTCTCCGCGGGGCGCCTCCGCCCGCGGCCGTGGCCGCGTCCGGGGCGGTCACCCGCGGCGCGGAGGTGAGGTTGTTGCCGAGCCGGGCGACCAGGCGGCTCATCCGGAAGGAGATCTGCTGCATGTCGACATCGGGCTCCGCGGCGGCGGCCAGGAACGCGCCCTGGCCGGCCCCGATCAGGAACACCCAGCCGTGCGAGAACTCGACGATCGTCTGGTTCCACTGCCGGTCTTGCGACGGTCCGGCGAAGTGCGCGGTGGCCCGGCTGAGCGACTGCATCCCGGCCATGGCCGCGGAGATGGTCCGTACGTCCTTCTGGTTCAGGCCGTCCGTGGACCCGCGCGGAAGTCCGTCGGCGGACAGCACCACGGCGTGCCGCGCCCGGGGCACGTTGTCCACGATGTCCTGGACCATCCATGACATGTCTGTTGTCGTCATGCGTCATCGGACCCTTCAGGCGTGGGGGCTTCGAGGTCACGGCCCGACAGCGTGCCGCGCTGAAACGCCCCCAGCCCACCGCCGGAGCGCGAGGCCCTCCTCGGCGTCTGCTCACCGCCGCCGGCGCCCCCGTCGGAAGGAACGCTGGAGATGGGCGACTTGCGAGCTCCACGCTTGGGCAGACCGTGCATCGTACGCGCGGACTGCTCACGGTTCTCACCGCGTCTGATACTGCTCACCTGCGCCTCGGTGGCCGGCGGGGTGGTCTCCTCCATGGTCCACAACTCCTCGGGCAGCAGGACGACGGCCCGGACGCCGCCGTACCGGGAGACTCCGGTGACGTCGACCTTGAAGCCGTACTGACGAGCGATCAGACCGATGACCGGGAAGCCGAACTTCGGCTGGGTGCCCAGCTGGGACAGCCGGGGCAGGGCGTCGCCCGCCAGCAGCGCGGTCGCCTTCTGCCGGTCCTCGTCGCTCATGCTGACGCCGGCGTCGTCGATGACGATGCAGAGGTTCTTCTGCACACGCTGGAACGTCACCTCGATCGGGGCGTCCGCCTGCGAGAAGCTCGCGGCGTTGTCCAGCAGTTCGGCGACGGCGAGCGCGACCGGGGCGACGGCCGACGACTTCAGCGCGATGCCGCTCGGCTGCATGATCTCGACCCGGTGGAAGTTCCGGATCTGGCTCTGGGCACTGCGGACGACGTCGTAGACGCTGGCCGGCTGGTTGCGCCGGCCGAGCGGCGCACCGCACATGACCGCGATGCCCTGGGCCTTGCGCGCCATCTGGGCGTTGGCGTGGGTGACCTCCATCAGATCGGACAGGACGGTGTGCCCGCCGTACTTGCGCTGGATCTCGTCCAGCAGCACGGTCTGCTCGACCGCGAGGCTCTGCAGGAAGCGGGCGGCACCCTTGAGGACCGCCTTGGTGCTCTCCTCCGCGGCCTGCTCGGCCTCGCGGATCACACCCTCCTGCTCGCTCTGGACCTTTGCCAGTTCGTGCTGCACACGGGTGAGTTCGGCCTCGGTGTAGTTCAGCCGCTGCCCCAGGGAGGCTTCGGACTCCCTCTTCCTCACCCCCAGGGCTCTGTTGCGGAGCACGAGAGCCACGACTGCGGCAGTGGCTGTCACCGCTATCGCAACGAGGCACCAAAGAAGCACGTCTTGAGTCATGGAAACCTTTCTCGGCGCATGGCATGCAGGCGTCGACGGACCTCGCGACAGCCCGCGACCGGTCGTACGGGGGCCGCGAGTGATGCTGGTGCGAGGAGCACCTCAGGTCGGCACCCGAACAAAGTGGATCAAGGTCGCAGACGGCGGAATGCTATCACCGTCAATGCGGCGCGCCGTCGGGGTGGTCCGGCGTCGGCACAGGATCAACAAGGGTGCGCGCAGCGGCCGTTGGCGCGATCGTATGCCTCGGAGGCGGGCCCGTCGGGCAGGGGCCGAGGGCCGGACACATGGAGTGGGCGGCACATACGGGCAGGTGTCGTCCGTGCTGTGGGGACATGACGTCTCCGCGACATGTCACCGAGGGGAAAACCCGGTTGCCTCGATGTGTCCGATCGGCCGGGTCGCCGCCGCGGGTCCAGGGGAACGGGGCGGCGAACGAAAGCGCTCCCGCCCTCCGTGGGAACCGGTGGGCGGGAGCGCTTCCTCAGGTGGCCGGAGTGGTCCGGTCACCCTGTCGTCAGTGGCGGACCACTCCAGGAGCGATGTCCTCGGTGAAGCCCTCGTCGCCCGGGGCCGCGAACTTGTCGGCCTTGGCGACGGCGGTGCCGCAGAACGCGGCCTCCAGCGTGCCGCCGAGGATGGTGTTCACCGTTCCGTTGTTGGAGGTGTTCGCCATGGACGTCATGCTGCGCTTGCCGTCCGCCGTGGTGAAGGCATACGTGTAGTAGCCCTGCACGGTGCCCGTGTGACCGTAGACCGTCACGCCGCAGGAGAGCTTGCGGGCACGCAGGCCGAGCCCGTAGGACTGGGTGCCGTCCGCGTTGACCGGAACCATGCGCATCATCTCCTGCAGCTGCGCCTGCGGCAGCAGCTTGCCGGAGACGAGGGCGGAGAAGAAGCGGTTGAGGTCGGCCGAGTTGGAGATGACCGCTCCGGCCGACTGGCCCCACGACACGGTCTGCTCGGTGGAGTCCACCAGCGGCAGCGTGGTGTCGTCCTGGCGCAGGTAACCCCGTGCGTAGGAACCGGAGATGGTGGTCTCCGGGTGCACGTAGGTGGTGTTGTCCAGCTTCAGCGGCCCGAAGACGCGCTGCTGGTAGTGGGTGGCCATCGGCACGCCGGTGACCTGCTCGATGAGCTGGCCCAGCACCACGAAGTTGGTGTTGGAGTAGCTGTAGGCGGCGCCCGGCGCGTTGTTCACCTTGTGGGCCGTCGACAGGTCGATCAGCTCCTGGTAGGTGAACACCTTGTTCCGCACGGACTCGAAGCCCGGAACGGTGTAGTAGAACATCTCGTTGGTGTAGTCCCACAGACCACTGCGGTGACTGAGCAGGTGCCGCACGGTGATGCCGTCGTCCGGCAGCGCCTTCGGGAGGTAGCTGTTCGCCGAGGCGTCGAGGTCCACACGTCCCTCGGCGACGAGCTGCATGAGCACGACCGTGGTGAAGGTCTTGCTGACGCTGCCGACCCGGAACCGGCGGCCGGCGTCCATCGCCGTGTGAGCGGCGGTGTCCGCCTGCCCCGACGAGATGCGGTAGCTGGAGTTGCCGGAGTCGATGCGGGTGAGGGCGCCGGGCGCTCCCGCCGACATGGCGTCCTTCTGCACCTTGAGGACCGAGGTGACCGAAGGGTTGGGGAGGGGGGAGGTGGCCGCACCGGCGGGGGAGGCGGCGAGTGCCGCCATCGCGGTGGAGCCTGCGAGCAGGAGGCTCACATACTTGATGCGCATCCGAGTCTTTCTGATTCGGGATCTGGTCGGCGCCACCCGGTCCGGCGACTGACCGTCACCGCACAGCCCCCGACGTTGTCCGCGGGCGCGTGCGACGAGACGGCACCGGCTCCGGGACGACGCTGGATGCATCGTAATACTGTGACAAGGTGTTGAAGGCAAGGGGGTAATCAAAGACGAGACAATTCGTGCCGAGCCGGGTCCGGGTCCGGGTCGGGTCGAATCAGGCCCCTACCTGAGTGAGGCCACCTCCCTGCCCGCCGTCGGGGAAACACACTGTGTGACACTGTCTGTCGTCCTGTGAGTGTGAGTGAGCCCTCGTACGACGGGGAGGAAGGGACGCGCCGCGGACCGGTACGTAGCGGAATCAGGAAGCTGAGAGACCTCCGGCGACCGTGTTGAGATGCGACTGGGAGTCCCGCTCGGCCGGCAGCGGTCCCGAGACGGTGAAGTAGCGCCGGCCGGCCACGAGCAGCTCCTCCGCCGGGAACTTCGTGATCACCTCGCATCCGTCCGCGGTCACCACCAGTTCCTCCTCGATCCGGGCCGCGCCCCAGCCGTCCTTCGAGGGCCAGTACGTCTCCAGCGCGAACACCATGCCCTCCTCGATGACCTCGGGGTGCTCCAGCGAGACCAGCCTGGAGAACACCGGCTTCTCCCAGATCGACAGCCCGACGCCGTGGCCGTACTGCAGCGCGAAGGCCGCCTCCTCGTCGGGGAAGCCGAACTCCTGGGCCGTGGGCCAGACCGAGACGATGTCGGCCGTCGTGGCTCCGGGGCGCACGAGGCTGATCGCCTGGTCCATGTACTCACGGCACCGCGTGTAGGCGTCGCGCTGGGCCGTAGAGGCGGAGCCGACGGCGAACGTGCGGTAGTAGCAGGTGCGGTAGCCGTTGTAGCTGTGCAGGATGTCGAAGAACGCGGGGTCCCCGGGGCGCACGATGCGGTCGGAGAATACGTGGGGATGAGGGGCGCACCGCTCCCCGGATATCGCGTTGACGCCTTCGACGAACTCCGAGCCGAGGTCGTAGAGGGTCTTCGCGACCACGCCCACGCACTCGTTCTCGCGCACTCCCGGCCGGAGGAACTCGTAGAGGTTCTCGTAAGCGGCGTCCACCATCGAGGCGGCGTGGGTGAGCAGGTGGATCTCGTCCCGCGTCTTGACGCGCCGGGCCTCCAGGAACACCTGCTGGCCGTCGATCACCTTGATGCCCGCGGCCTGAAGTGCCATCAGGACCGGGAGTTCGATGACGTCGACGCCGAGGGGCTCGTCCTGGAGCCCGTAGAGCTCCAGTTCCCGCTTGATCTTCTGGGCGACGGAGTCGGCCATCCCGACCAGCGGGTTGATGGCGCCGCGCAAGGTCGAGATGCCGGCGCGGGCACCGCTGGGGTTGCGGGCGTCGGCTCCATGGTGCGCCCCATGCGGGTCGCCGTCCGAGTGGGCCTTCGAGTAGTCCAGCCAGGGATTGTACAGCTGGTGGTGCTTGGCGGCCGAACCGAAGTCCCAGACGATCGGCTCACCGCCCCTGACCAGCAGGGAGAACCGGATCAGCTTGTCGACCGCCCAGGTGCCGATGTGGGTCGAGGTCATGTAACGGATATTGGAGAAGTCGAACGCCAGGACGGCGCCCATCTCGGACTGCTCCAGCGACTTGCGCAGGCGGGCGAGCCGCTCCTCGCGCAGTCGGTTCATGTCGACGCGGGTCTCCCAGTCGACCGCGTTCGGCCCGAAGGTGGGAAGCGCCATCACAACTCCTTACGTGTCACTGAACAAAGGGGTGTCACGGGTCTGAGGGACGTGACCCGGCCCATGCGGCCTGGCTCACGAAGGTCACCTGGACACAACTGCCGGTCCGCGGTGTTCCCGTGCCCGTGACCGAACGGTCCTGGCACACCCGGAGCCGGCAGGGCCGGCCGTCCAGATCGCCGAGGTAGCGCCCGGGTGCGGGGCGGGCGTACCTGGCGGAGATCAGGAGGCGGCCCCCCTCGCCGACCACCGCGGGAAGGGCGAGGGGAGACCCCAGCAGCTCACCGGCCGAGGCCACGTCGCCCTCGGCGATCAGCCGCCGGATGCGGGTCGAGGAGACCGGCTCGCCGGCTGAGCCCCTGGTGAGGAGCGGGACGACCCGGGTGCCCAGCTCGGGATACGAGTCGAAGGTCGATGTCGTGCCGGCCCCCCGGGCGCCGAAGCGAAAGCCCTGGCCGACACTGACGGACCGCGCGCCGAGCTGTCCGACGACGACACCTTCGACGAACTCCTCGGCCGAGACCCGGGACCATGCCTGATCGAAACGGACGATCGCCACCCGTCGGATTCCCAGGGAACCGAACTTGTCGAGCTTGTGGCGACGATCGCTCAGGAGATGCGGCGCCCGGCCCGGGTCCAGTACCAGCCTCGGGTGAGGGTCGAAGGTGAGCACCGTGTCGCACCCGTCGAGGACCTGACGGTGGCCCAGGTGAACGCCGTCGAAGGTCCCGATCGCCACCTTGCCGGACGCCCGGGCACCACCGGTGCGGCCGTCGGCTCCCGCGCCCCGTCCTGCGCGGGGCACCTCGAGGTCGAGGACCTCCATCACTCACCTCCTTCACCTCGGAGCAGGCTCGGTACAGGCCGGTACGGGGCAAGTACGCCCCGGTACCGGCCTGTACGGGACGGTACGCACGGGTACAGGGTGCTACGGGGCGTACCGGCCCGGTGCAGGCCAGTGTGGGCCCCGCGCCGTTAACCAGGGGGAAAACGCCGTCGTGGCGCTCCCCCCGACCGGGCCGCACGGCGCTCCCGCCCGTCCTTGCTCACAGCAGGATGCGGAGCGGCTGTTCCAGTACGTCCACGTACGCCTTCAGCCATTCGGCCGCCGTGGCACCGTCCACCGCCCTGTGATCGACGGCGAGGGTCAGACGCAGCACGGACGCGACGGTGACCGCGCCGTCCTCCACGACCGCTTCCTGGCGTATGGCGCCGACGGCCAGGATCGCGGCCTGGGGCGGGTTGATGATCGCCGCGAAGTCCTCGGTGCCGTACATGCCGAGGTTGGTGATCGTGATCGTGCCGCCCTCCAGTTCGTCCTGCCGGAGCCGGCGCTCCTTGGCGCGGTCGATCAGGTCCTTCGTCGCCGCCGCGACGCCGCTCATGGACAGGGAGTCCACGCCCCGGACGACCGGAGTGAGCAGTCCGCCCTCGGTGGCGACCGCCACCGCGATGTCGGCGTCCGAGAAGTGCCGGACGGAGGTGTCGTTCCACTGCACGTTCATCGCGGGAACGGCCACGTGGGCGGACGCGATCGCCTTGACCAGCAGGTCGTTGATCGACACCCGTACGCCCTGGCCGGCGTTGATCTGCCCGCGCAGGGCGAGCAGCGCGTCGACGCGGGCGGAGGCGCGGAGGTAGAAGTGCGGTGTGTTCTGCTTGCTCTCCGTGAGCCGGCGGGCGATGGCCCCCCGCATCCGGGAGTTGGGCACGTCCACATACCGCGCGGCCTGTGCGGGAGTCCGGGTGCCGGGGGTCTCCGCCGGGGCGCTCGCGGGCGCCGTTTCCCTCGGCTGGGCCGGCCTGGCGAGGGCCGCCTCGATGTCGGCCCGCCGTATGCGGCCGCGTGGGCCGGTCCCCACCACCGCGTTCAGGTCGACGCCGGATTCCCGCGCGAGGCGTCGTGCCAGCGGGCTGGCGAAGACACGCTCACCGTCCCCGCCCTGATCCGCGTGGGCGGGCGCCGCGGCCACGGCCTGGTCCTGTACCGGGTGGGCGGGCGTCGCGACGGCCCCTCCCACCTGTGCCCCGTCGGGGGCCGCCGCGGCGACGCCTCCGACGGTCGCCGCCGCCGGTGCCTCCGGTGCCGGCGCCGGGGTGGCGGAAGCCGCGTCCGGAGCCGGCCCGGCACCCAGCGAGGCGACGAGCGCGTCCACGTCGGAGGACGTCTCGCCCTGCTTGCCCCATGCGGCGATCGGAGCACCCACGTCCACGGTCGCGCCCGCGTCCACCAGCAGGCGCAGGAGCACACCGTCGCTCTCGGCCTCCACCTCGACGACGGCCTTCTCGGTCTCCACCGTGACGATCGGATCACCGGCCGCATAAGGGGTGTCGACGCCGACGTTCCAGGAAACCAGCACCGCTTCCGTGGTGTTGGCCGCCACCTCGGGCATCCGCAGGATCTCAGCCATTGTTCTGCCCCCGCGACAACTCACGCAGCTTGGCGACGACTTCCTCCGTGGAGGCGAACGCGGCGCGCTCCAGGACCTTGCTGATGCTCGGTGACGCCTCGCCGCCGGTCACCCGCTCGATCGGGGCGTCGAGCCAGTCGAAGAGCCGGCGTTGGATCTCGTCCGCCAGCCAGCCGCCGTAGGAGGTGCCGACGGCCCCCTGCTCGGCGATGAGCACCTGGTTGGTCTTCTTGACCGACTTCGAGATGGTGTCCCAGTCCAGACTGGCCCGGTCCAGCCAGCGTAGGTCGATGACCTCGGCGTCCACGCCGGTCTCCGCCACGGCGGCCAGCACGGCCGGAGTCATGGCGAGATAGCTCAGGATCGTCAGCGCGGCGCCCTCACGGCGTACCGCGGCCTTGCCCACGGGCAGGTAGTGGTCGTAGCCGTCGGCGAGGCCCGGGCCGGTCGACTGGTAGAGGTCCACGTGTTCGAGCACCACGACGGGGTCGTCGCAGGCCAGGGCCGTGTTCATCAGACCGACGTAGTCGAACGGAGTCGACGGGGCGACGATGCGCCAGCCGGGGGCCGTCGCGAGGATGCCGGCCGGGTCCATCGAGTGCTGTGATCCGTAGCCGGTACCCATGGCGACCTTGCTGCGCAGCACGAACGGCACCTTGCCCTCGCCGCCGAACATGTGACGGGCCTTGCCGATCTGGTTGAACAACTGGTCTGCCGCCACCCACATGAAGTCGGCGTACATGAACTCGACGACCGGCCGGAACCGCCCGTCCAGCGCGATTCCGCCGCCGAGGCCGGCGAACGCGTTCTCCGAGATGGGAGTCCCGAGCACACGGTCCGGAAATGCCTCGCTCAGCCCGCGAGTGGCACCGTTGGTGCCGCCGTTGAGCCTGTGCACGTCCTCACCCATCACCACGACACCGGGATCGGTCGCGAGGCGACGGCCGAGCACTCCGGCGACGGCCCCGACGAACTTGACGTCGGTCAGCTCGCCGGCGAAGTCCTCGGTGTCGGTGAACTCGATCTCGTTCAGTTCCGACAGGTCGCCGCGGATGCCCTCGTCGACGAACGCCGGGTCCGGCCACTCCGAGGGCACGATGCGCCGTTCACCGGCCTTGCCGCCCGGCCGCGGCTCCAGAAGGACGTTGCCGAGTCCGGACATCAGGGCCTTGGCCCGCTCGATCGTCTCCGTGACGGCCTTCTTGGTGAGGATCCTGCGCCGCACCAGGTGCCGCACCACGGTGTCGATCGGGTCGCGGGCGCGCCACTGGGCCTCCTCCTCCTTGGAGCGATACCGGAACGCCGAGCCCGGGAAGGGGCCGTTCTGGTGGAAGTAGCGGTAGACGTCCGCCTCGATCAGCGTCGGACCGTGGCCGGCGCGCATGTGCTCGAGGGCCTTCTGCGTCACGAGGTGCACGGCCAGCGGGTCCATGCCGTCCACCTTCCAGCTCCGGATGCCGAAGCCCGGGCCGCGGCCGGACAGCCGGGGCTCGGCGGTGACTTCGGAGACGTGGGTGGAGACGGCGTACAGGTTGTTCTCCACGAAGAAGCACAGGGGCAGCGACCATGCCGCCGCGAGGTTCAGGGTCTCCAGGGTGGATCCGATGTTGATCGCGCCGTCGCCGAAGAACGTGAAGGTCACCGCGTCGGTGCCGGCCTTCTTGTGGGCCCAGGCGGATCCCGCCGCCAGCGGTACCCCGCCACCGACGATCGCGTTGGTCCCGATCGCGCCGGCCTCGTTCCACTGGAGGTGCATGCTGCCGCCCCGGCCGTGGCTGAAGCCCCGGTCCAGTCCGCAGATCTCGCGCAGCGTGCGCAGCAGCACGTCCCGGACGTCCTCGGGGAAGGGCTTCGTCGGGTCGATGCCCTTCGGATGCAGATGGGCGAGCACCTTGGCCAGGAACTGGTGATGGCCGCGGTGCGAGCCGTTCACGGTGTCGTGCGAGGTCAGGGTGTGGCAGGCGCCGACCGCGCCGCCCTCCTGGCCGATGCTGGAGTGCGCGGGTCCATGGATCAGCCCGTCGGCGGCGAGTTCGAGGACGTACTCCTCGAAGGTCCGGATCAGCACCAGTTGGCTGAACATGCCCGTCAACAGCTCCGGAGGAGCGGCGTCCCAGTCGTCGCGGGTGGCGACGAACTCCGACCACGCGGCATGTGCTTCGAGTGTGTGTTCCACGGGCATCGGGAGCCCCCTTCAGTCGATCGAAGTGCACCGACCCTGCCACAGGATTGGATCCAATAACAAGATGTCACTCGACATTCAGGGGGCGTGAGGTCACTATGGACTTACTTTGGATCCAAAGGAGGTGGGTCATGACTCTTCCCGGCCTTGTGCGCCTCGATCACATCGGATTTACGGTCCCGGACCTGGAGCAGGCGCACGACTGGCTCGTCGACGTCCTGGGCTGCGAGTACATGTACTCGCTGGGCCCCTTCAGCTCGGCGGAGGACTGGATGTCCGAGCATCTGAACGTGGACGCGCGGACGGTGATGCGGCAGCTGCGCTTCTACCGGTGCGGGGAACAGGCGGTGTTCGAGGTCTTCGAGTACCAGGCGGACCCGCAGCGCACCGACCTCCCGCGCAACAGCGACGTCGGCGGCCACCACGTCGCGTTGTACGTCGAGGACCTGGACGAGGCCGTGGCGTTCCTGCGGGCCAGGGGTGTCCCGGTGCTGGGGGAGCCGACCGTCAGCGCGGGACCGTCCCAGGGCCAGCGGTGGGTCTACTTCCTCTCACCATGGGGAATGCACTTCGAGCTGGTGTCCTATCCTGGCGGCAAGGCGTACGACCGCAATCCGTCGGAGTTCCAGAGGTGACCGCTCTTGAGTCCTGCGCACGCTCGTGATCCGCGCGGGGCGGACAGCGTCAGGAGTCAGCACATCGCCGGCGTCCTCCGCGACGAGATCCTCGCCGGCGATCTGACGCCCGGTACATGGTTGCGCCAGGACGAACTCGCGGCCCGCCTCGGCACCAGCCGCATCCCGGTCCGCGAGGCGCTGCGCATCCTGGAGTCCGAGGGTCTGACCGAGTCGTTCCCCAACCGCGGTGCCAGGGTGCCGGTGCTGAGCGTCGAGGACGTGAACACGTACTACCGCATGCGTGAGCGCCTCGAGCCGCTGACCCTGGCCGAGAGTCTGCCCCGGCTCACGGACGACCACCTGGCCCGTCTGGAGCGCATCCAGGACGAGATCGAGAGCCAGAGCGACATCAGGCGCTTCCTGGTCCTGGACCGCGACTTCCATATGACGGCCTATTCGGGCTGCCCCAGCGTCCATCTGCTGGCCATGACGGAACGTCTGTGGAACTCGACCCAGCACTACCGCCGTGCGTTCATGGTCCTGGCCGACCCCGACCGGGCGATGATCGTCAACGCCGAGCACCGGCTGATCCTCGACGCCGTACGGCGGCGCGATCCCGAGGACTGCGAGCGGTACCTCACCGGTCATATCCGCCGCACCCGGGTCGAACTCACCGCCCATCCTGAGCTGTTCGCCGCGGCCGACGAGGTGGGCGGGAAGTCCGCGGGCTCCTGAGCGGACGAGGGGAAGCCGTGCGCGGGCCGGGCACCGGGTCGGCCGGGCCCGGCTCCCGCCCGGGCGGTCCCGTCGCGTAGGCGAGGGACGTCCCGCGCACCGCCGAAGCCCCGAACGCTGGTTCGGACTTCGTGCGGCAACACACTGAAATGTATCCAACCAGGCACCCATGGGCAGTGTTTGCGCCGATGGACTCTGTTCCAAGTTCGATGTGAACCCTACGATGGATCCAATCGAGCCTCATTGGTGCCCATGCCACAAGGAGAGCGCCGTGCCCATCGCCACCGTCAACCCCGCCACCGGTGAGCTCATCGAAGAGTTCACCGCCCACACCGAGGAACAGGTCGAAGAGCGGCTCTCGCGAGCGGAAGCCGCGGCCGCGACACTCCGGGCCACCGACTTCGCCACCCGCGCCCGGTGGATGCGGGCGGCCGCCGATCTCGTCGAGGCCGACGTCGACCGAACGGCGCCGATGCTCACGATCGAGATGGGCAAGCCCGTCACGCAGGCCCGCGCCGAGGTCCTCAAGTGCGCCTACGCGATGAGGTTCTACGCCGACAACGCCGAAGCCATGCTGGCCGAGCAACCGCTCGCGGACCCGGGCCGGGTCAACGCCTCGGCCGCCTGGACCACGTACGCGCCGCTCGGTGTCGTTCTCGCCGTGATGCCGTGGAACTACCCGTTGTGGCAGGTGATCCGCTTCGCCGCGCCGGCGCTGATGGCCGGCAACGTCGGCCTGCTCAAGCACGCGTCGAACGTGCCGCAGTCGGCGATGTACCTCGACGCCCTCTTCGAGCGGGCGGGCTTCCCCGCCGGGTCGTTCCAGAGCCTCCTGATCGGCGCGGCCGGCGTCGAGTCGGTGCTGCGCGACCGGCGAGTGGCCGCCGTGACCCTGACCGGCTCCGAGCCGGCCGGCCGGTCGGTCGCGGCGGTCGCGGGCTCCGAGGTGAAGAAGGTCGTGCTGGAGCTGGGCGGGTCCGACCCGTTCATCGTGCTGCCCTCCGCCGACGTCCGTGCCGCGGCCCGCACGGCCGTGACCGCTCGCACCGTCAACAACGGCCAGTCCTGCATCGCGGCCAAGCGGTTCATCGTCCACGCCGATGTGTACGACGAGTTCGTCGACGCGTTCGTCGCGGACACCAAGGCGCTGAGCGTCGGCGATCCTCTCGACGAGGGGACCGACATCGGTCCGATCGCCACGAAGTCCGGTCGGCGCGAACTCGTGGAACTGGTCGAGGACGCCGTCGCCAAGGGTGCCGTCCTGCGGTGCGGCGGGTCCGCGGTGGGCACCGAGGGCTGGTTCTTCGAGCCGGCGGTCCTGGAGGGGGTCACCCCGGCCATGCGCGTGTACGGCGACGAGGCCTTCGGGCCGCTGGCGGTGGTGCACCGGGTCGACGGCGTCGAGCAGGCCGCGGCACTCGCCAACGACACCACCTTCGGCCTCAGCTCGTCGGTGTGGACCACCGACCCCGACGAGGAGCGCTATCTGATCGGCCGTCTGGACGCCGGTGCCGTCTTCGTCAACGGCATGAGCATCTCCTACCCCGACCTGCCCTTCGGGGGCGTGAAGGACTCCGGCGTCGGCCGTGAGCTCGCCGCGGAAGGCATCCGCGAGTTCTGCAACCTCAAGACGGTCTGGAAGCGCTGACACACACCGTCGGCCTCCTGGGACGGGGCGCGCCGGGCCGGGCCGCAGTGCACCGGCGCCCGGCGCGCCACCGTACCGACACCCGCTGAACCGGGGCACCGCCGCTGCGACCCGGTTGCTTGACGTGCCCATGACTATCTCTGTGCCTCTGCGCCTCTGTGCGTACCGGCGGCTGCGGACGGGCCCGATTCCCCGCGCCTCCGTGCCCCGATGTCCCGACACCACCGCTCTCCGCCCGTTCACGGCGGAGCCCTCAAGGGATTCCCCCCTTTCGAGAACGACCTCAGGAGAAATCTGTGACCGAAGCACCGCCGTCGGCCGCGCCGACGACGACCGCGGCCCCGGAGCCGGGCCGCCCCCGCTGGTACCGCTCCATCCCGCGACAGCACCGGCCCGCGTTCTGGGCCGGGTCCGCCGGATGGGGCCTGGACGCCTTCGACTTCATGACCCTGCCGCTGGCGCTCGGGGCCATCGCCTCGGCGTTCGCGCTGAGTTCGACCGAGGCCGGCCTGATCGTGACGGTGACCGTGCTGGCCTCGGCGGTGGGCGGGGCCCTGGCGGGCATGCTGGCCGACCGGGTGGGCCGGGTACGGGTCCTGATGATCACCATCGCGACCTTCGCGATCTTCACGGCGCTGTCCGGCCTCGCCCAGAACTACGGCCAGATGCTGCTGTTCAAGGGGCTCCAGGGCCTCGGATTCGGTGGCGAGTACGCGGCCGGCGCGGTGCTGATCGCCGAGATCGCCCCCGCCCGGCACCGCGGCCGGATCATGGGGTTCGTCGCCAGCTCCTACGCGGTCGGCTGGGCCCTGGCCGTCCTCGCCTACTCGGTCGTCTTCAGCTACGCCGGCCCCGACGCCGCCTGGCGCTACCTGTTCCTCCTCGGCATCCTCCCCGCCTTCGCGCTGATCTTCATACGGCGCAACGTCAAGGACTCGGACGCCTCGAAGGAGAACCGGCGCCGCGCCAAGGAGGACACCGGCGCTTCGGCGTGGAGCGGACTGGCCGCGCTGTTCCGCCGCGACCTGAGGCGCACCACGCTGCTGACCCTGCTGGTCGGGATCGGGGCGCAGGGCGGATACTTCGCCGTCTTCACCTGGCTGCCGTCCTATCTGCGCACGGAACGGGGCTTGACGGTCGTCGGTACGAGCGGCTACCTCTCGGTGATCATTGTCGGCTGCTTCCTCGGCTACGCCTGTGCCGGGTACCTGCACGACTGGATCGGCCGCCGCAGGACATACGTGCTGTTCGCGGTCAGCGGTGTGGTGTGCGTGGTCGCGTACACCTGGATCCCCGAGGGGGCCAACGGTCTGCTGCTGGTGCTGGGTGTGCCGTTGGGGATGGCGGCGTGCGGGTTGCTGGCCGGTTCGGGACTGTTCTTCAGTGAGTTGTTCCCCAGCCGTGTGCGCGGCGTCGGTGTCGGTGTCGCCCACAACTTCGGCCGCGGGGTCGCCGCCTTCTTCCCCTACCTCGTCGGTGTGCTCTCCGCGGTCTTCGGGCTGAAGGCGGCCATGGGGATCGGTGCCCTGGGGTACGTCCTGGTGATCGTCGGCGTTCTGGCGCTCCCGGAGACGCGGGGGCGGCAGATCGCGTAGACCCGGACGACGTGTGCGGTGCCCGGGCGGACGGCCGGCCACGCGGGAGGTCTTCCGCGACGGCGGTGCCCCCGGGCCCGCCCGCGTTCCGCCCCCGCGGACCGGGACATGAAAAGGGGGGCGTCACACGGCGAGCCGCTCGTGTGACGCCCCTGCGGGACGTGGTGGTGCGGTGTGCGGTCAGTCGCCGGCCGCGGGCGCGATGTTCTTGTTGAACCGGAGCAGATTGTGCGGGTCCCAGGCGGCCTTGACCGAACGCAGCCGCCGGTGCTTGGCCTCGCCGCCGTGCACATGGCGCCGCCACTCCTCGCCCAGGTCGTCGGAGAGGTTGGCGTAGCCGTTCGTGAGGGTGTGCGGCCGCATCGCCTCGGTGAGAGCTTCCGCCCACCGGTCGTAGGCCGCGTCCGACTCGGGTGTGTCCCACTTGCAGATGGACTCCCACAGCCAGGCGGCCCCCGCACGGGAGAAGGCCGTGGCGTCCTCGTCGACGTCCTCGGAGATCGCGCCGCCCATGAACGAGATGTTGAGGGAGTAGATGTCACCGGGTTCTGTCGGCAGCGTGCCCACGTGCTCCAGCAGCACATCGACGGCGTCACGGGTCAGCGCCGGCAGATAGCCACCGCGCAGGTTCATCCGCATGCCGTAGGGAGCGACGGCGTCGAGCATGCTGTTGGCCTGGACCCAGGTGGTCTTCCCCACCAGGTCGGCCAGTGGCTGCCCGAGCCCGGCCAGCGACCGGACGACCTCCTCCGCCTGGTCCGGTTCCCCGGTGTGGACCACGACGAGAATCAGCACCGGCGCGCCGTGCACGTCCTCGGGCAGCGCCGGCAGCGGGGGAGCGGCCGCGATCGCGACCAGCAGCCCCAACTCCCTCGGGGCGGTGGCACCGTAGGCGGCGAGTTTGCCGAGGACCTCGGCGGCCTGGTCGATGGGGAAGACGAGCTTTCCGGCGACGACCTCGGGACCGACCGGGTGGGCCCGGTACTCGAACGAGGTGACGACACCGAAGTTGCCGCCCCCGCCGCGCAGGGCCCAGAACAGCTCGGGATTCTCGGTCGCGTCGGCGCGCACCTTGCGCCCGTCCACGGTGATCATGTCGCAGCCCAGCAGATTGTCGACCGTCGCACCGTGGCGCCGCATCAGGTAGCCGAGGCCGCCGCCCAGGGTCAGCCCGGCGACGCCGGTGCTGCTGACCGTGCCGGCGGGTACCGCCAGGCCGTGCCGCTGCGCGGCGGCGTCCAGCTCGCCGAGCGTGACGCCCGGTTGGGCCCGGACCAGCCGGGTCCGCGGATCGACCGTGACCGACCGCATACCGGAGAGGTCGACGACCAGCGCCCCACCGGGCATGGCATAGCCGTCCGAGCCGTGCCCGCCACCGCGCACGGCCACCGGGACCGCGTGTGCCGAGGCGTAGCGGAGCACGGTCGCGACATCGTCCTCGTCGGCGCACCGGGCGATCAGGGCCGGACCCTCGTCCGCGGCGCGGCCCTGGTACAGGGCACGCGCCGCGTCGTACTGGTCGTCGCCCGGCCGGAGCACCGTGCCGCGGAACTCAGCGGGGAAGTCGGGGTGAGTGCGGGGTGTGGCGGGCGCGCCCATGGGGACTCCTTTCAGGGACGTGCAGGGGATGCACGGGATGTGGCGGCGATGTACCGGCGAGGTGCGAAGGACGTTCGCCGCGGATGAGCGAAGGACACGCCTGACTGCCGGACCGATACGACAGGGCTTGTCGGGGGACCCGCGCGGTCGGGTCCGTGTCAGAGCACCCGGAGGATGTCCTCGACACGGTCCTTGGCGTCGCCGAAGAGCATGGACGAGTTCTCGCGGTAGAAGAGCGGGTTCTGGACGCCGGCGTAGCCGGAGGCCATGGAGCGCTTGAAGACGATGACGTGCTCGGCGTCCCAGACCTGCAGGACGGGCATGCCGGCGATGGGGGAGTCGGGGTCCTCGGTGGCGGCCGGGTTGACCGTGTCGTTGGCGCCGATGACGAGGACGACGGTGGTGCCGTCGAAGTCGTCGTTGATCTCGTCCATCTCCAGCACGATGTCGTAGGGGACCTTGGCCTCGGCGAGCAGGACGTTCATGTGCCCCGGCAGCCGGCCCGCGACCGGGTGGATGCCGAAGCGCACGTCGACGTCCCGTCCCCTGAGCTTGCGCGTCAGCTCCGCGACACCGTACTGGGCCTGGGCCACGGCCATGCCGTAGCCGGGTGTGATGATCACCGAGTCGGCCGCGCCGAGGAGTTCGGCGACGCCCTCGGCGGTGATCTCGCGGTGCTCGCCGTAGTCCTTGTCGCCGGCCGGGCCCGCCTCGATGCCGAATCCACCGGCGATCACGGAGAGGAAGGACCGGTTCATCGCCTTGCACATGACGGCGGACAGATAGGCACCCGACGAGCCGACGAGGGCACCGGTGATGATCAGCAGGTCGTTCTCCAGCAGGAAGCCCGAAGCCGCCGCCGCCCAGCCGGAGTACGAGTTCAGCATCGAGACCACGACCGGCATGTCGCCGCCGCCGATCGAGGCGACCAGATGCCATCCGAGGGCCGCGGCGACGATCGTGACGGCGATCAGCGACCACAGCGCCGGGTCGATCACGAACCACGTGGTCAGCACCGCGAACGCGGCCAGGGCACCGAGGTTGAGGAAGTTCTTGCCGGGCAGCATGAGCGGGGCGGACTTGAGCCGCGCCGACAGCTTGAGGAACGCCACGATCGAACCGGTGAAGGTGACCGCGCCGATGAACACGCCGATGAAGACCTCGGCGGAGTGGATTCCGAGCAGTTGCCGCGCCTGGAGCAGTTCGGCCTCGGCGCTGACTGGGCCGCCCAGTGTGGCCTCGACGTGCAGGTAGCCGTTCCAGCCCACCAGTACCGCGGCCAGACCCACGAAGGAGTGCAGCAGGGCGATCAGTTCGGGCATCGCGGTCATCTCCACCGCGCGCGCCCGCCACAGCCCTATCGCCGCGCCGACCGCCATGGCGCCGATCGTCAGCGCAAGACCGACGCCGGAGATGTCGCGGTGCATCGCCAGCGCGATCGTCGCCGCCAGGGCCACCGCCATGCCGACGACACCGAAGGTCTTGCCGGCCTTCGCGGACTCGTGCTGGGACAGCCCGGCAAGCGCCAGGATGAAAAGGAGGGCCGCGACGATGTATGCGGCCGTCGCGGCTGTTTCGACAGACAGCAGTTCTGACATGAGGCCCCCTCAGCTTCTTGAGAACATGGAGAGCATCCGGCGGGTCAGGGCGAAGCCGCCGACGATGTTGACCGAGGCCAGCAGGATCGCGACCGCCGACAGCGCGGTGACCACCGCGCCGTTCGGGGCGGAACCGTGCCCGATCTGCAGCAGCGCGCCGACCACGATGATTCCGGAGATCGCGTTGGTCACGCTCATCAAAGGTGTGTGCAGGGCGTGGTGGACCTGCCCGATCACGTAGTAGCCGATCACGACCGCCAGCGCGAACACCGTCAGATGCCCGTGCAGCGCCGACGGTGACAGGGCCGCGCCGAGGAAGAGCACCGCCGCGCCGCACCCGACCCCCGTGAACCGTCGCCGGGTGGACAACGGAGGCCGGGTCGCCGTGGCGGCGTTCGGCTTGGCGGCGGTGGACGCGGACGCGGCGGCCGGAGCGGTGGCGGAGACCTGGACGGGCGGCGGCGGCCAGGTGAGTTCGCCGTCACGCACCACGGTCATCGTCCGCTGCACCACGTCGTCGAAGTCGAGGACCAGCCGGCCGTCCTTGTCCGGGGTCATCAGCTTGATCAGGTTGACCAGGTTGGTGCCGTACAACTGGGACGCCTGCGCGGGCAGCCGGCCGGGGAGGTCGGTGTAGCCGATGATCGTCACACCGCCCGCCGTGACCACGGCCTGGTCCTTCACCATGCCCTCGACGTTGCCGCCGGTGGCCGCGGCCATGTCCACGATGACGCTGCCCGAGCGCATGGAGGCCACCATGTCCGCGGTGATCAGCGTGGGCGCCGGCCGCCCCGGGATCTGCGCGGTCGTGATCACGATGTCCATCTCCGTGATCCGCTCGCGGTACAGCTGCTCCGCGCGGCTGTTGTAGTCCTGCGACATCTCCTTGGCGTAGCCCGTGGACGACACCTGCACCTCGCCCGCGTCGGCCGGCTCGACCGAGAGGTACTCGCCTCCCAGCGACCTGACCTGGTCGGCGACCTCCGGCCGCGGATCGGTCGCGTACACGACCGCGCCGAGGCTGCCCGCCGCTCCGATCGCGGCCAGGCCCGCCACCCCGGCGCCGCACACCAGCACCTTGGCCGGCGGCACCTTGCCCGCGGCCGTCACCTGACCGGTGAAGAACCGGCCGAAGGCGTGAGCGGCCTCCACCACCGCCCGGTAGCCGGCGATGTTCGCCATCGACGACAGCACGTCCAGCGACTGCGCCCGGGAGATGCGCGGCACCGCGTCCATCGCCAGCGCCGTGACCGGCCGCTTCGCCAGGTCCTCCACCAGTGTGGGGTTCGACGCCGGGCTCATGATGCCCATGACCGTCGCACCCGGCTTCAACTCGTCCAACTGCCCCGGCGTCAGGGCGTTCACACCGAGGACGACGTCGGCGGCGTACGGGTCGCCGATGCTCGCGCCCGCCTCGACATAGGCCCCGTCCGGGAAGCTCGACGACACGCCGGCACCCGGTTCCACCACGACGTCGTATCCCAGCTTCACCAGCTGGACCACGGTGGCGGGGGTCGCGGCAACGCGCGTCTCACCACTGCGGTTCTCGCTCACGATTCCGATCAGCATGCGCAACACTCCAGGTCGATGTTCCAGAGCACTCGATGGACGCCCGCCCAGATACAGCACAAGCGCCGTCCAGGGCGCCTACCGGCACTGGACGGCGCTTGCACGAGGGGGCCCGGTGATCAGGCGACGGGCTTCGTCATGCCGCCGTCGACGCGCAGCACCTGACCGGTGATGTAGGAGGCGTCGTCCGACGCCAGGAACGCCGCCGCGGCACCGATCTCGGTCGGGTCGGCCCAGCGGTTGAGGCGGATCCCGAGGCCCTGAGCCATGCCGGCCCGCACCTCCTCCGCGCTCTTGCCCTGCTGCTTGCCCATGGCCTCGGTCTTGGTGAGCCAGCCCTCGGTCTTCGTCATCCCGGGGGAGATGGCGTTGACCCGGATGTTCTCGGCGGCCGCCTCGCTCGCCAGGTAGCTCGTGAGGGCGACCACGCCCGCGTTCACGATGCCCGTGGCACCGGCCGCCGGAATGACCAGGTGGGCGGTCGCGCCGACGACGTTGATGATGCTGCCGCTGCCGGTCCGGCTCAGGTACGGCAGGGCGGCCTGCGCGATGCGGACGTACCCGTTCAGCTTGGTCTCGAAGGCGGACGCGATGTTCCCCACGTCGATCTTGTCCAGGGGGGACGGCGTGAGCTGCGGTCCCGCGTTGTTCACGACGATGTCGAGCGCGCCGTGCCACGCGTGCACCTCGGCCAGCGCGCTGTTCACGGAGTCGGCGTCGGTGACGTCCGCGACGACGGGGAGCACGTCCTGCGCGCCGGCTCCGGCGGTGAGGCGTCCGGCGGCGGTCTTGACCGCGGCTTCGTCGCGGGCCGCGATCGCGACCTTGGCGCCACGCTCCAGCAGCGCCTGCGCGATGGCGAAGCCCAGGCCTCGACTACCGCCGGTCACGAAAGCCGTGCGGCCCTCCAGGTTCCAACCTGCAGCCATGTTCGGCTCCTCCAGTAAGTGGTCCGTTGGTTACTGCGATGAGTCGAACGGAAGCCCCGAGGGCTCGGCAAGCGCGGTTAACGGGAGGTTCACACGTCGGCTGTCGGGCCGCCACGCACCTTCCCGGCGGCTAACGGTGCGCGTCGCACACTGTCCCCTGCCCAGCCCGCCCCGAGGGTGAAGGAGGGATGAGTGAGCGAGGTCCGGAACGTCGAGTCGCGTCCTGAAGTGCCGTGGAGCGTGGCGCTGCGCGGTGCCGTGCGGGGCAGGTCACTCGTGCAGACGACCGTGGCCGCCCTGTCCGTCGGGTCGGTGCTGTTCATGGTCAACCTCTACACGCAGGTGCAACAGGGTCCGCTCACCTGGGTGCTCACCTCGCGCATCGCGCTGACGTTCCTCGTGCCCTGGCTCAACGCGACCCTGGGCCTCGCCATCGGACTGCGGAAGTCCAACCCCCGAACAAGGCAGGACTCTTAGAAAGGAATCTTCATGGCGCTGGTGCCGCTCCTCACGTCCGGGCAGTTCTCGCCGGACGACGAACCCGCCCTCACGCAGGCCGTCAAGGCGTACGGCGAGGTGCTGAACACCTGGGCCGGCATCGGGAACAGTCCCGGACTGCTCGGCACCTACCTGCCCTTCCTCCGGCGGCTCAACGGCCCCGGGGCGCTGGAGGTCCGCGTCAAGGACCTGGTCGCCGTCCGTATCGCGGTGCTCAACCACTGCCGCTACACGGCGAGCCACCGCTGCACGTCCGCGCTCGCCGGCGGGGTGGAGGTCGACGAACTCGCGGCGGTCGCCGACGGGGAGCTGGACGACTTCACCGAGCGGGAGCGCCTGGCCCTCCGGCTGGCGGAGGAGATGACGGTCGGCCTGCCGAACGTCCCCGTGGGGGACGGTCCGACGGGGGTCCCGGAGAGCCTGCGCGACGACGCGCAGCGGCTCTTCAGCCCCGCGGCGCTGGTGGAGCTCGTCATGTGCATCAGCATGTGGAACGCCTTGTCCCGCTTCCACCGTGTCATGGACTTCGAGCTGGACATGCCGAAGCCGCCGGCTCCGGTGGACGCCCGGCTCTGAGGGCGTGGAGGTCTGCCGCACGGCATTCCTGACGCCCTCGCTAACAGGGTGTCTTCGCGATTAACACCGCACTAACGTCTCGTGGCTAATGTCCGGGGAAATCGGCTGCCGGCAGCGGCGCCGACTTCCCGGCTTCCGACGCCTCGAGAGCAAGTTCACCGAC
The DNA here is from genome assembly GCF_053593375.1 of Streptomyces sp. NPDC002309. Classification (NCBI taxonomy): domain Bacteria; kingdom Bacillati; phylum Actinomycetota; class Actinomycetes; order Kitasatosporales; family Streptomycetaceae; genus Streptomyces; species Streptomyces sp. NPDC002309. The sequence continues at coordinate 38,246 of NZ_JBSFCI010000019.1, read as the reverse complement.
GGTTCCGCGGTATTCCCCGACGACGTTCCGTCGACGGGACGTGATCGGCGGAACCGAAAAGAACATTCCCCGCACGAAAGTGCTTGGGACAAGCGGAGAAGGTGGCAATTCATGCGAACTGGCGACCAGTACTTGGAGTCTCTCAGGGACGGACGCGTTGTCTGGGTCGGAGGGGAGCGGGTCGACGACGTCACGACCCACCCGCTGACCAAGGCGGCGGCCCAGCGCATCGCGAAGTTCTACGACCTGCACCACGAGCCGAAGATGCAGGACGTCATGACCTTCGTCGACGACGAGGGTGTGCGTCGTTCGATGATGTGGTTCCGGCACGAGGACTACGAGGGCATGCGGCGCAAGCGCGTGTACCTGGAGACCGTGATCCGGGAGCTCGACGGCGGCTCCATCGGGCGGACCCCGTGCGCGAACAACTACGGCCTCATCACCTACGAAGAGGACCCGCAGCCCTGGAGCGACCAGTCCGTGGGCACCGACGGGCGCGACCTGACCGTGGGCATTCGCAAGTTCCTGGAGATGGTGAAGGAGGAGGACTACAACTGCGCCTTCGCCTTCATCGACCCCCAGATCGACCGGTCCCGGACGCACGCGGCCAAGAGCGCGCTGCGCATCGTGGAGACCCGCGAGGACGGCATCGTCGTCAAGGGCGTCAAGGCCGTGAGCACCGGTACGCCCTTCGCCGACTACATTCACATCGGTGTCTTCTACCGCCCGGGAATCGAGAGCGAGCAGGTCCTCTACGGCGTGTGTCCCGCGAACGCCCCGGGCGTCGCGATGGTCTCACGCGAGGCGACGGTTCGTGACGACCCCGAGAACCACCCGATCTCCTCGACCGGTGACGAGCTCGAATGCACCGTCATCTTCGACAACGTGTTCATTCCGTGGGAGCACGTCTTCCACATGGGCAACACCGAACACGCCTCCCTGTACCCGCAGCGCATCTTCGACTGGCTGCACTACGAGGCACTCATCCGGACGATGGTCCGGGCCGAGCTCATGGCCGGCCTCGCGATGCTGATCACCGAGCACCTCGGCACCTATCAGCTGCCGCCGGTCCAGGCCCGCCTGGCACGGCTCATCGAGTTCTACACGACGATCCGCGCACACGTGCTCGCGTCCGAGGCGGAGGGATTCATCTCGCCGTCGGGCCTCTACAAGCCGAACGTCCTGCTCTTCGACTTCGGCAGGTCCTACTACCTGGAGCGGTACCACGAGATGCGGCACGAGGTCATCGACCTCGCCGGTCGTGCCTCGCTGCTGTTCCCCACCGAGGAGCAGTGGAACAACCCCGAACTCCACGACTGGCTCGCGCCGCTGCAGGCCGGCGCGGTCGGCGAACCGTACGACCGTCTGCGCATCTCGCGTGTCATCCGTGACCTGTTCCTCTCCGACTTCGGTGACCGGGTGAGCACCTTCGAGCAGTTCAACGGGACCCCGATGCTCGGCACGCGGATGCTCACGATGAAGCGCTCGGAGCTGTCGCCCAACGGACCGATCACGGACCTGGCCCGGAAGGTCTGCGGCCTTCAGCCGGCCGACGCCCCCGAGGTCACGTCCTACACCGAGCAGGCGGAGTACGCCCGGCGTCTCGACGGCGCACGTGCCACCGCGGGTTCAGTGGTCCGCTGAGCCGAGCACGATGCGCGGGGTGGTTCGTGGCCGACGGCGGCCACGAACCACCCGCCCTCCCCGATTTCCCCCGGTACCGGCCGCCCCCACAGCCATCAGCATCCACCAGGCGAGGAACGCCCCGCGGCCACCCTCGCGTGCGTACGGAGAGGTCGACATGGCTTACCACATCTCGCGCGCCTCGGAGCGGAAGTTCACCGCGGTCCAAGGCGTCCCCGGTCTTCGACAGGCCCTCCTGGTCGGGCACGAGCACGGCGCGGCCCACCTGGAGGTGAGCCTGTACGAGCTGGCTCCCGGAGCGACCACGGGCTGGACCCGCTGCCCCTTCGAGGAGTCGTGGTTCGTCACCGGCGGATCGGGCGAGGCCGCCTATGCCGGACTGCGCTACGACCTCGGCTCCGGTGACTACGGAGTCGCCCCTGTCGGTGTCGCCCACTCGCTGTCCGCCGGCGACGAGGGGCTGACATGGATCGGGGTGCGCGCCCCGAAGCCGCCCACGTTCGACGGCGCCCGCAGCCGCATCGCCGCGAAGCCGTCGCCGGGTGAGAACCTGGGCCGCCCGTCCGAGACCGACCCCCGGCACCGCTGGGTCGGCCACTTCGACGACTCCGACATGGCCCCCTACGCGCAGCTGTCGATGCCCGGCTACCACGGCCCGAACATCAGGAACATCAGCCTGAGGATGATGGTCGACCAGCTCCTGGGGGCCCAGCACCACACCGTCTTCGTCTCCGAGATCGCGCCGATGTCCGGCCCGGGACAGGCGGCCAAGGTCCACTACCACCCATTCGAAGAGATCTACTACTTCACATCCGGCGGAATGCGAGGGACCCTGGACGGCAAGGACGAGGTCGTCGAGACCGGTGATCTCGTGTGGGTGGGGACGGACGGCACCCATGGCTTCGTCAACGAGCGTGCGGAACCGGCGCGTTGGGTCGAGGTACAGTCGCCGGTCCCGCCTGCTTCCGACGCATTTTTCTTCCCTGACGACTGGCGTGCGCTCCCGGAGGAGCACTGAGGACCACGGAGGCGCAACGTTCGATGGGCGGCGACTCCATATTCGGTCGGCCGAGCGACACCATGGCGCCGGGCCGGCAGCATCGCACGATCATCCGACGCAAGCTGGCGATACCGGAGCCGGCGAAGGACGTCGTCGATCGCGAAAGGCTCAGTCGGCAGTTGAGGGGCCTGCTCGACCGTCACACCGTCGTGAACGTCTTCGCGACGGCCGGGGCGGGGAAGACCACGGCGGTGGCACTCGCCGTCCGTGACCTCGACAGGCCCGTCGCCTGGCTGTCGCTCGACGGTACCGAGCAGGCGGCCGGCCGCCTGCTCGTCTACCTCGAAGCGGCCGTCGAGGGCGCCGTCCCGAGCGCGGCCGACGTGGCGTCCGATGCCCTGAGCAGCAGTCTTCACATCGGTGAGGCGGCCGGACTGCTGGCCGAGAGCCTCCAGGGCAGCGGCCTCATCCTCGTGTGCGACAACGTGGAACGCGTCGCCCCGGACGAGACCTGCACCGCGGTGCTGTCCTCGTTCGCCCGCTATCTGCCGGCCGGCGTGAACCTCGTGCTGATCTCGCGCGTCGACGTCCGGCTCGATCCGGGCTCGACGGCCGAGCGCGACCGGGTGGGGGAGCTGGTCGAGGGCGATCTCTCCTTCGACGCGCAGGAAGCCGCCACGGCCCTGTGCAACGTCGGCCGGGACGACGTGCACCCGGCACAGGCGGTGGCGGCAACGGGGGGCTGGGTCACCGGCGTCCTGTTCGAGGGCTGGCGTCATGGGAACTCCGGCCGGATGGATCCCGAACTGCTGCGTTCGTATGTCGCGGCGAACGTCTTCAACTCGCTCACCCAGGTTGAGAGAACGTTTCTCCTTCATACGAGCCTGCTGGCCGAGGTCTCGGCCGAGGGCGCCAGGGCGCTGGGCCAGGAGAACGCGGCGCAGGTCATGGCGGGCCTCCGCACCCGGCACCTGCCGGTGACGTGGACCTCGGACGGCACGCGGATGACACCGCACCCGGTGTTCCGTGACTTCCTCGTCGAGACCCTCGGACGGGAGGACTCGAGGACGCTCGACGAGGTGCGCCGCAGGCACGCGGACGTCCTGATCGCCGGCGGCGCACACGAGGAGGCGGTGGACGAGCTGCTCCGGCTCGGGGACGTGGAGGCGGCCGGCAGACTGGCCGCCGTGGCACTCCCCAGCCTGGTGGCGCGGATGGACTTCGCGCCCGCTGCGCGGTGGCTCGACGCCCTCGGAGCCTCGGCCCGGACGCCGACCCCGGAGATCGGCTCCGTCATCCTGCGTGTCGCCTTCGCGCTGGAACAGTGTGAACGCGGGGCGGAACTCGTCGACCGCCATGGCTACGACTGGCTTCCGGAGCCGGGGTCCGGCGACTTCGAGGAGGCACATGTCCTGGCCGCCTGGTGCCTGTGGCACCGCGGGCGGATCGAGGAGGCGCGCTCCCTGGCGGACCGGCTGCCGCCGGGCCGCAACCGGCGCATCGCGTTCACGCTGATCGCGCTGGCCACGGGCGAGGAGCCACCGCCGTTCCCGGAGTACTCGACCACTCCCTCGGGCCCGCTCGACGGTCTGCTGATGCGACTGGCCTTTCTGCGCGGCCGGCTCGAAGGACTCGACGACCCGGGGTCGTTCGACCCCTGGCGCACGATCCTCGGCGGCCCGTGGGTCGTCGCCGCGCTGCGTGTCACCGGGCGACTCGACGCCGCCATGTCGATGTTCGAGCCTCGCCGGAACTCCTCGCAGCCGGTGTGGCTGCACGCCGTCGACGCCGTCGACCTCATGCTCGACCTCGGCCGCGGAGAGGAGGCGTGCTCGTCCATCGCGCGCGGGAGGGAACTCATCGCGGCCACCGGCTCGAAGGTGTACATGAACCTGAGCCTCATCGGCGAGGCCAAGCTGTGGCTGCGCCTCGGCGGTGACACCCGGCGCGCCGACCGCCTGCTCGCGGAGGCGGCCGCCTCCGGAGCGTCGGAGTACAGCCTCACCCGCGACATGTGGCAGTTGTGGTCCGGTCTGTCGATGCTCCTGCAGAACCGGGACGCCGAGGGGCACGAACACCTCGCGGCCTGCGTGCGGAGCATGCAGAGCGGAGACCGCCACCTCGAACTCCCGACGGCCGCCGTGTACCTCGCCGAGGCGCAGTGGCGTCTCGGACTGGAGGCCGAGTCCGACGCCACGGCCGACCTCGCGATGGTCTCCGCCTCGACGCGCGGGACGCAGCACCTGCTGCTGACGGCGCTGTCGGACGTGCCGCAGGTCGCGGCCAGAGCCGCGGACACCAGGTCCAGCCGTATGTCGCCCTGGCACGAGATCCTGGCCGCCCTCTCCGGCCAGCATCCGATACGGGTGAACGTGAACACGCCCCGCCTGGTGCTGGAGGAGTTCGGCGAGCCGGTCCTCACGGTCGACGGGCAGATCACCCAGCCCCGGCTGACCAAGAGCCTCGAACTCCTCAGCTACCTGCTCTGGGCACCTGACCGCAGGGCGACCCGTGAGGAACTGCTCGGGGCGCTGTTCGGGGGCCGCAACGACGCCGCCGGCCGCAGCTATCTGCGGCAGGCGCTCTACCGGCTCCGCGAGGCGCTGCCCGAGGGCCTGGGCCCGGCGCAGGACGGCGACGTCTTCCACCTGGTCGGCCCCGCCGTGGCCATGGGGTCGGCGCAACGGGCGGTCGATCTCGTGGCCCAGGCCGGGAGACAGGACGGGGAGATCCGCCTCCAGACGCTGTCGCGCGCCCTCGAGAGCGCGGAGAGAGGCCCCTACCTGGCGACGATCTCGGGTGAATGGGTCGCCGAGCGCCGCGGGCTGCTGGGTGAGACCTTCCTGGCGGCTCGTGTCGACACGGCCAAACTCGCCTATCGGCTGAACCGGTACCGCGAGGCCAAGGGCCTGGTCGACGGCGTGCTGCGCGAGGACCCCTATCGCGAGCAGGCATGGCAACTCGCCATCAGGCTCGCGCATGCCAGCGGTACCGACGACGGAGTGCTGGCCCTCTACCAGCGGTACGTCGCGCGGATGCGGGATCTCGGAGTCCCGCCCTCCGACGAGGTCCGCCGACTCGTGATGCAACTGCGCCGATAGCGCGGTCCTGATGCGGCTCGCGCCGTTGGCGCGGTCGCGATGCGGGCAGGGCGGTCGCGATGCGGTCGCGTGGGCAGCGCTGTCGTGATGCGGACAGCGCTGTCGTGATGTGGCTTGTGCCGTTGGCGCGGTCGTGATGCGGCCGCGCGGGCAGTGCTGTCGTGATGCGGATGCGCCGACAGCGCGGTCGATTTCGCGTCGGTAAACGCGTCGTCCACCACACTCGGTCCTACTGATCCAGGGAAACGCTCAGCCATCTCGTTACAGGCAACGGAGGGCATCATGGGTGCATCTAGCGCGCAGGACATGCAGGCCACATATCGCGGGGCGATGGCCCGGTTCACGACCGGCGTCACGATCGTCACGACCAGGACTGCGAACGGGCCGGCGGGAATGACCGCCAGCGCCGTCGCGTCCGTCTCGCTGGATCCGCTCATGCTGCTGGTCTGCGTCGGCAACACCCTCGCGACGAGGGACGCGATCTCCGACTCCGGGGTCTTCGCGGTGAGCGTGCTCGCCCAGGGCCAGGAGCGCCACGCGCTGCGGTTCGCGAGCCGGTGCGACGACAAGTTCGCCGGCGTCGGGCTGCGCACCGACCACGAGCTCCCCGTCGTCGACGGCGCGGTCGCTCACTTCTCGTGCAACGTCCAGGAGGAGTTCGCCGGCGGAGACCACACCATCTTCGTCGGCGAGGTCGTCAGCTGCGGCTACTCCGTCGATTCCGACCCCCTCGTGTACTTCGGTGGGAAATTCGGCAGTCTCTGCGATCTCAGTTCCCACGCGCAGCTCGCCTTCGACTGGCAACTCGCCGCGTCGATATAGCGAACCCTCGCTGCCGTCACCAACCTCTTTGCGCACTGTCGCGCACCGCATCCCCAGGAGATGAACGTGGACGTATCCGTGCTGGGCCTCGGTCAGATGGGTACCGCGATCGCCGAGCGGCTCATCGGCGCGGGCCACAAGGTCGGCGTCTGGAACCGGTCGAAGGGCAGGGCCGACGGCCTGCTGGAGAAGGGCGCGTTCGAACTGGAGGCGCCCTCGGAGGCCTGGGACCGGTCGGACGTCTGCATCACGATGCTGGCGGACTCCCGGGCCCTGGCCGACGTGGCGCTGGCGCCGCAGGGCGGGCTCGTGAACACCGCGGCCGCCAGGGGAAAGACGCTCATCGACATGAGCACCGTCTCGACGGAGGTCTCCGGTCGTGTGGCGGCAGCGGCCGCGGCCGGCGGTGTGGCGTACCTCCGTGCCCCGGTGAGCGGTAACCCGGGTGTCGTGCGGGCCGGAAATCTCGCGGTCATCGCCTCCGGCGAGGAGGAGGTCTTCACGTCCGTCGCGGCTCTCCTGCGCGACATCGGCCCCCATCTGTTCCACGTCGGCGAGGGGGAGGCCGCCCGCGTCATCAAGCTGGCCCTCAACCTCATGGTCGCCGGGACGGCCGAACTGCTCGCCGAGTGCGTCGCGTTGGCCGAGTCCCATGACGTGCGACGGGAAAAGCTGCTGGAGGTCGTCGGAGCCTCGGCCATCGCGTCGCCGCTGGTGAAGTACAAGATCGGCCCCCTGCTGGCGGACGACTACACGGCGACGTTCAGCTCGCGGCTCATGCGCAAGGACCTGGACCTCGCCCTCGAGGCGGCAGCGGCCGGCGGAGTCCCGCTGCCCGTCACGGGTGTCGTGCAGCAGTTGCTCCAGGCGTGCATGTCGACCGGCCTGGGCGAGCTGGACTTCATGGCCCTCCTCGTCCGGCTGAAGAGGGAGGCCGGTCAGCTTCCTTCCTCCTGACGGGCCTCGCGGCCTGCCCCGCCGCGGCCCCCTGTCGAGGACCGGGCCGGTGCGTGCGGTGGCCGTGAGGCCGTCGCTCCGCACCGGCCCGAGCCCGCGGAAGCCGCTCGGCCGGGCGATCGCCTCCCGGCCGACCGCCTCCTCGATGCCCGGGTCGAGGTCGAGCACCGGAGGGCGGTCGTGACGGGAGGGGCGGGGGACAGCGGTCGCTCCCCTCGGCGCAACCTGGTGTCGTCCCACCGACCGAAGTGTCACTCACCGTGCCCGTACGGCTTCGTGCGGGCATCTCCGTGCGGACAGGGCCGTTCGATTTGTCCCGAGGGCGCTCCGGGGTGAACCTGCTTGTACCGGACGGAAGGCACGACGGTGACACAGCAGACAACGCCCACGCGCGACGCCTGGCCGCGCCTCCTGGTGGCCGACTGGGCCGACACGCGCGACACCCTGCACATGTGGACCCAGATCGTCGGCAAGGTGCGTCTGGCGCACGCGCCGCTGGTCAACCACTGGTGGCAGGTCACGCTCTATGTGAGTCCACGAGGGCTGACCACGTCCGCGGTCCCGTACGGAACCGGTGCTTTCGACATCGAGTTCGACTTCATCGACCACCAGCTGTGCATCCGCAGCAGCGAGGGCGCCGTCCGCCGTGTGGCGCTGGCCCCCAAGCCGGTGGCGCAGTTCTACGGCGAGACGATGCGTGCCCTGGAGGAGCTGGGAATCCAGGTTCCCATCCAGGCCCAGCCGAACGAGGTGGAGCCGGCGATCCCGTTCGCCGAGGATCACCACCACTGCTCCTACGACGCCGAGGCGGCCCGTCTCTTCTGGCGCCAACTGCTCCAGGCGCAGCGCGTCATGGGCGCCTTCCGCTCGCGGTTCGGGGGCAAGGTCAGTCCGGTGCACTACTTCTGGGGTGCGATGGACCTGGCCTGTACGCGGTTCTCCGGCCGCAGCGCACCGCAACACCCGGGCGGCGCGCCCAACTGCGGTGACTGGGTCATGGTCGAGGGCTACTCCCACGAACTCAGCAGTTGCGGCTTCTGGCCCGGCGGCGGGGAGGAGGGCGCCTTCTACGCCTATGCCTACCCCGAGCCCGCAGGCTTCGCCGACCACCCGATCACCCCGGCCGGGGCCTTCTACAGCACGGCGAACGGCCAGTTCCTGCTGCCGTACGAGGACGTACGCACCGCGAGCGACCCGGATGCCGCGCTCCTCGGATTTCTGCAGACCACCTACGAGGCGGCAGCGGAGCGTGGAGGGTGGGACCGCGCGATGCTCGAATGCGACCCCGATCGCTGGCAGGACTTCCAGTGACACCGGTCGGTGGCACCGCCACCGCGTGCGGCTTGCTCATCGGCGCCGGAGAATCGGCGTGGTGAAGGTGGGAGGTGGCCATGGGGCGTCTCGACGGCAGAACGGCTGTGGTGACGGGTGCGACCAGCGCTCGCCCGCACCACCCTCGCCGACGTCCTCAAGGACATCCTGGCCGGGCGGGACGGGCGAGAGCTCGCCGGACTGATCACCGCAGCACCGGAAACGCCCTAGGCGTGCCGGCTACCGGTAGCGGATGTGCAGGTGGTTGTCGTGGTTCGGGTAGCTCGTGGTCAGACCTTCCGAGATGAGCTGCGGGTCGTTGAAGAAGATCAGCTCGACATGACCGGGCGCCTTGGCCCGGATCTCCTGGACGAGCCGGCGGGTCGCCGCACGGTCGTAGGTCGACGACTGCCAGGTGATACGACCGGCGGTGCACTGGCCCGAGTCGGTGCGGATCGGCCACACGTCGATGTCCATCCCGACCTCATGGCTGGCGTGGCCGGGGATGTCCCCGCCGTGCTCGAATCCCGCGTCGCCGACCGGCAGTCGGCCGTTGCCGGTACCGGCGAACGTGGCGGCCGCGGCTTCGAGCTGGCCGACGGCCCCCGCTGTCGCCCAGTGGGCTCCGGCGTTGCCGTCCGGGCTCTGCGCGCACATCGAACCCGTGCCGAAGTCGATGTTCTCGTAGTGCCAGAGCAGGTTCTTCCAGGTGGTCGGCCCGACCACCCCGTCCACGCCGATCCCCGCGTGGGACTGGAAGGCGCGCACCGCCGTCTGAGTGGCGGGCCCGAAGTCGCCGTCCGCCCCGAGTCCGGCGCCCCGCTTCGCGTTGAGCAGCGACTGGAGTGCCGTCACCGCGGCCCCGTTGTCGCCCTGCCGCACGGTGACGGCGAGCGCGCCCCAGGTGGCGGGCCCGACGACGCCGTCCGCTGCCAGCCCCTTGGCCTGCTGGAAGGCGACGACGGCGCCGCGCGTGCCGGAGCCGAAGACGCCGTCCGCGGCGACCGTGTGGCCGTGCGCGGTCAGCAGATGCTGGAGCGCGACGACGTCGGTGCCCCGGTTGCCGTTGCTCGTCAGCGGGAACGCGGCCTGCGGGAATGCCTGCGCGGGGAGGCCGGCTCCGAGGAGCAGACCGGCCACCGCGGCGAACAGCGCGATGATGCGCCCGAGTTGTCTCATGACCTCTGACTCACCTTCCTGACTGGAGTGCGCCCCAGGTGCCGGGGCCGACGATGCCGTCGACGCTCAGTGCGCGCGAGGACTGGTAGTCGCGTACGGCCTGTGCGGTGCCGGAGCCGAAGATGCCGTCGATGCCCACCGTCCGGCCGAGCGCCGCGGTCAGCGCACGCTGGAGACGGGTGACGGCCTCGCCGGTCGAGCCGTTCTGGACGGTCGGGGTGGAGCCGCGGGACAGCAGCGCCGTCCAGGTCCTCGGGCCGACCGCGCCGTCCGCCGTCAGCCCCTTGCTCGACTGGAAGTTCCTGGCGGCGGCCGTGGTGTCGGGGCCGAAGATCCCGTCAGGGGTGCCCGGATCGTACCCGGCGGCCTTCAGCAGGCACTGGGCCGCCTTGACGAGGTTGCCGGTCGAGCCGCTCTGGACGGTGCTGTACGCCGTGAAGTCGAGGTTCGTCCCGTTGCAGTCCGCCGGTGGCGGGGTGCCGGTGCCCACGTCGAGGTAGTCGCGGTCGATGTTGATCGAGTAGCCGCCGTAGGACTCGGTGACCTCGCCCGCGTACTGGTGGATGCGCTGGTGGTTCGACCAGCGGGTGGACGGCACGTAGGAACCGGTGTCGGTGTCGGCGGCGCCGTTCCACCACGCGTAGAAGATGTGGTCGACCCGCGTGTAGGCCCCGTTGTCGTACTCGCTCGCCGCGTCCCTGATGCCGGAGGCGGCACTGGAGTAGAAACCGGACAGGTAGCCGCTGCTGTGCAGCCGCTCGGTCCAGCCGGACAGGTACGACAGCACGGCGGCCTTGCAGGAGGCCGTCGACGTGTACGCCTCGATGTCGCTGTAGAGGGCGCTGCCCGCCGGGATGCCGAGGTTCGAGGCGGCGCTGACGGCGCCGGCCGCCGCGGTGACGCCCTGGGACCTGGCGGTGGCCGGGTCGGAGGACATCTTCAGCGAGTAGCTGGTGCAGGGTGCCTGGCGGCCGACGTCGATGGGGATCAGACGCCATCCGTTGCCGGTCTGACTGGTCACCCAGCTCGCGGTCAGGTTCGGCTGGGCGCACCCGCGGAAGGAGCCGCTGATGTAGACGCCGACCGCGCTGTAGGGCGAACTCGACTGCCAGGCGTTCATGGCGGCCTGGGAGGGCGCGGTGCAGGCGTCGAAGCCCTTGCCCAGGTAGGAGCCCGGCTGCGGTCCGGCCGCGGCCGGGGCGGCGCCGGGCTGTTGCGCCGCACGCGGCAGTTCGGTGCGCTCGGCGCCCGCGGTGAGCTCGGCCGAGGCGAGTACCTGGCGCACCAGGCTCTCGGTCCCGGGGGTGTGCGCCGCGGTGACGAGGACCCCGGCGTCCTCGACGGCCACCTGGATCGTGCCGTCGCTGGAGGCGGCGGCCGGTGCGGTGGCCTCGCCCCGTGGTGTCCGCGCGGTGGCCGCGGTGGCCTGGCGGGCGGAGCGGGTGGTGAGGGGTTCGACGACGACGCCCGCGGTACGGCCGACGACCCGGGCGGGGCAGTCGTTCCGGTCGCCGGGCTCGCCCACGTAGACGGCGGGTCTGTCGAAGCGGAGGCAGGCGCGCGGGTTCTCGGCCAGATCGACGACCTGCCAGTCGGCGGGCACCTCGATGCGGTAGCCGTGGTAGGTGACGGTCCGCCGGGTCTCGGGCGGGGAATCGGCGAGGGCGGGGCCGGGGACCGAGAACGTTCCGATACCGGCGAGCAGCGCCAGCACGGCCGTTCCGGCGCGGATGCGCCGGCTGTTGCGGGACGACATCAGGGCACTCCAACTCGGTGCGGGGAGCGGGGGAGAGCGGCGCGGCGGGCCGCCGTGCCGGGACCGTGGAGTGCGTCCCGGCACGGCGGCCCTGCTCCGTGCCGCGTCGAGCGGTGGGTGCGGGATGCGCCGGTCAGATGCCGCAACTGGGCGCGGACCAGGAGCGGCTGGTGCGTCCGTCCAGGTGGGTGTGGTCGTCGTGGCCCGGGTAGCCGGGGCCGAAGATGCCGCCGAAGCCGTGGTAGCGGCCCCGCTGCGCGAGCTGGCAGAACGACGGGTTGCCGACCACGTCGGCCGCGTCGCCGTACAGATGGCGGCTGTTCGCGGCGCCGCCCACCGCGCTGTTGCAGGCGTGCGAGCGGAAGCCGCTGGTGACGACGATCGGGACGTCGCCCATCGCGCGCCGCATGGCCTCCAGCTTCCACATCGTGCGCAGGGCGTTGGACTTGGCCGTCGCCGCGCTGACCGCTCCACCCGACCAGTCGGAGTTGCACTTGTTCAACTCGGCGTAGGTGAAGTGGATCGGCGTGCAGTCCGGGTCCTGGAGCGCGTAGATCTTGCTGAAGGTCTGGGAACCCGCGACCCCGTCCGCCCCCAGCCCGTACGCCTGCTGGAACTTGATGACCGCGGCCTTCGTACGGGGGCCGAAGTTGCCGTCGACGGAGAGGATCTCGCCGAAGTCGACATGTCCCGCCACCCGGATCTGCAACTGGGTGACATCGGCGCCCGTCATGCCCTCCGACAGGGTGCGGTTCCAGGTGTAGCACTCGTCGGCCTGCGCCGGGCCGGCCGTGACCAGCATGCCGCCCGTGAGGGCAGCCATGGTCATGACAACCGAGAGGAGCAGTCGGACCGTACGTCTCAGCATCGTGCCTCCGTCCTGAGTCCTGATGAGCCACAAGGAGTTGAGGTGAGTCTGGCGGCGTGGCCCGGGGCGTGTCCACACTGTCACCATCTGCCACAGGACCAGACCACCGGCACAACTCGACTGCGGACAGGGGTAGTTGCTCAAGGCGACGCTAGCGGAGCACCACGAAGGCGGTGGTGGCGATGAGTGCGGAACTCAGGACGGTCATGCCCGTCAGCCGTCGTGCGAGCCGGTCGTCCCAGTTCTCCCCGTCACCGGAGAGCCGGCGCAGGGCCGGGGTCAGGGCCCGGCCCGCGCCGAAGCCCAGCCCGGCGGCCAGGGCGGGCGCGGAGGAGCCTCCGGACAGCAGCACCGCCACCGCGATCGCGTACGGCGCGCTCGCGGAGACGTAGGTGCGCACGCCCGTGCCGAGCTCGAAGCCGAACTGCAGGGCCCCGCGCGCCAGATGGCGGCGCAGCACGTCCTGCGGGATCTGCCGGGCGTTCTGCGGCAGCCGGAGCGTCAGCCGGCCCGCGTCGCGCAGCGCGGCGGCCGACGCGGCGGCCAGGATCAGCCCTTGCCGCACACCGGCGGGCAGCGGTGTGAACAGCCCGGACAGGAGCCACAGCACCCCTGCCGTCAGCACCCCGCCCGCGAGCAGGCCGAGGGTGAACACGCCGAGGACGACTGCCTGGCGGTACGTAGCTCGCCAACCTGGCGAGGCCAGCGCGAAAGCGCTGTTACGCGTTCAAACGGAGCCGGAGAGCGAGTAACCCGCCAATCCGCCGGTGATCGCCCAGGTCAGCACGGGCGCGTGGAGGACGGCGGCGACGGCCGCGAGCCCCAGGACCGCGACCGGCACGGCGGGCTCGGTCAGCCACGCCCGTACGGCACGCGCGCCGTACGGCCGCGCCGGACGCGCCCCGGACCCCGTCACCTAGACCGTCCCGGTGAGCGTGCGCCAGGTGTTCTGACCGACCACGCCGTCGGCGGTCAGGCCGTGCAGCGACTGGAACGCGACGACGGCCTGCCGGGTGAGCGCCCCGAAGTTGCCGTCGACGTTCAGCGCGTGGCCGTGCTTGCTGAGTTGCCGCTGGGCGCCGCGGACCGCGTCGTTGACGTCCCCCTGGCGCACGGTGGCCACCAGGAGGGGCCAGGTGGCCGGGCCGACGCTGCCCGTGGGGCTCAGCCCGTTCGCCGTCTGGAACTCCTCGACCCGCGTCTCGGTGTTCGGCCCGAAGATGCCGTCCACCCCGGTCGGGTGGCCCCGGAAGACGAGCAGGTGCTGGACGGTGTACACGTCGGGCCCGGTGGCGCCCCGGCCCGTGGTGGGCCAGGTGACCGAGCCGGGGCAGCCGCACTCGGTGGTCCAGCGGCAGATGGACTTCACCCAGCCGGAGCCGGTGTTGCGGTACCCGTCGTGGCAGCGCCGCTCGATTCCGCAGCCGCAGGTGCCGCAGGCCGCGCTGTACGCCCACAGCCAGCCGTCGTAGGTCCCGGCGTAGCACTGGTTGGGCCGCAGCGTCCAGGTCACGCCGTCCGACCGGTGGAAGCCCGTGTTCGTGCCGGACGTCACGCAGGCGTCGGCGTAGACCGTGCTGGGTCCGCAGCCCGGGGAGCAGTTGTGGTCGGCGGCGTAGCTCGGACAGGCGCCCGTCCAGATGTCGTAGCCGTCGGCATAGGCCTGCCGCGCGGCGGAGAACACCCCGAGCGCGGCGAAGCCCACGGCTGTCGCCGCCTGCAGGACCGTGCGTCGGCGCGGGGCGAAGGACGGCACGTCCGCGCGCCACGGCCGGGTACGGCCGCCGCCCGAACGGCGCAGCGTGGGTACGTCGTCCAGTGAGGTCACGGCAGGCTCCTCGGCGTCGCGGGGTGGATGTCGTCGAGCAGCCGCAGCAGCGCGGTGGCCGAACCGAGCGGCTCCGAACGCGCGATCCGGCCTTGCGCGTCCACGGCCACGGCATAGGGGGTGGCGGGGATGTCGTACGCCGCGAACAGTTCCGGACGTTCGCCCAGCAGCGGTACGGCGCTCTCGGCGTCCCGCGGCGCGGGGCCGGCGTAGAGCCCGAGCACCTGTGGGGCGCCGTCGCCCTGGCGGACGGTCCAGGCGCGGGCCTCGGCGAGTACCTGGCCGCAGGTGCCGCAGTCGGCGTCGAGGAACAACAGCAGCGCGGCCCGGTCGGCGGGCAGCAGGCCGTCGGGACCGGGCGTGGTGAGCCCCGGTGCGGACGCGCCGGTCGCGAGCCCCACGCGCCCGGGTCGGTGCGGCTGTGCGCGGGACAGCTGGTGCACCTGTCTGACCAGTCCCGAGACGACCAGCGCCAGCAGCGCGATCGCCACCCACGAGACGATCACCGCGCTGGTGGTGAAGTCCATCGCGTCGACACTCCTTCGGCGGTTCGGTGCACGGTCGCCTCGGTCGGCGCGTGAACGGTGGTCGTGGTCGGCCGGTGAACGGTGGTCCCGGCCGTCGGCCGGCCGGTGGGCGTCGCTGTCGCGGGGCGCTGTGCGGTGGTCGTCGCGGGGCCGGGCGCGGCGGGCTCGTGCATCGCGGCGGGCAGGGACCACAGCAGCGCGGTGCAGGCGAGTGCCGCGATCATGATCGTGACCTGCTCGGCCGTCGTGGCCCGCGCCGGTCCGGTCCCGGCGAGCGCCGCACCGGCCGACGCCAGAACCGCGAGGGCCGCTGCCCGGCGGGTCACCCAGCGGCTCAGGGGAAGGTCCCGGCGCGAGCAGCCGCAGGGGCCACCGCGGCCGAGGGCGAGAACGTGCCGCGTGTAGCCGGCGTAGAGCCCGAAGAGTCCGGTCGCCGCGGCGAGTACCGCCTGCAGCCCCCGCACATGACCCGCCGCCAGCGCGGCGGCGCCGGCCGCCCCCAGGGCGCCCTCGGCGAACGGCAGGACGACGGCCGCGAGGCGCCGCAGGCGGGGGCCCAGCACCCCGTGCGCCCGCAGTGCCTCGCCCAGGGCGGCGGGGCGGGTGGCGTGGGCGACCGCGCCCAGGAGCAGGGTCAGTGTCACGATCGAGGCGGTGAGCCCGCCGGGGAATCCGGTCATCGCGGCATCACCCGGTGCGCCGCAGCGTGAGACGCCCGACCAGGTCCGGCACGCGTGCGACGGGAGTCGACGCCAACGGCACCAGCGTGGCCCAGAGTTCGGCGGAGGCGAGCACGAAGAACGGGCTGCCGTCGG
The DNA here is from genome assembly GCF_053593375.1 of Streptomyces sp. NPDC002309. Lineage (NCBI taxonomy): Bacteria > Bacillati > Actinomycetota > Actinomycetes > Kitasatosporales > Streptomycetaceae > Streptomyces > Streptomyces sp. NPDC002309. The sequence continues at coordinate 22,438 of NZ_JBSFCI010000019.1, read as the reverse complement.
AGAGCGTGTCGCGGAACAGCTCACCGGACGCGACCGCCACCCCCTTCCAGGGGGGAAGCTGGGCGGTGTGCTCCTTCGTCCGCCGGCTCAGCTCCAGCAGCCCCAGGCCGGGAACTTCCTTGATCACTGTCGCGGGCCGCGCGAAGGCGCTTCCCGCCGAGGGCTCGGGCCGGAGGGACAGTCCGTGCTCGCTCTCGGCGATGCGTACCGACCTGAGCAGTCCCAGCACCTCCGCCGCGCCCAGGCCGTAGAGGCGGGTCACGAGCGAGTGGCGCTCCCCACTCCACACGACGAGCGACGGACGCTCCACGAGCCCGGAGCGCGCCTCGCGCTCGACCGACCGATGGATGCGCAACGTGCCCTTCTGGAAGGTGAGTTCGTCATCGGCGGCTCCGATGCCGAGCGAGGCGGCGACATCGGCACCCAGGGTGGCGGGTCCCGCGGTGAACTCGACCAGCCGTCCACCGGCCGCGACCTCGACGGCGGAGGTGCACGGCTCCCGGAGGTCGAGTTCGCCCTCCAGGCGATATGTCGCGCCGTCGAGGGCGCGGTGGGTGACGAACGGTGCGACCATGTTCATCCTCCTGGGGGAGCGGGCCTGAGCGACGCCGCGACCGCACAGGAAACTAGGCAAGAGCCATGCACCTGTCAATCGGGGGCGGGGTGCTGTTCCGAGGACGGCACCGTACGCCGGGGCGGCAGGACGGGCGGGGGCGGGCCGCGGGCAGCGGGCGCCGGCGGACGACCGCCGAGGCCGCCGCGTTCTCAGCGGCGGTCACGGTCGCCGGGTCCACCCCGGTCAGTTCGACGACGCGGTGCGGCGGCACGCCTGCGGCCAAGGCCCCTCCGATCAGGCCGTCCCGGCCGTCCGCGTAGTCGCGGTAGGCCAGCAACTCCTCCTCGACCCGGGCGAGCGACTCCGGTGCCATCGCGTGGCGTACCCGGTTCAGTTCCTCGTCGCTCAGCCGCAGGGGCAGCCGCTCCGCCCCCTCGGGCACGGCCGCCCTCTCCTCCGGCGGCAGCAGGCGCAGATCCGGGGAGGCCGGGCCGCTTCCCTGCGCGGCCGGCCACGCGTGCACCGCGGGGGTCTCCAGGGACGGCAGATCACCGACCGCCGCGGGGGCCACGCCGAGCGGCGCGGACGCGTCGTCCAGCAGGAACAGGTAGGCGTCGTCGGTCATCCGCGGCTCCTTGTCGACGGGGCTGATCGACCTCCCACTACCCCGCCTCGCCCGGATCAGCCGGCTCTTCGGCCGGTGCGGGCACCGAGCTCTCGCGCCCGTCCGTGCGGAGGTCCGGCGCCGTGCGGTCCCTGCGGCCTTCGGTCACCGTCACGCGGTCGAGGGGCCGACCGGCGCCTGACCGTCGAGCGGGACGTTCAGCCGGCCCGCCAGCGCGGTGAGGGCCGTGCCGAGGGGGAGCGCGGCCCGGACGCGGGCGTGCCGGTCGCCACGGGTCGGGTCCCGGTTGATGATCAGGACCGGCTTCCCGGCCTCGGCGGCCTGCCGGACGAACCGCAGCCCGGACATCACCGTCAACGAGGAGCCCAGGACCAGCAGCGAGGCGGCCTCGCCGACCAGCCGGCGACAGCGCTCGACGCGCTGCGGCGGAACGTTCTCCCCGAAGAACACCACGTCCGGTTTGAGGATGCCGCCGCACAGCGCGCAGGGCACCACGTGGAAGTCCCCGACCTGGTCGTCGGTCAGGTCCGCGTCACCGTCCGGGTTGATCCCCGCGGCCACCGGCGCGAAGCCCGGGTTGGCCTCCGCCAGCCGCCGGGCGAGGTCGTGGCGCGAGCTGAAGGCGCCGCAGCCGAGGCAGACGACCCGGGCCAGGCTCCCGTGCAGCTCCACGACGTCCTCGCTGCCCGCGGCCTGGTGCAGCCGGTCGACGTTCTGGGTGATCACACCCGCCAGCAGTCCGTGCCGGCCGAACGCGGCCACGGCCTCGTGGCCGGCGTTGGGGCGGGCGCGGCCGAAGGTCCGCCAGCCGAGGTGGCTGCGCGCCCAGTACCGGCGCCGGGCCCGGGCGTCGGCGGTGAAGTCCTGGTAGGTCATCGGGGTGTGACGGCTCAGGCTCCCGCCCTCGCCCCGGTAGTCGGGGATGCCCGACTCCGTGGAGATCCCCGCTCCGCTGAGCACCAGCACACCGCCGGCGCTCAGCGCGTCGGCGACCGGCTCCAGGTCCGTGGTGCCGGGCGGCAGATCACCCGGAGGGGTCCAGCTCAAGGTGGGGCGCATGCGCATGCCGCAAGGGTACGGAACGGGCCGCGATGACGGCGTTCCCCGGCAGGATGCTCCCGTCACCTGCCCCGGTGTCCCTCAGCCCCGGAGTCCACGGCCGGCCCGCCGGTCAGGTTCCGCCCCCGGCCGCCGTCGGACGCGACGGCAACGGGATCTCCGCCCACACGCACTTGCCCGTCGGCGTCCCACGGGAGCCATGGCGTGCCGCGAGGGCGGTGACGATGGCCAGACCGCGTCCGCCCTCGTCGTCAGGACCGGCGCTGACCGTGCGCACCGCGTTGAGACTGCCGTCGAAGACCTCGCACACCAGCACCCGGTCGCGGATCAGTCGCAGCCGCAGCGGCCCCACCGCATGGAGGACGGCGTTCGCCAGCAGCTCGCCGACGATCTGCTCCGCGACGGGCACCAGCCGTTCCAGGCCCCACTCCACCAGCGCCCGCACGGCGTTCGCCCGCACGCCACCCACGGCGGACGGGTCGGCGTCCAGCTCCCATTCCCTGACCTGGTCCGGACCCAGCGAACGGGTCCGTGCCAGGAGCACCATGACGTCGTCGGCCTGCTCTCCGGGCGGAATGGTGCCCACGACCGCCGAGCGCAGATCCCGCAACGGGGCCCCGGGGCGCTGGGTCAGTGCGCCGCGCAGACGCTCCAGACCGAAGTCGATGTCCCGGTCGCGGGTCTCCACGAGACCGTCGGTGTACAGCACGAGCGTGCTGCCCTCACTCAGCTCCAGCTCCACGTCGTCGTACGTCTGCCCACCCAGACCGAGCGGCGCCCCGGCCGGGATGTCGAGGAGCGTGACCTCACCGGAGGGGTCGACGAGCGCGGGCGGCGGATGGCCGGCCCGTGCGGCGCGGCACAGCCGGGTGACCGGGTCGTAGACGATGTAGAGGCAGGTGGCCCCGCTGATGGTGGTGGGCATGGCCTTCGACTCGAGGTCCTCGGCGGCGAGGCGGGCCAGCAGGTCGTCGAGATGGGCCAGCACCTCCGCGGGGGACAGGTCCAGCGCGGCGAGCGTGAGCATCGCGGCACGGATCCGTCCCATCCCCGCCGCGGCGCTGATGCCATGGCCGACGACGTCGCCGACCACCAGGGCGATCCGGGCGCCGGAGAGTTCGACCACGTCGAACCAGTCGCCGCCGACACCGACGCGCCGGTCGGACGGCAGATAGCGCCACACCACGTCCAGGGCGGTCCCACCGCTCGGATTGCGCGGCAGCAGGTCGCGCTGGAGCGCCAGGGCCGCCGTGTGCTCGCGGGTGTAGCGGCGTGCGTTGTCCAGGCTCAGCGCCGCCCGGCTCACCACCTCCTCGGCGACCTCGCGGTCGTTCTCGTCGAAGGGCAGGAGGGTCTCCGTGCGGACGAGCACGGTGACCCCCAGGATCTCGCCGCGGGCCTGCATGGGGACGACCAGCAGACTGTGCATGCCCAGCGAGACGATCTTCTCCCGGCGTCCCGCGTCGTCGTCCAGCCACGATCCGGGCGACGTGTTCAGCACGGGCTCCAGATAGGAGCGTCCGGTGGACAGGACCTCCAGGAAGGGTGAGCGCGGAGGCACGTAGACCGGCTCGCCACGCGCCCAGAGGGACTCCGGGACCCCTTCGCGGATCGACGCCACGCCTCCGCGGTGGAAGGCCGGGACGGCGCCCGAGCCGGTCGTGCCGAGCCGGGCCAGGGGCTCCTCGTCGACCTCGGCCGCGTCCGCGAGGTCGACGGTCACATAGTCCGCCAGCGCGGGCACCAGGACGTCGGCCAGGTCCTGGGCGGTCTGCATGATGTCCAGGGTGGTGCCGATGCGGGTGCCCGCCCGGCTCAGGAGGGTGACCCGCTCCCGTGCCCGCCGCGAGGTCGTGACGTCGACGTTGGTGGAGCACACCCCGGGCTCGCCGTCCCGTGCGTTCTCCACCGGGAACACCGACAGCGCGTAGGTGCGGCGCCAGCGGCGGTCCCGCGGGTCGAGCTCGTGGTCGATCACCGGGACGCCGCTCTCCAGGACCTGCCGGAACAGCGCCGTGACCTGCTCGGTGTCCGCGTACAGCGGCGACTCCTCCAAGGGCAGCCCGAGCCGCTGCGGCCAGGACGGCCCGTAGGCGCGCGCGAGGGCCGCGTTCAGCCACACCATGCGCAACTCGGAGTCCCACACCGCCGTCGGGAAGGGACTGTTCTCCGCGACCGAGACCGCGGGCGTCGACTGGGCCGCTCCCAGCAGCGAGACCAGCCAGTCCACCGTCGCGTCCGGCCCCGGCAGCGCGGTCACCCGCAGACTCACCTGCACGGTCCGCCCGTCACGACGGCGCAGGCGCGTACGTCCCGACCACTCGCGTCCGAACCAGCCGGCCCCCTCACCGGGGTGGGCCGCCAGGCGCTCGGCCGGCCGGAACAGCATGTCCTCGGCCCGGTGACCGAGGAGTCGCTCGGCCTCGGCCGTCCACCGCGTCACCACCCCGCCGCGATCGACGACCGCCAGCGCCGTAGCGGCGTCGCCGTACGCCGGGCCGGCACCCGATGCGGCGTCGAAGGGGAACACTTCCCCAAGCTAGGTCGGCCTTCCCGCGCCTGCAAAGCGGAGCCCGGGGGATGCGAGAGGGAGGGTGCCCCGGGGCGACGGACCGTGGTCCACGCGTTCCGTTCGGTAGTCGTGCGGGAGCGGGTCGGTGGTGGACGGGAGCCGGTCGGTGGATGTGCGCGGCCACCGGTGGACGTCGTGCGGCAGCGCGTGGCCGACCGGTGACACCACGACCTCCCCGCCGGGACCCACGACCTCCCGCCGGGACCCGCCGAGCGCGGCGGGTCCCGGCGGGGAAGAATGGGAGTTTGCGCGCCGGGAGAGGTGGTGGTGATGCCCGCTTGGCATCTGCGCGACTATCACGACGACGACCTGGACCAGGCGATCCAGGTCTGGGACCAGAGCCGCCAGGCAGGTCAGGCCGGTCATGATCCCGTCTTCCCGGTCTCGGAAGTGATCGGAGCGGCGAAGGCGGGGGATCCCGCGGTGGTCGCCGTCGTGGGTGACGAACTGGTCGGCATGGCCATGGCGCAGGCGCACGGCAGACGGGGCTGGATGCTCCTGATCGCGCTGGCTCCGCGGTGGCGTGAGCGGGGGATCGGCAGCGCCCTGCTGACCGAGCTGGAGCGGCGGCTGCGTGCCGTGGGCGTGCGGCACGTCAGCGCGCTGCTGCCCGCGGGCGCCGCCGGGACCAAGGCCCTGGAGAACTCCGGCTACCGCTTCCGCGACGACCTGACCTACTACGAGAAGCTCGAACCGCCCGGATGCGCCAACGCGGACGTCCTGGCCGCACTGGGCGGGCGCATGCTGCCCGACGGCCTCTGGGACGCCATGGCCGGCATGAACCGGGAGAAGCAGGTGGTCGAACGCCGTGTCGTACTGCCCCTGCAGGAGCCGTCGCTGGCCGACCGCTACGGCGTCGTCCCGCCCAAGGCGACCATCCTGTTCGGTCCGCCCGGCACCGGGAAGACGAGCTTCGCCAAAGCGGTGGCCTCCCGGCTCGGCTGGCCGTTCGTGGAACTCTTCCCGTCGCGGCTGGCGGCCGACACCAACGAGGGGCTGGCGACGGCACTGCGGGAGGCCTTCGCGGAACTGGCCGAACTCGACTCGGTGCTGCTCTTCATCGACGAGGTCGAGGAGATTGCCGGAGCGCGGTCGGGCAAGGCCGTCGACCCCGGCCACGGGGTGACCAACGAACTGCTCAAACTCATCCCCGTCTTCCGCGAGCAGGACTCGCGGCTGCTGGTCTGCGCCACCAACTCGGTCCGCTCCCTGGACGCGGCGTTCCTGCGACCGGGCCGGTTCGACTACGTCATCCCCATCGGGCCCCCGGACCCGGCCGCCCGCTCGGCGATCTGGGCCCGCTACCTCAGGGCCGCCACCGAGTCGATCGACCTCTCCCGACTGGTGGCGGCGACCGAGCTGTTCACCCCGGCCGACATCGAGTTCGCGGCCCGCAAGGGCGCGCAGGCGGCCTTCGAGCGCGAGGTCACGGACCGCCAGGGCCTGCCGGCCACCACGGACGACTACATGACCGCCGTCGCCGACACCCGGTCCACGCTCACACCGCGGCTGATCGAGGAATTCACCCAGGACATAGAGAAGTTCAGCCGGCTCTGAGCACCGCCCGACGCGGCTGCGGGACGCTAGTGCCGCGTCAGCCGAGGTCCGCCCCGTCGCGACGCCCGGCACGCCCTCTCGCCGCACCGGCCGAAAGCCCGAGTACGTCCAGTACGAGGGCTTCCGGCCGGCACGCCGAGAGCACGCTCCCCCACTCTCGGCTTCGCTCGAGCGGGAGGGGCCCCCACGACGCCGCTCCTCACGGGCAAACCTTGACTGACGCGGCACTAGTGGCCCTCTCGCAGCGTGAGGACGTACGTCGCGGTCAGCGCGACGCCGCGGTCCTCGTCGTGCGACAGCTCGGCGAGGGCACGGGACGCCGTGCTCCCGGGGATCTCCGCGAGCGCCTGCGTCAGCCGCCGGCGCGCCGACGCGTCGAGGGTGCCAGGAGCGAGGCGCTCGACGAGCCGCGTGGCGATGTCGTCCGCCAGCGCGGCCTCACTCGCCGTCGCGCTCAGGGCGTCCGCCGCCTCCACGTCGTTCCGCTCGTCGACGATCATGTCGATGAGGGTCGGGACCGCGTCGGCCGCCCCGCGTGCCCCGAGCGCCAGCGCGGCACTCCCGCGCACCACGACGTCGGAATGCCCGAGGGCCTCGCGCAGCACCGCGCTCGTCGCCTCGCGGTCCGGCAGCTCGGCGATGCAGCGGACGGCGCGCTCGCGCACCTCGGGCACCGGTGAGCGCAGGCCCTGCGCCAGCAGCGCCAGCCCGCCGTCGCCCGACTGCGCCAGAGCCCACCGCAGGGCGCCGGCCACGTTCGGGTCCGACTCGCTCAGCGCCGCCTCCGCCAGTGCCTCGACCGGCACCGGAACACCTTCGGCGGAGGACGGCGAGGACAGCGCGGCGCGCTGGCGCTGCCCGGCGCTCTCCGAGTTCAGACCCTGGAGGAGGGTGACGGTCCGCAGGACGTCCTGCCAGCCGGCCGGGCCGGCCGCGCCGATCCGGTTGAGCCGCGTGAGCAACTCCGTCTCACTGGCGATGCGTTCCCGTGTCCGGCGGATCAGGTCGCCGACGAGCGCCGAGGGCTCGAAGCCGGGATCGTCCAGCGCCCGTCCGACCTCGCGCAGCGACAGCCCCAGGGACCGCAGGCTCTCGATGTGGAAGATGCGCCGGACGTCCTCGCCGGAGTACTCCCGGTAGCCGGCGCCGGTGCGCCCCGTCGGCCGCAGCAGACCGAGGGACTCGTAGTGCCTGAGCATGCGGGCACTGACCCCGGACCGTCGTGCCACCTCACCGATCAGCACGTCCCGTCAGCCCTCCTCACCTTTCGTGCCCATGACCACGATGCGCTGCGCCTCCTCGATCGCGAACTCGAACCCGGCATCAGGGTCCCGCAGCAGTCGCTCCGTGGCGATCGCGTGCTCCCGCACCTGGGGGACCGCGTCCGCCATCGCGTCGCGCAGCGCGGGCACGACGACCTCCTCACCGAGCCCGATCAGCGCCCGGCTCAGGCTCAGCCGCGTCCGACGCCCACCGCGCGCGAGCTGGGTCGTCAGCACGTCCGCCAACCCACGCTCCTCCCCCTCGGGCACGAGTGCCACCGCCGCTCGCCAGGCGCTGCGCGCGACCTCGTCGTCGGCGTCGGTCAGCAGTGTCCGGGTGATCGCGGGCCACGCCCGCCGATCCCCGACCTTGGACAACGTGTGCAAGGCCTGACTCCGTGCCTGCGCATGCTCCGAGCGGAGTTCCCGGACGAGCTTCGGGACGGTCAGTGAGGGCGCATGGCGCGTCAGCGCCCAGGTGAGCGTCTCCCGCACGGAGAAGTCGGGCTCGACCGCGCACCGTTCGACGAGCCTGTCGACGAACGCGGGATCCGGTCCGGTGCCGAGCGCCAGCGCCGCCCGCAGCCGCGTCGACGAGTCGTCGCTCGCGAGCCCCTGGAGAACTCGCTCCGTGGGTGTGCCCTCGTGCGTGTCTTCTTGCGTGCCCTCGTGCGTGACCTCGTGCGTGCCCTCCTGCGGCACGATCATCGTGACCACCTCCTCGACCGCAGTGAAGGCGTTGTCACGGTGTCAAGGTCAAGCCGGATACCTCCGGCGCGGGTCCGTGGTGCGTATCCGATGCCCTCTCCGCCGGCGAGGACGGCTCCCGCGGGTGCGGGAGGTCGACGGGGACACCCCCGGCCTGCCGCACCCCCGGGCCCGGCCCGCTCGGCGGCGGGCGAGGTCCTGGTCGCCGCGTGTCAGCCGCGCAGCGGACCGCACATCAGATTGCCGGGATCGGCGGGGTCGGTGCTGATCCAGAACTGCGTCCACAGCTCGGCGAACTGCCCTCGCTCCAGGTAACCGTCGCCGTCGGCGTCCAGCTGGTCGAAGACGTCAGCGGTGTCGATGCTCCGGCCGTGCCAGGTGTCGATCAGCTTGCGGTGCTCGTGGCGGGAGATGTGCCCGTCGCCGTTCTCGTCCACCGCGTCGAAGATCGTGTCGGCGGTTGCCGCGACGGCCTCCGACATCGACGGCAGCCGGTCCACCACGGTCATCAACGCGTCCATGTCGACCCTGGCGTCCTCGGGAGTGTCCGACGTGGCCGCCAGGCTGTCCCACCAGCCCATGATCACTGTTTCGACCCGCGCGGCCAGTTCGCCGCCCGCCCGCACGGCGGGCAGCCCACCCCAGCGGGCGGCGAGTGCCCGGAAGTCGCTCTCCTCCAGATAGCCGCTGCCGTCCGCGTCGATCGCGTCGAACATCGCCTGGACTTTGATGCGTTGGAACTGACTGGCCACAAGCGCACCCCTCTCGGTTCTCTTCGCGCCAGGAACAGGCTGTCCGCGACGGAAGGGCGACGAACGGCGCCCGGGTGCACGACGGCTCGTGGACCCGCGCGCCACGCCGGTCGAGTGCCACGAGCGCCGGTTTGCACCGTGCCGAGCCACCGCCTGAGGCCGGACTTCGCCTCGGACGGAGCCCTCGCGCAGGTGCCGGCGGTGCGCGTGGGGTCAGTCGGAATCCCGTTGCGGCAGGGGTGAGTAGCGGGTGGGTCCCGGTGTGCGGCCCTGCGGGGGGTAGTCGCAGTCCAGGGCGGCCACCTGGTAGTCGTCGCCCTGGTTCTGCTCCTGGTCGACGACCACCGCCGCGGTGCAGACCCGGCCGTGCTCGTCGGTGAACGTGACGATCTCGCTGTAGTCGGTCGGCATGCTGCATCCCGAGAGCAGCAGCAAAGCGGCCACTCCCGCGCCCATCGCCGCGCCGAGTCTGTGATGCCTTCTCATCTCTTCCCCCATGTCGCTCAGCCGCGCCCCGCCGGTTGTCGCGCCTCATAAGGTAGTTGCACCGCACGCCCCGCATCCAAGTCCGCGGTGCAACGGTTCGGAGTCGACCGGCGTCGTCTCTCTCCGGGGCGGGGTGGACGCCGTGCCCCGGAGAGGGGAGACCGGTGCACACCGCAGACTTCGCCAAGTGGACACGGCGGTTCGAGGACGAGCGTGAGCGCAGGCGCGCCCAGGGCGACCCGGACTGGGGGCGGGGCGCGACGCTGCATCCCGCGGTGTGGGGCGGAGTCCAGCGCTTCCAGGTCGGTGAGGACGGCGAAGGCGACAACCTCGTCGCCAAGGCGGACGAGGCCGGCGACCGGGACTACGCCCGAGCGGTCCGGCTCTTCGTCGCCGAGGAGCAGAACCACGCCCGGCTGCTCGCCGGGCTGCTGGCCGCGGGAGGTGTGCCCACGCTGCCCGGCCACTGGAGCGACACCGTCTTCGTCAAGCTGCGCCGGCTCATGGGACTGCGCATGGAGCTGCTGGTGCTGATGATCGCGGAGCTGGTGGCACTGCGGTACTACCGCGCCCTGCGCGACGGCACCGACGACTCGCTCACCACGGACGTCGCCGGGCGGATCCTCGCCGACGAGCAGCGCCACGTCCCGTTCCACTGCGAGCGACTGCACGCCTCCCTGGCGGAGCTGCCCCGCCGCGCACGACGCCCGGTGATGGAGCTGTGGCGACTGCTTCTGCTGGCGGTCACCCTCGTCGTGGCCGCCGACCACGGAGCGGCGCTGCGACGACTCGGCGTCGGGCGCCTGCGCTTCGTGACCGACGTCGTGGCCTCTTCCGCAGCGGTCGTCTCCGCGGTGGTGGCCCACCGTCCGGATGCCTGGACGAGCACGGACTGACACCGGGCGGCAGGGCGGCGACCCGGGCCAGGAGCCTCGGTGAGCCCCGCGGCCCAGGGACGCGACCCGCGCCTCGTAAGGCCTGGTCGGACGGCACTAGGATCGCGCGCATGCCGAGAGACAGAACGAGCGCGGATGCAGGGGGCGGGACCGCCGGCGCATGGCGCGCCGACGTGATCGACCATCAGCGCACGGTGGGGAAGGTGCCCTTCGTGTCCTACTGGGAGCCGAAGGACCCGCTGGCGCGCCGGGACGGCCTGACCCTGGTCGGTGCCGTCGGATCGGTCCGCTGCGTCGATTCCGACGGACGCACCCGCTGGACGCACCGCTTCGACGGCCGGCCGAACGCCGCCCACCTGTCCGGGGACCGCGTGCTCGTCACCACCGACTCCCTGGAGTACACGCCTTGGGGCTTCCTCGGCCCCGCGCTGCTCCTCGACCTCGCGGACGGGCAGCTGGTCGCCGAGCTGCGCGGGGCGAGGGGCGCGGCGCGGGGAGGCGGCCGGTTCGTGCTCGGGCTGGAGGGCTACGACTGCTTCGACACCTGGGAGTACGACCGGGACGGCACCCGGACGGACGCGTGGCGTTCCTACGGCCACTATGTCGTCGGCACCGGTGTGCGCGTCGTCGAGGCCGACCGCCGCCTGCCGACCGAGAGCCGGGTCGTGCGGCTGCTGCCCGGTGGAGTCGTGGAACGCGGCCCGCGACTGCGGGATCCCCAGGGGCCCGAGCCGTTGGTCCTGCGTGACGGAACGATCCTGGTCTTCGACGGCCGGCAGATCCTCGCGGTGGGCCGCGCGCTCGACGGCACGATCCTCGCCGAACTCGCCGAAGCCTCCACGGACGTGCGGGGGCAGCTCAGACGGAAGCTGCGGCGGGACGGCGACAGGGTCAGCGCGTTCGTCTGCGAGCCGCACACGGGCGAGCCCGGCCGCTACACGGTGGACACCTGGACACTCACCCTCCGCCACCGCACCTGAAGCAGGCGGCGCCCACCGCTGGTGACCGGCCCGCGACCGATCAGCGCGGCCGGCCGCGGCCGACGTCGGGCGGGTTCGCGCCGGCCGCGTTGGCGTGGCTTCTGACGTAGGCGACCGGCGTCGCTCCGTAGCACGCCTTGAACTGCCGGATGAAGTGACTCGCGTCGGCGAACTGCCAGCGTGCCGCGATCTCGGTGACTCTGGCGGTGCGCACGACTTCGTGGACATGGCCCTGTACAGGACGACCCGGACCAGCACACTGAATCTGCAGCCGCGCATCGGCGGCGACATGGCGCTGGTGCGCGGCATGGCCAAGGCGGTCCTGGAGGAGTCGCGGACCGATCCGAGGGCTCTGGACCGGGAGTTCATCGACCGCTACACCGTGGGTTTCGACGAGTACCGCACCGTGTGCGAGAACACCACCTGGCAGGAGCTTGAGCACCAGTCCGGCCTCAGCCGGGCCGACATGCTGAAGGCGGCACGCGTCTACAGCGAAGCGGACCGCACCATCATGAGCTGGTGCCTGGGGCGTCAGCCAGCACGAGCACGGCGTCGACACCGTGCGCGAGATCGTCAACCTCCTTCTGCTGCGCGGCAACCTCGGCCGGGAGGGCGCCGGCCCTTCCCCGGTACGCGGCCACAGCAACGTCCAGGGGAACCGCACCTGCGGCATCGACCACCGTCCGTCCCAGGCGTTCCTCGACCGGCTCTCGCAGGTCTGCGGGATCGACCCGCCGCGCGACCACGGTCTGGACACCGTGGGGACCATCGAGGCCATGCACCGCGGAGACGTGAGGGTCTTTGTCGGAATGGGGGGCAACTTCGCCCTCGCCGCCCCCGACACGCACTACACCTACGAGGCCCTGCGCACCTGCGAGTTGACCGTTCAGGTCAGCACGAAACTGAACCGCAGTCATCTCGTCCACGGCACACGGGCCCTGATCCTGCCCTGCCTCGGCCGTACCGAGAAGGACCAGCAGCGGAGCGGGCTGCAGAGCACCTCCGTCGAGGACTCGATGAGCATGGTCCACCTGTCCGTCGGTATGAGACGGCCCGCTTCACGGCATCTGCTCTCGGAGCCCGCGATCATCGCCGGCATGGCGCGGGCGGCGCTGCCCGACAGCCCCACTCCCTGGGAGTGGTACATCGAGGACTACGACCGGATGCGCGACACCATGGCCCAAGTGCTGGACGGGTTCGAGGACTTCAACCGCAGGGTGCGCCTGCCACTGGGCTTCCGGCTCAAGCAGCCCGCCCGCGAACTGGTCTTCCTCACCCCGTCGGGACGCGCCGAGTTCTCCAGTGCCCCGTTGCCCGACGTCGTCCCCGCCCCGGGCACCCTGGCGCTCGGCACCATGCGCTCCCACGACCAGTGGAACACCACGGTCTACTCGGAAAACGACCGCTACCGGGGTATCGAGAACCTGCGCGAGCTGGTCTTCATGAACGAGGACGACATGCGCGAGCGCGGCATCGCCGAGTTCGCCCGCGTCGACATCACCGCCACCGCCAAGGACGGGAGCCTCCGGGGTCTCGACGGCTTCCTCGCCGTCCCCTACGACCTCCCTCGCGGGTGCGCGGCGGGCTATATGCCCGAGATGAACGTCCTGGTCGCGCTCTGCGACTACAGCACGCAGAGCGACCAGCCGCTCATGAAGCACGTCAAGGTCACCATCGAGCCCTCGGAGTGAGCTGTCCGGGGGCTCCCGCCGACGGCCCGTCCAGGGCTCGCGCCGGGGCGGCCGTCGCGCACCGGGCGAGGCCGCCGGCATAGCGGAAGACGCGCAGAGATGAGGCCCCATGACGGCCTTCTCCGAATTGACCGATCGGCTCCCGGCCGGACCCGGTGTGGAGCGAAGGGCGCATCGCCCCGCGGCTTTTCGGTGTCCGGTCCGCCGATCGCTCGGCCGTGAACGAATCGGCGTGATGGGCGAAGACGCCCGGACCGTGGCGAATCCGGAATTGCGCCGAGCGGGGTCCGGCTTTCCGACGCGGAGGAAACCGCGTGGGACCAGGTCGGGGCCGCGGTGGCTCTGTCCGCCGCGTTGAAGACCGTTCTGCCGCCGCTTCGGCCGTGATCGCGCCAATGCCTTCGTGCCGGTGCCATGTTCGGCCGGGCAGGGTACTCTCCGCTCCAGAAGTACCCCACCCGGCCGACTCGCGCGCCGACCTCCGTCCCCACGGTGCGGCGCGAGCAGGCCGGTCGTCCCTCGCCCTCGGGACGGAGCGGCCTGGTTCTTGGGGTGATTCCTGGCTGGTCAGGCCAGGGTCGACGGTTCGATGCGAACCGCGGATATGTCGATGTTCAGCGACATCCTGTCGTCGACGGGTGACATGGCCGGCGCGGATCGCGCATGCCACGCCGGCCACCGGTCGGACCGCCTCAGGGTGGTTGTTCCTCGGAATCCGACCCGGAACTTCCCCGACGCGTCCTGAGCCGCTCCGCCGAACTCCAGGTCGACGGTGACGGGCAGTTCCACGTCCTTCATCCTCAGGATTCCGTCGAGGCGGGCGCCTTTGCCATCTACACCGTTGATTCCGGTCGATCGGAACGTCATCAACGGGAACGTGCGGGAGTCCAAGAACTCGGGACCCCTGAGGTGCTCGTCCCGTTCCCGATCGTGTGTGTCGAGGCTTTCGGTCTGGACGCTCATGTATGCCGCGCTGCGGGAAAGATGCGTGCCGTCGAGCTGGAGGATCCCTTCGAAGGAGCTGAATTCCCCGCTGACGTCGAAGAGAACGGTGTCGAGAAGGACGGCATGGCGAAGGGAGAACCCGATCACACTGCGAGCCGAGTCGATGATGTAGATACCGTTCGGCGCATGGAACGGGCCCGCGGGGTGCGCGGGGGAGACCCTGTTCCGACTGCGGTCTTTGAGCATCTGTACAACCCTGTTGCCTTGAGCATCCTTGAACGTTGTCTTCACCATGAGAGACAACGTGGTCACCCCGTTTGTGACAGATGCGAGGCGACGCGTGCCATCCGTCACAAGCGTGGTGCCCATGACGCGGTCCTGACCGCCGAGTCCGCCGAGTCCGCCGAGTCCGCCGAGTCCGCCGAGTCCGCCGAATCCGCGGAGTTCGCCGAGACCGGACGGCCGCCGCGGCACGGGTGCGTCGGCGGCCGACGGCGCGGGACGGTCGTCCGCGACGCCACCACTCCGGTCCGCGGCCTGTCCGAACGGGTGAATGTGCCTGGGGCGCGGCGTGTCGCGGTGGTGTCGCACGCACGCTTCGTTCGGGGACAGGAGCAGGGGAGCGGGCAGCCCCGGAACCGGTACGAGGCGACAGCAGGGGGCGGATGTGGCGGGGCGGCGGCGATCTACTCCGTTGCGGGACAGGGCGCGGTATCTCTTCGACAGGACCCTGGCACGCAGCACGGGCACGCTGCTGAGCTGGCTGGCGGCGTGCTGCCTCGCCGTCGTCCTGCCGGTGAGTGCGCTCATGGTGTGGACCGACCCCGCGGCACCACGGAGCCTGGCGGGGCGGCTCACCGCCGTGTGGCGGACCAGCGCGGAGACCCTACGGCTGGGCGGTGTCACGGGCGGGCCGCTGCGGATGCTGCTGGCGGGGCTGCTCGGGCTCATCGCGTTGTTGTGCGTGTCCACCCTGATCGGCGTCATCACCACCGGACTCGGCGACCGGCTCGAGGAGTTGCGCCGCGGCCGTTCCACGGTGCTGGAAGAGGACCACGCGGTCGTGCTGGGCTGGTCCGACCAGGTCTTCACGGTCGTCGCCGAGACCGTCGCCGCCGTGGCGGCCCGCCCGCGCGGGGTGGTCGCCGTGCTCGCGGAGCATGACACGGCCGAGATGGAGACGGCTCTCACCGCGGTCCTCGGCGGCGGCGTCGGCAGGGCCCGGCTGGTCTGCCGGAGCGGCTCACCGGCGGACCCCCGGGCGCTGGCGCTCGTCGCACCCGCCGCGGCCCGTTCGGTGCTGGTGCTGCCGTCCGACGAGACGGGTGACGGTGCCGACGTGGAGGTCGTCCGGGTGCTGCTGGCCCTGCGGGTGCTGCTCGGAGCGCGGACGGGGCCGCCGGTGGTCGCCGCCGTGCGCGACGGTCGGTTCCTGCCCGCCGCGCGGCTGGCGGCCGGCTCACGGGGCACGGTGCTGGAGACGGACGTGACCACCGCGCGGCTGCTGGCGCAGTCGGCCCGGCGCCCGGGCCTGTCCGCGGCCCTGCGGGACCTGCTCGACTTCTCCGGGGCGGAGTTCCACCTGGTGGACGCCCCGGAGCTGACGGGACGGTGCTATGCCGACATCGCCCTGCTCTTCGAGGCGAGCTGCGTCGTCGGATTCCTGCGGGCGGACGGCCGGGCCGCCCTGACACCCGCAGGGGACACCGTTCTCGCGGCGGGGGACCGGCTCGTCGTCGTGGCGCGCGACGAACGGACGGACCCACCGGTCGACTGCCGCGACCACGTCGACACCTCCGTCATGACCGCCCGCCTACCCGGCCCGCCCGCCCCGACCCGTGTGCTGCTGCTCGGCTGGAACCGCCGCGCGCCCCTGCTCCTCGACATCCTGCGCGAAACCTCCGTTCCGGGCGCCCTCGTCGACGTCGTCATGGACCAGGACCGCAGACCGGCCTCTGACGGGGCGGGCGACCGTGCGGACGCGGAGTGCCACGCGAACGGGCCGGCCACCGAACGGCCGAGGGTGCGCCTTCACACCGCTGACCTGGCCCGCCCCGAATTCCTGGACGTCCTCGACGTGTTCGAGTACGACAGCGTCGTCGTGCTCGGGCCCGACGAGGACCCGGGCACCGAGCGGCCCGACGACCGGACCCTCCTCACGCTCCTGTTCCTGCACGCGCGGGAGGAGGAGGCGGGCCGGGCACTGCCCGTCGTGGCGGAGTTCCGCGACCCCCGCAGCCGGGCGCTCGCCCCGCTCGGTCCGGCCTCGGACGCGGTGGTCCGCGGCGAACTGACCGCGCTCGTGATGGCGCAGATCTCCCACAGCCCGGAGCTGGCCGCGGTGTTCGACGAGGTCTTCGCCGCCCGGGCCGGCGCCCTGGCTCTTCGCCCTGCGGGACACTACGTCAGGCCGGGCGCGGAGGCCGCCTTCGCGACCGTCGTCGCGGCCGCCCTGGAACGCGGGGAGTGCGCCCTCGGGTACCGGGTCCCCGCGCAGGGCGGCACGTCGTCCGACGTGCTGCGTCTCTCTCCCGGCAAGTCGTGGCGCCGGGTGTGGGACGACCGGGACGAGATCCTCGTGCTGACCTCCGGCACCGCCACGACCGACGCCACGGAACGCGGCGGCGGCGCACTGCCCGGCATGCGAGGGGAAGCCGCCGTGCCTCCGAGGACCGGGACGCAAGGGCCGGCCGCGGCTGAATCCGCGCCCCGTGAGCCCTGACCGCCGGAGCCCCTACCGTCCGGGAGGCGTGTCGTCGACGCGCCGCCCTCGCTCTCACCCCGCGCGCCTGCGTGACCGGCCCGGACGCCGCCCGGACAACGGTCCGGCCATCGGCATCGGCATCGGTGTCGGTACTGGTACCGGTGGCGTCGGGTTGACGTGGCCGTGCATCCCGATGTCGAGGAGGGCGAGGGTGGTCACGGACCGTCCCCCTCGAGGAAGGGGGGCGGCGGCTCGCCGGGGCCGCCGGGGGCCGCGGGACCCCGGCCGGTCGACGCCGTCTAGCCGGGCCCGCCCCATTCCGTGAAGGGGGTGTCGGCCTTGTACAGGCCCGGCCCGTCCACGCGGAGGCTGTCCAGGAAGTGCCCCGCGGTGCGGGCAGCGGTGCTGATCAGCCGCTGGGTATGACCGAAGTCCCAGGGGGAGGGCCATGTGTCGATGCCGGTCGGCAGCATCACGGTCGGGATGTGCCGGGACACCTCGTGCAGGTCGCGCTGGATCTGATGGTGGAGGAGGAGCAGACCGGCCCTGGCCGCGATGGCGCTCGCACGCCGGCGCGGGATGTCCGGGCTCAACGGCGAACTCTCGGGCCCGCTCGACAGCACCACGACGCTCGCCGCTCCGGCCCGCAGGGCAGCCAGTACCGGGATGTAGGCAACCACCCCGCCGTCGACGAGAGTGCGGCCCTCGCGGTCGACCGGGGGCAGCAACCCGGGGACCGCCGCGCTCGCCAGCAGCGCGGACTCGAGGTCTCCGTGGTCGAGCATGGCCGGAGCGCCGGTGGCGAGGTCCATGGCCACCGCGGTGAACGGGACGGGCAGCTCCTCGATCCGGGACGGCAGCTCGGCCTTGGCGAGGAGCCGACGCAGGCCCCGATCGTTGAAGAGGCTCACCCGTGACGACATCACGTAGCCGAAGGGGTAAACGTCACGGCGGCGCAGTTGCGACCACACGTTGTCGAGCCACGGAGCGGCCTCGACGGGGTGGGCCGCCGCGATGGCGCCGTTGAGGGCGCCCACCGAGGTGCCCACGATCATGTCCGGGGCGAAACCACGTTCCTCCAGCGCGTACCCGACGCCCACATGCGCCGCTCCGAGGACCCCGCCGGCGCCCACGACCGCGGCCACCGGGCGCGGCAGTGCGGCCAGGCCCGCGTGCCGCGGGTCGGCGGCGGTGCGGTGCCCGGAATCCGAAGGCGCCCTCCGTTCGGCGTTCTCCGTGTCACCGGCTCGGAGGGCGTCGTGCACCTGGGGCGCTGGACTGCGGTTTCGCGCAAGCCTCATGTCACTTCACACACCTCACCCTGATCGTCGGACGCGGATGCACCGACCCCGGCGATGGGTCTTCAGGGGAAGAAATGCCTCGTCCCTCTCCACACAAAAGGGTATTCCTCGCATCCGCGAGGGCGCGCGCCCGACGTCGTGGCAGTGCTTCGGAGAGGTGCCGGCCATGCCGGCGGCACCGGATGAACCGCGGCCTCAGCGCCGGGGAAACCGGGCGAGGTACTGGTCCCACGCCTCCGCCGCCCGGATCAGCTCGGCGCGGCCCGTCTCGACCTCGATCACGTACTGATGGAGATCCGGGTGCGGGTCCTGCTGCCAGGGTGGCGCGGCCTCCAGGGAGAGGTGTACCCGCAGCACTCCCGTGCCGTCCTGCCACCGGACCTGGCTGAAGGCGAGGACCGGTTCGACGAAGGAGAGGTCCGGGGCGAGCTGCCCCTCGGCATCCGGCCTCGCGTCCGGCCGCCTGCCGTCTGCGACGGCACGCAGCCACGCGGACACCTCTTGGGCCTCGTCGACCTGCAGACACGCATCCGTGAAGGACCACTTGGCCACCGGAGTGGTGACCTCGGCCTCGACGACGAGCCAGTTGTCGTCCCAGGGGTCACCACTGACGGCGGGAAACTCGTAGCAGATCGGCCGCAGGACGATGCCTCCTGCTCGGTCGCTGAGTCGCACGGGCGAAGTGTGCCATGCCCTGCCGGGCCCCTGAACCGGCAGGGGCGCCACGGTGGCGAACCGGGTGGCACGTGGGGTCCGCGACCCCGGACGGGACGCGAGAGCCGGAGGAGCACCTGCTTGTCGGCCGGACTGGGGGCGGGATAGCCTGCTGGCGGCGCTTCCCGCGCGCCCGACCCCCAGACCGAGTGCTCACGCCACTCGGCGTTGCGGGGGCAAAGGTGATCTTCGTGTCGTCGTGGGTGTGACTTCCTTCGTCGTGTGTCTTCCCTTCAGGGTGACGGTGACGGTCCGCGTGAGGGACCGCGCCGGCCACCCCGAGAGGACGGGCAGTGACGGACCAGCGAGGGTTCAAGAAACTGGTGCGTGAGCGGATGGCTCGCACCGGGGAGTCGTACACCACGGCCCGCCGACATGTGCTGGCCAAGGCGGCGAGGGCCCAGGTGTCGGCGCCGACGACCGGACTCGCGTACGCCGAGTTCGGCACCGACCAGCATCATGAGGCGTCGCTGATCCGGCATGCGCTGGGCAGCGTCCACGACGAGGCGCTGGTCGCCGGTCTGGCCGGGGGCGTGGGCTTCATGTACTTCGTCTTCGAGTACCGGGGACTGCCACCGCTGCTGACGATCGTGTCCCAGCACCATCCGCAGCCGTGGGTTCCCGCGGCCCTGGACCGGTTGCGTGTGCCGTACGAGGTGCGGCACAGCTCCAAGCCGCGGTGGACCGAGCTGCGCGAGGCCCTGGACGCGGGTCGTCCGGTCTTCTGCGCCGTGGACAAGTCCCGCCTGCCCTGGCACGGGATGGAGCCGGGATTCGGGGCCGACGCCTACACGGTCGTCGTCGCCGGTCACGACGGGGACACGCTGTACGTCGACGACGAGGCCGCCGGCCCGCATGCCCTCGGTATGGAGGAGTTCGGCGCCGCCTGGTCCGCCTACAGGAAGGGGCGCCACCAGATGATCGTCCCGACCGGGCCGGCCACCGGCGCACCGGATGTCGAGGGCGCGATCACCGCCACCGTCGGGCATCTCACCGGACCGGTCCTCGGCAACAAGTTCGACGTCAACTTCGGGTTCTCCGGGATGGAGAAGCTCGCCGCCCAGTTGCGCGACACCAGGACGAAGACCGGATGGGAACGGCGCTTCGGAGGGCCCGTGCCCTTCTTCCACGGGGTGCGCAGGCTGTATGAGTGCCTGGAGGTCGAGTACACGGCGCCCGGGGCGACGCGGCCCCTGTACGCCGACTTCCTGGACCTCGCGGGCCGGTCCGATGCGGCGGCCCTGTTCCGTGAGGCGGCCCGCTGCTGGGAGCGGGTGGCCTCCCTCGCGCTGGAGACGGTGTCGGGCCTGGGCGCGTACACGGAGATCAGTGAGCGTCGGATGCGGTTGATCATGGCGCGCGGCGACGAGGCCGGGGAGGAGATCCGGGCTCTCGGCGCGCGCGCCGACGCCCTCGCCGAGGAGTACGAGGGGCCCGACGCCGAACAGCGCAGGGATCTGTTCGACGAGCTTGCCGGCCTCGTCGAGGCCGGCACCGCACTCGAACGCAGGGCCGTGGCACTTCTCTGACTCCGGGATGGCGCAGGGCATCTCCGAGCGGCGCCGCCCTGCGCCACGCGAGCGCCATTCGGCGCTGCCCTGCGCCGCACGGGTGCCATTCGGAGATGCCCTGCGCCGCGCGGGCGCCATTCGGTGCCGCCCGGTGCCGCACGGGTGCCATGTGGTGCCATGTGGTGCCATCCGTCGTCATTCTGTGGCCGTGCAGGCGTGTCGACATGCCTGGTGTGGCGATGACGTCAGTCACCCTTCGCTCGTTTCCGCAGGTGAGAGGGGTGTGTGGGGGAGTGGCGCCAGAGGGGCGCCGTTCGGGGTTGCATGTGGCGCCATCGGGGTGCCATCATGGCGTCATGGACCTGACCCCGTATGTCGACACCCTCCGTCGTGAGCTCGCGGTGGCCGCCGAGGCCGCTGGGGAGGATGCTCGCGAACTGGCCGAGCGGCTGACCGCTCCTCTGGAGTCGGCGACGCGGCTGGCGATGCTGCATGTGCTGTCCGCCGCGATGGACGAGATCACCCGTGAGCTGGCTCCCGGGTCCGTCGATGTGCGGCTGCGCGGGCTGGACCCTGACTTCGTCGTGACGCCGCCGCCCGCCGAGAGCGGTGCCCTCGCGGAGCCGGCCGCGCCGACGGAGCCTTACAGGGCGCCATCGCCGGCCGACGGCGACGAGGGGGGCACCGCGCGGATCAATCTGCGTCTGCCGGTCCACCTCAAGGCGCGGGCCGAGGAGGTCGCGGCCCGCGAGGGGCTGTCGGTCAACGCGTGGCTCGTGCGGGCCGTGTCCGTCGCGGTCGACGGCGGCGCCCGGCCCTCCGCGCCGCAGAAGGCCCAGTCGGTCGGACAGAGCTTCACCGGTTGGGTGCGCTGACCGCAGGGCGGCCCACCTGCTTCACGCACACTGCTTCACCCAGACCGCTTCACCCACACCACGTCCCACCAGCGGGGACGTCCCAAGGACTCAAGAGGACGGGACAGTCATGCCTTCTTTCGACACTCCGGAACCGGTCGCGGTCACGGCGCACGTGGAAGCCGGTTCCATCCAGTTCATCGCGGGGGACCGCCGCGACACCGTCGTCGAGGTGCAGCCCCGCGACCCGAAGAAGGACCTGGACGTGCGGGCGGCCGACCAGACCGAGGTCACGTACGCGAGCGGTGCGCTGACCGTCAGGACGCCCAAGTCGAACCTGTTCGGCCGCACCGGCACCGTCGACGTCACGGTCGAACTGCCCACGGGGTCACGCGTCGAGATGACCGGTGCCTGGGCGCAGGTGCTCGGTGAGGGGCGGCTCGGCGAGGTCCGTGTGAAGACCTCCTCCGGTGATGTCCGCCTCGCTGTGACCGGCCCGTTGAAGCTGACCGCGTCGCACGGCTCGATCACCGTGGACCGCGTCGAGGGCATGGCCGAGATCGTCACGAGCTCCGGCAGTCTGCGCGTCGGCTTCGTCGACGGGCCGGCCGTACTGAAGAACTCCCACGGCAGCACGACCTTGGGCGCCGCCACCGGCGACATCCGGGTGAACGGCGCCAACGGCGACATCGACATCGCGCGGGCCGGGGACTCGGTCACCGCGAAGACCGCGCACGGCACCGTGCGTGTGGGCGAAGTGGCCCGTGGAACGGCCCGGTTGGAGACCTCGTACGGCTCCATCGAGGTCGGCGTCCGCGAGGGCACGGCTGCCTGGCTCGACGTCAACTCGGGCTCCGGGCAGGTGCGCAACACGCTCGCCGCGTCGGACGCTCCGCAGGGCGGCGAGGACACCGTCGAGGTCCGCGCGCTCACCCGGCACGGCAACATCGACATCCGCCGCGCCAGGACCTGATCCGCCCCCCGCCCCACCTTCTGCCGCCAAGCCCCTTTCCTGCTCACCACCCCTTCGAATGGAGGGCTCCATGCCTTCATCTGTCATGCCCACGTCCACATTGGACGGCGGTCGCCCGTCGCCGGCCGCTGTCTCCGCCGTCGGGCTGCGCAAGTCCTACGGCGACAAGACCGTCCTCGACGGCATCGATCTGTCCATCCCGGCCGGGTCCGTCTTCGCGCTGCTCGGCCCGAACGGCGCCGGCAAGACCACCGCCGTGAAGATCCTCTCCACGCTCATCACCGCCGACGGC